>JBDHQL010000026.1:0-11513 GCA_039807035.1 Chthoniobacterales bacterium
TTCGGATACGTGTAACGGGTACCACAGCCGCCTCGGCTGTATCAGTCCGCGCCCTCGCGGACTGAACTTCGTTGAGTTCCCGAGGTTTCCCGCGAGGGCGCGGGAAACGGCACCCGAGGCGGGCGCGGTACCCGTATAAAATTTCTATGTCCCGCTCTCGAGATCAAGCCATGCAAGTTCTTCGGGAGAAAGGTGCAAATTTCCACCGGCGAGTGCGGTGCGGGTTTCGTTGATGGTTCGTGGGCCGATTAATGCAAATGTGGGGAAGGGCTGATTCAGCACAAAAGCCAAGGCGATATTTAAGGGGCTGATGCCCTTCTTTTGTGCCAATTTATGCGCTCGCTCGCGTCGCTCGCGGTTGTCCTCACTATCCCAGCAGCGTAGCAACTCCGCATCACTCACCGTGCCGGATAGTCGGTCGGGTGCAAAATATCCGCGAGCCTGACTCGACCATGCTAATAGGACGGCCTGATTTTGTAAAAACCACGTACGCCATGCGGAGCCCTTGGAGCTGATGCCGCCATCCCAGATCGGATTGATCATGCGGGCGAGACTGAAATTATTGCTCACGACACGAAAGGGCTCGCGTCCGTGTTTTGCCGCGTAGCGATTGGCTTCGTTAAGTCGCTCGATCGTCCAATTCGAGCCGCCATAGAGGCGAATTTTTCCGGCACTTCGCATCTCATCCAATACGTCCACAAATTCTCCCGCCGGTATATCCGTGTTGTCACGATGAATCATATAAATATCGGCGTAATCTGTATCGAGGCGTTCCAGACTTTGCTCAAATTGTTCGCGCAAATGTTCCGGCGTACAAAACGGAGTGTGGGCACCTTTGACTGTCACCACGACTTGATCGCGAACGCCTCGATGGCGAATCCACGTTCCAAGCAAGCGTTCCTGAATACCGCCGCCGTAAATATATGCCGTGTCAAAAGCATTGCCGCCGCGTTCCATGTAATCATCGGCCATCACGGCGAGGTGTGGCATCGTGAGCTGATTGTCCACGCCGAGGATGAGGCGTGCCATGGGTTTGTCTAATCCTGGCAACGCACTCTGCGGGATTTCTGCATAGCGATTGAGGCGGAGTGGGCGGCGGGAAACGGGTAACTTTTGCTCCGGTGCAGATGCCTCTTCGGCATCGTAGCGAACACCCACAACTTCGCGCCAGCGATCTAAGACACGCATATTGCTAAGGGTGTCATCCCAACTCACGAAAGGACTTTCCTGCGCGGGGAGAGCCTGCGCGACGGCATCGGCCTCCAACGCATATTTGTAGAGGGTCGCTGAACTTTCGATCACTTCCTCGCGGTTGTCCTCGTAGTGATGCAAGAGAATTGATCCGGGCGGATTCCAAAACGTGGGAACTTTCAATGTCCCTTTTTCGCCATAAACCATCAAATCCGATTCTTGCTGGAGCGTGGCGGCGCAGGAGATTTGCGCTAAGATATCGTCTGGAAATTTCAAAGTAGCCGCCGCGACCACATCCACTCCTGTTTCGCAAAGTACGCCGGTTCCCGTCACTTCCACGGGGTCCGCAAAAGGGCGCCCTACAGCCGCACCTGCCACGAATCGCGCAATGGATGTGGCGTAACATCCAATGTCGAGAATTCCTCCGCCGCCCAGCGCATTGGAAAACAAACGGTGCTTGGGATCAAAATGTCCGGCGCAACTAAAGGCGGCGCGGATCAATTTCACGCGCCCAATAGCACCCGCTTGAATTAGTTCCGCGATTTGCGCGGTGCGAGGATGACACCGGTACATGAAGGCTTCCATGAGGAACACGCCGTTTCGTCGCGCTGCTTCCACGATGGCCATGGCTTCCGCCGCATTTAGTCCGAGAGGTTTTTCGCAAAGAATGTGTTTCCCCGCTTCTGCTGCCGCGATGGCCCACTCGGCGTGTTGTGGGTGTGGGGTAGAAATATAAACGGCGTCCACCTTCGGATCGGCGAGTAAAGACTCATAGCCGATGTGAGTTTTGACGTTTGGAAAATCTGCGGAAAATCGGTCTGCAGATTCTTGCGCTCGACTTGCGACCGCATAGAGCTTTCCCGTCTGCGAGTGAGGAAGCTCTCGTGCAAATGTGCGTGCAATATTACCCGTACCAATAATTCCCCAAGAAAGTGATGACGCCATGCGGTGAAGTGAACAGGTTTCAAATTTTTGGCAACCCTTTGTCTTCTTTGCCTTGTGAAGTCGGAATTTCGTGACAAGACTGAATGTTTATCAATTATGCGTGAAGTTGGCATTGGACTGGCAGGATTCGGCACGGTGGGTGCCGGAGTTTATCTCAATCTTGAAAAAAATCGTGAGCTCTTGCGCGAGCGACTCGGCTGTGACTTAGTGCTGCGCAAAATCGCCGAGCGTGACACATCTCGGCCTCGACCTGTGCCATTGCCGCTCGATCGCGTCGTGCCGGATTGGCGTGACTTGCTGGAGGACTCTTCCTTGGATGTGGTGATCGAGCTGATGGGCGGAATCGAACAGCCGCGCCAGATGATTCTTGAAGCCATCAAATGCGGGAAAATGGTGGTCACAGCAAACAAAGCTTTATTAGCAGAACACGGGGCGGAAATTTTTGGACTTGCGGCAGAAAAACGCGTTCCCGTTTTTTACGAAGCGGCGGTAGCCGGTGGGATTCCCATCATCAAATCGGTGCGCGAAGCTTTTGTTGGAAATCATTTTTTACGCGTGCGTGGGATTGTGAATGGCACGAGCAATTACATCCTGACGCGTATGGCGGAGAGCGGGCTGGATTTTACCACGGCGTTGCGCGAAGCGCAGGAGGCGGGTTACGCAGAAGCCAATCCCGCTCTCGATGTGAATGGCTGGGATGCGGGCCACAAGGCGATCATCCTTGCGTCGCTGGCGTATGGCTTTTGGGTTCCGTCCAAGGATGTGTTGGTGGAGGGCATTGAAAAGGTGACGCCTGCCGATAGTCGTTTTGCGGCGCAGCTCGGTTATACGATAAAATTGCTGGCGTGTATTGATGCGTGTCCTGATGGCTCTGTCGAGGTGAGTGTGCAACCTTCGTTTGTACCGAATGGCAACATTCTTGCATCGGTCAATGGCGTCTTTAATGCGATTGCTGTGCGCGGTGATGTGGTGGGTGACACGCTTTTTTATGGACGAGGTGCGGGACAAGACCCCACAGCGAGTTCGGTGATTGGCGATCTTGCCGATGCCGCCCATGCGCTCCAGTCGCCACGCCCCTTTTACGGTTTTGTTCCGCACGGACTTTACGGGAAATTGCGTCCGGCTTCCGAGATGGTGAGTCCGTTTTATTTGCGCTTAGGCGTGGAGGATCGCCCGGGCGTGCTTGCGCGGATCGCAGGGGTTTTGGGCGAGGAAGGAATTGGAATTTCATCGGTGATTCAGCCGGAATCGCAGGAAGGTGAGGAGGCCTCGCTTAACCTCATGGTGCATGATGCGGCACGTGGACAGATGCTTGCCGCTGTGGAAAAAATTCGCTCACTTGATTGCGTGCGTGGTGAGCCGGCATTTTATCGGGTGGAGGCAAGCGCGTGAGCAATCGTCATGACCGCGGCGTGATAAGCCGCTACCGCTCGTATTTGCCCGTCTCCGATGCTACGCCTGTGGTGTCGCTTAATGAGGGCTCCACGCCGCTGATTTATTCACCCAAGTTGAGCTCACTTGTGGGACGAGAGGCGGAAGTTTACGTGAAATACGAAGGCCTTAATCCTACGGGTTCTTTTAAGGATCGTGGCATGACCATGGCCATTTCGAAGGCCGTAGAACGCGGTGCCAAAGCCGTTATTTGCGCCTCCACAGGGAACACGTCAGCCGCCGCTGCTGCCTATGCCGCACGAGCCGATATCGCGTGTGCCGTACTTTTGCCCGCAGGGAAAATTGCGGCAGGTAAATTGCTACAGGCTTTTATTTATGGTGCCAAAGTTGTGGCGATCGAGGGCAATTTTGATGAGGCGTTGCGCCTTGTGCGAGAGCTGGGAGCGGACGGGCGTTTTGAAATTGTGAACTCCATCAATCCCTTTCGTATCGAAGGACAAAAAACGGCGTCATTCGAAATCATTGACGAGCTTGGCGAGGCACCCGATCTTCACATTCTTCCCGTGGGTAACGCCGGAAACATTACGGCGTATTGGAAGGGGTATCGCGAATACCGAGAAATAGGGAAGGCGAGAACGCTTCCGAAGATGTTGGGATTTCAGGCAGCAGGGTCTGCGCCGATTTTTCTTGGGCATGTTGTGGAGAAGCCGGAAACAATTGCCACGGCTATTCGTATCGGAAACCCTGCAAGTTGGGAGGGTGCAACAATGGCGATTAAGGAATCCGGTGGCGGAATTGATGTCGTCACCGATGAAGAAATTCTCCAAGCGCAGCGGTGGCTTGCGACGGAGGAAGGAATCTTTGTCGAACCGGCCAGTGCTGCGTCCGTCGCAGGATTGATGAAATACGTTTCCCAAGGCGAAGAAGCGACGCTTCCCTTAAGAAATTTGCCTTCGGGGGCGAAGATTGTTTTGACGGTAACTGGTAATGGATTGAAAGATCCCGAAGCTCCGATGGTTCATGGTTTCAAAGCTCTTGAAGCAGCAGCTGACATCCAATCGGTCGCCCGTGTGCTTGGAGTAAATTAAAAAAAGTCATGGCACTCATTGTTCAAAAATATGGCGGAACCTCGATGGGCAACCCCGAGAGAATTAAGAATGTGGCTCGACGCGTTCTTGAAACGCAGAGCGCAGGACATAAGGTCGTCACGGTCGTTTCGGCGATGTCGGGCGTTACCGATTCGCTTATTAAACTCGCCCGGGATGTGACGGCAAAACCTGCCGGACGAGAAATGGACATGCTTCTCGCGACAGGAGAGCAAACATCCATTGCGTTGCTTGCCATGGCACTCCAGAACTTAGGAGCGAAAGCTGTTTCTCTCACCGGAGCGCAGGCAGGTATCGTGACGGATGGCGTTCACACTAAGGCGAAAATTTTTAACATCACGCCCAAGCAAATTCATGCACACCTCGATGGTGGTGCCATTGTCATTGTCGCCGGATTTCAAGGTCAAACCGCCGCCGGAGAAATTACGACGTTGGGGCGTGGCGGCTCGGACCTTACGGCCATTGCTCTCACAGCGGCTCTCAAAGCCGACAAATGCGAAATCTACACCGACGTAGATGGTGTCTATACTTGCGACCCACGCGTCGTGCCTGACGCGCGCAAAGTGGATTCCATTTGCTACGAAGAAATGCTCGAAATGGCTTCGTCTGGCTCGAAGGTCATGCAATCTCGCTCGGTCGAATTTGCCAATAAATTTAACGTCCTCTTTGAGGTGCGTAGCAGTTTTAACCACAACCAAGGAACTATCGTGAAAACAGAAAGCCCCGGTATGGAAGACGTCGTTATTCGTGGCGTCAGCATCGAACGCAATCAGGCCAAGGTCACCCTCGCAGGTGTCCCCGATCAACCCGGCGTCGCCGCAAAAATTTTCAATGCCCTCGCCACGGATAATGTGGTCGTGGATGTGATTGTGCAGACTGCACCGGTAGATGGACGCACGGATATTTCGTTCACCACGAACAAAGATGAATTAGAACGAGCGGATGCGGCTTTACAAGTTGTGGCAAAAAATATCGGTGCCCGTGGGATCACTCAAAAAGCCGGTGTCGCCAAACTCAGCGTCGTCGGCATCGGAATGCGTTCACATTCCGGCGTTGCCGCCAAACTTTTCGATTTGTTGGCCGCAGGAGGATTTAATATTCAAATGATCTCCACCTCTGAAATTAAAATTGCCGTCATCCTCGATGAAGACACTATCGCCGAAGCCGCGCAAGCGGTTCATGCCGGCTTCGGGTTGGCTGGGAATAAATAATTCGAGCCCGCCAATGAGTCTCTAAATTTTAGGTACCCTTAGGATTGGGGCCATAGAGATTTTCGCCGGGTTGGCTATCGGTGCAGGCAAAGACGATAAGAACAATAGTGCCGATGCAGGGAATAAAACTTATTAAAAGCCACCAACCTGTTTTACCAATGTCGTGAAGTCGCCGAATACCTATGGCGATGCTTGGGAGGAGAATTGCAAGGTTGTAGAGGCCTGTTAGGACAGAAGCATTTTGACCAAAAACCAAGCCATCAATGACTGATAAGATGACCGTCACGATAAAGTTAAACAGAACGAACATCCAGAAAGCTTTGCGGCGAGTGCGGCCTTCAAAATTGACGTAATTTTTCCAAGCATCAATGTAGTAGTTCATAAAATGTGTGGGTTAGGTTTTAGGTAACAAGATTTGATTTAGGAGGGTGTGGCTGCGGAGCCAAGAATAATTTTGGAGAGCTTTAATTATTTTTTGGGAGACGAGCGACGATTGTGGCGAGGATGTCGGCGAATTCGCGTGGCATGATGAGCGCTTGCGTCAACATCTCAGGTTGGGCATACCGCGCATCGAGAGCGATGGCTTGGCGCAAGGCAGATTCGGCTTGAGCAGGATGCCCGAGTTGTTCATACGCGATCGCTGCACCTGCCGCCGCATCTGCCTTTTTTCCCTGCGTTAATTCCCATGCCTTTTGAAAATTGACCAAAGCCGATTCATAAGCTTTCGCTTGGAGTTGAGCGTAGCCTAAATTGTTGGCTGCGGTGTGCGAAAAAGGCGAATGGTCGAGCGTGTTCGTCCAGAGCGCGAGGGGGGAGGAAAATACCATCTGACGTTGGATGTTGAGCGAACCCCAAACAATGAGGCCGAGAACAACGAAGGTGACGGCAGGAATTTTCCAACGAGAAGAAGTTGTGAGGCGCAGAAGAACGCTGGCGACGATGAGGGCGACGCCCACCATGGGAAGGTAGAGAAAGCGATCGGCAAGCGGACGGTAGAGTGGGACAAAATTGGAAACAGGGGCGAGTCCGAGCCAGAAAATCGCCATTCCGAAGGCCGCCACACGACTTTTCCATGCAAGCCAAATTTGCAAGGCCACGAAAATGCTGAGAACGATGAGTGCCGCAGGCAGAGAAATCCAAAGAACATTTTGCGCAACATAATCTGCAGAGAGCGATGTGGGCCAAATGATGTTGAGGAAAAGAAAAGCCCAAATGCGTGGTTGGATGAGGAGTGTCTGGGCAAAAGAACCCCCTAAATAGAGTGGGGAAGTGGTAAAAATAACAGAGTTTTGCGGAGCAATGATCGTACGCACGAGAAAAAACCCTGCAACCACCGCCACAGACGATCCCACGAGAAGAGCCCAACGTTGCCAAGGTTGATGACGGTAAAACATAAGCCAAATGAGACCCAATAAAATGGGCCCGAGGGCACCGGTTTCCTTTGAGGCGCAGGCAAGGAAAATACTACCGCTGACCACGCTTCCCCATACAACAGCCTTCCCACCTCGATGACGGGCAAATCCGATCGCCGCGAGAAATGACACAAGCAGAAATCCCGTTGCCAATAAGTCTTCGCGATAACTCACTTCGGCAACCGCTTCGACATTGACCGGATGGATGGCAAATAGCAACGAAGCAAGAACGGCCGATGACGAAACTTTTGCGGACACATTTTCCGACCTGAGCAAAAGTAGGATTAGCAGGCACAACATCCCTGCATTGAGCGCGTGCAGTAAGTTGCTGGTAAGATGGTAACCTGCGGGGTGTTTTTCCCACATCAACGAATCCGCCATGAGCGAGAGGAGATGAAGCGGACGATCAAAATCCAGCACATCACGGCTCATAACACGCAAGGTGAGGACATCCCATAAATGCGAGGAATCGTGGATGTAGCTATCGGTTAAAATTTGCGCTTCGGCATCATAGACAAAGCCCGAACGTAGCGAAGGCAGATAGACGAGAAAGCATAGAACAGCCACCACCAGCGCATACGCCCACGGGGGCCAAGGTCGTTGTGCCTTGTGCAGCGGCTTTTTGCGAGGAGGGTGTTTCATAGATGTCGGTTCCTCCCCGACTTGCGCTTAGTCGCAGTGATTTTCTACGAGATAACGAAACGATTGCGCGAGAGAATCCACGGGGTCACCAGGACATTCATCTTGTTCGATAATGAACCACTGACATCCCGCTTTTTCGGCAGCAGGAATAATTTTCGAAAAGTCAAGATTTCCTGCGCCAATTTCGCAATAAGTAGGCTCATTTTTTTCGGTGATGCGGTAATCTTTTAAATGAATAAGCGGCAGTCGTCCGTGAAGTCGCTCACACCACGCCACATTATCCCCGCCACCGTATTGAACCCAATAGGTGTCCGGCTCACCTTGAATGTGAGGTGCGCCGTCGTAGATGCGGGAGAGAATAGTTTTTCCGCCAGCTTTGCGAAATTCGGTGTGATGATTGTGGTAGCAAAGAGTGAGGCCGGCTTGTGCCAATGCCACGGCGGAGGCGTCGAGGCGCTGAATCCAAGCGTTGATAGCGTCAAGGTCTTCGAAATTTACATCCTTGGGATGCGGATAGGCCGTGAATGAGCAGTTCAGTTTTTTAAGCCGCTCGATAACCGCCTGCGGAGCATCCAAAATTTGCGCACTTGGCTCATGCGTGGCGCAGCAAGTGAGACCTTCATCTTCGAGAATTTTAACGAGCTCTTCTTCCCCAATCGGTCCCATCCCACTCACCTGCACTGCCGTGTAACCAATCTCGCGGAGGCGATGGAGAGTTTTTGAAATATCCGATGGCGTTTTTAGAATGTCGCGACATGTATAAAGTTGTGCAGCGATTTGATGAGATTTCATAAGAGAGGCAGGAGCGGAGTGTAATTTTGAGAAAGATAGAGGTCAAATCAATCGAAGTCAGCACTCCGCTATCGCCCAAGGCCGCGCTTCTCCATGTGAGAAATTCGAGGGTAAAGTCAAAGAGCTTCACCCAGGCGTCATGTGTTATTTCATAATAAGTAGGGCTGACCCCTCAGGCAGTTGCTGACCCCTCAGGCATAGTTCGGCTGGGAGGTTATCGAGCTGCGATATGCAGGTCTCATAGGCAGATTGGAAACTCTTGTTGAGTTTATGGATACTGCACTGCAAAATCCATATCACAACGTCCCTGAATGGATATTCACGCTATTGGTGATTCAACCTTAACCAAGATATGCCTTTTTTCGATATAGGCAATCGGCAACACCTAGCGCGATTAAATAATTCACCGTATACTTTTCCTATGAAGCAACCACACACTTATCGTTTAACCAATAGATTCATTGAAAGGGCTGCATTTTGCGTGATTTTTCTGCTTTCTGTCGTGCCAGCTTGGTCAGAAGGCGTAAATTCCAGAAAAATTGGTGACGAACAGCCGTTGGAAAACATCGCAGAGTCGCCCAAGATGAAAATTTTATTACCGAAGATGGTCTATGCCGCTCCGGGATTAGAAGCGAACATATTCTTCAACAATATTATCCTTCAGGCAATCCCCAATGCTTATTTATTTGATGTGATATGCGATAAGGGCACTCATCAGGAGTTGCGTTGGACTTGGACGCCGACAGAAGAAGATAGTGGGGATTGGCCGTTGAAAATTGAAGTTCGGGACACCCAGGATCGTTTAATTGCGCAGGCAGCTACAGTCGTTCATGTGCCCCGCCTTAATGCTGGAGAAAGACAAAGCCTAAAAATGCTCTGCATAGGAGACAGTCTGACGGCACCCGCTATTTATACGGGAGAGCTACTCAAATTGTGCGAGCAACCTGGTAATCCTCAATTAACCCTTTTAGGAACAAAAGGTACTGCGAACAATCGTCACGAAGGTTATCCCGGATGGACGTATGCGGCTTTTTTGAGCAATAAATCGGAGAAACGCGAGGGCAGTCCATTTGTCTTTGGAGATGCGATTTCACCAGATTTTAGCCGATATTTTCAAGAAAAATTAGGGAGCCAAATTCCTGATTATGTGACGATTTTGCTTGGAATCAATGATGTATGGAGCGGAACCGATGAAACTCGAGAGCATGTGGTGGACGCCATGGTCGCCAATGCCGAGAAGTTGGTATCGGCCATCCATGCGGCGGCACCTGGCATTAAAGTGGCTCTCATTCCGCCGCCACCACCCAATGCCTCGCAGGATGCTTTTGGAGCAAACTATAAATGTGGGGAAACTCGCTGGAATTTTCGCAAAAACCAGTTTCTGGGGGATGAACGCTTAATGCAGGCTTTTGGTAATCGTGAATCGGAAAATATTTTTATTATTCCTGCATATCTCAATTTGGATTGTGTCAATAATTACCCTGTTGCTAAGTCTTCTGTGAATGCTCGCAATTCTGATTTGCTAATCAATCGTCCATCCAACGGTGTTCATCCTGCAGAATCTGGCTACTTGCAAATTGCAGATAGTATTTTTTCATGGGTTAAATCTCAATTTTGAAAGGGATTGGTTTATGGAAATATCACAACTTCTTTCTCCACACCGACAGGACGCAAAATCCGTACGTGTGACCATAGCTGGCGATTGGGCACCGCTTCCGTTTTATCAAAGCGTGATGCAAAATGATCCGGTGGCCGTTTATGGCGACCTCCTGCCCATGCTTCGGACCAGCACCCGCAATGTGGTCAATGTCGAATGTGTTCTGGGAGCAGTCGGCGCACCAATTCCCAAAGGAGTCCCGTGCCTTCGATTCGACGCAGATTTCGTTTCCGCGTTGGCGGCGGTTCCGTTTCATTAAATGCATCTCTGATAAATATGAAGATTTTGACGGGTTTGCACCTTTGGTTGTCATTCCACAGAGTGCGAGTTTTCAGGACATGGTTGCACTCAAAGGAAACAGCGATATTGGCAACCTCATCAACACTCAGATTATCTAGGCGCTTATTGATTCCAATTCCCGTCTCGCTCGCAGTGATTTTCCGGATTTCAATGACTCGAATAAACTCGGCGATGGAACGCAAAAAGTTGAAAAGCTCGGTAATTTCATTGCTATTTTCGAGAACCCCGCGCTCGATTTCTCGAAGAACCGCACCGAAAGCGACGACATCCTTATTTTGATCACGCTCTCTTTTTTTGCGGGCGATTCCACCAGAACCAGGCAACTAAGGCACCGAGAGTATAAGCGACGGCGTCGCGCCAGTCTCCGGTGTCTCGGGCAATGAAATGAGGGGTGAGAACTTCAAAAAATACGGACCAAAATATCAGGTAAAAGGTGACTTCGCCGAGAGTTGGTGGGTTGTCATGCTTGCGAGCACCGAGTTTTTTTTCAATCCACAAACAGATCGGAACGGCACAGGGGATGAGAAAGAGGTCGTTGAACCACCATGCTAAAAAACCGTGAGGGACGTGCGGTTTGAGTGCCCAACGATTAATCGCGTAGAGCAGACAGGAACTAAGAAACAGGGGATCCCGCAGATAGCGGAATGTTCTCAAAGGGCCAAGGCAATGATGAGGCCGACCGAGGTTGCAATAACGGTTTTGGTGAGCAGAAATATCATGCCGCGATATTAACGCCTGAGGCGTGCTTGTCCAGCAAGCAAGCAAGTTGAGATTGATTTTCCTTGGCGCGGTGATTTGCATGGAGGGCTATGTTTCCTACGCGATTAAGCAAGTACCCTGCGGAAATCATTGTGGTCTTGGACGA
>JBDHQL010000027.1:0-11459 GCA_039807035.1 Chthoniobacterales bacterium
TTGGCGGGCAGACGGCTCTCAATCTTGCCATGGAGCTTGAGGTGTCCGGTGTCCTAGCGCGGTATCATGTGGAAATGATTGGTGCCCGCCCGGAATCCATTCGTAAAGCGGAAGATCGTGGTGAGTTTAAGGCCGCCATGGAGCGCATAGGCCTCGATATGCCTCGCAGCAAAATCGCTCACGATTGGGAAGAAGCCCAAGAGGTGGCTAAGGAGTTCGATCAATGGCCTCTCATCATTCGCCCCGGATTCACCCTCGGCGGCACGGGTGGAGGCATTGCCCGCAACGAAGCGGATTTTGAGGCCATCGCCAAGCGCGGCCTTTTTTACAGTCCAACAAGCGAGATTCTCATCGAAGAATCCATCGAAGGCTGGAAGGAATACGAGATGGAGGTCATGCGCGACGCCAAGGACAACTGCGTCATCATTTGCTCCATTGAGAATGTTGACCCGATGGGCGTTCACACCGGTGATTCGATCACCGTAGCTCCAGCATTGACGCTCACAGACCGCGAATACCAACAAATGCGTGACGCAGCCTTCGCCGTAATGCGTGAAATCGGCGTGGAGACCGGAGGCTCGAACGTGCAGTTTGCCGTCAATCCGAAAACCGGACGCCTCATCGTCATCGAGATGAACCCGCGTGTGTCCCGCTCTTCAGCACTTGCTTCCAAAGCGACGGGATTTCCCATAGCTAAGATCGCGGCCAAGCTCGCTGTGGGTTATACGCTTGATGAGATTCGCAATGACATCACACGGGAGACGCCCGCCTGCTTCGAGCCAAGCATTGATTACGTGGTTACAAAGATTCCGCGCTTCGCCTTTGAGAAATTTCCAGACGCTGACAGCTCACTTGGTACGCAGATGAAATCCGTGGGCGAGACCATGAGTATCGGTAGAACTTTTAAGGAATCTTTTCAGAAAGCGCTACGTTCGCTTGAGACCGGACGGCACGGCTTCGGCGCCGATGGCAAGGACGGCGTATTCGAGTCCTTGGACGAAGCTGCACTTGTTAAGCTTATAGAAGTCCCCTCGGCCACTCGTATCTTCGCCGTCCGCGAAGCTTTCAAGCGCGGATGGTCGGTGGAGAAGGTTCATAGTATTTCCAAAATTGACCCTTGGTTCCTCCGCGAATTTGAAGAACTGGCCGCCTATGAGGGAGAAATCGCCTCTTTGAAATCTCTTGGCAACCTTGTTAAAGACCCCGCGCTCTTTCGTCAGGCAAAGACCTTCGGCTACTCGGATCGTCAGATCGCCTATCTGCTTTCGTGCAGCGAGGATGAGGTACGCAACGCACGAGAGGCTCTGGGCATTGTCCCTTCCTATAACCTCGTGGACACTTGCGCGGCGGAATTTGAGGCCTTCACGCCTTACTATTACTCGACGTACGACGGAGCATCACAACCACCCGTGCCCAAGGATGGTAAGCGCCGCATCATGATTCTGGGCGGAGGACCGAACCGTATTGGGCAGGGTATCGAGTTCGACTATTGTTGTGTGCATGCCTCGTTCGCCCTACGGGCAGCGGGAATTGAGACCATTATGGTCAACTCGAACCCCGAGACGGTTTCCACCGACTACGACACCTCGGACAAGCTGTACTTCGAGCCACTGACCCTAGAAGATATTCTTCCGATTTATCGCCGCGAGCAATGCGATGGTGTGATTGTGCAGTTTGGCGGCCAAACCCCATTGAACCTCGCACAGGCCTTGGAAAGTAATGGCGTGAACATCATCGGCACTCAACCCGCCATGATTGATATCGCTGAGGATCGTAAGCAGTTCGGCAAGCTTGTGAATAAGCTTGGCATTCGCCAGCCTGCGGGCGCAACGGTGGTTACCGAGAAGGATGCCATTCAAGTGGCGCAACAGCTCGGCTATCCGGTATTGATCCGCCCGTCCTTCGTCTTGGGAGGTCGTGCGATGGTGATTGTCTATGACGAGGATGCGCTGAAAAATTACATGCGGACGGCGATCGAGATTTCGGAGAGTCGTCCCGTACTGATTGATCATTACCTCGGTAATGCAGTCGAGGTGGATGTGGATTGCGTGTCGGATGGTGAAAAGGTCGTCATCGGCGGCATCATGGAGCATGTGGAACTTGCGGGGGTTCATAGCGGCGACAGCGCCAGCACCATTCCGCCTCCCACGCTTTCAAAGGAGGTGCTGGAAATTCTGCGCTCGCATACCCAAGCACTCGCCCTTGGCCTCGAGGTGAGAGGGCTTATGAACGTGCAATACGCAGTTCATGGCGGTGAGGTCGATGTGCTCGAGGTGAATCCGCGTGCCTCGCGCACGATTCCCTTTGTCAGCAAGACCATCGGCGTACCCCTTGCAAAGATTGCCGCTTTAGTGATGGCTGGATGGAGTCTAAAGGATCTCGGCTTCACGCAGGAGGTAGAAACACGGCATACCGCCGTGAAGGAAGCCGTGTTCCCCTTCACGCGCTTTCCCGGGTCAGACATTCTTCTTTCTCCCGAGATGAAATCAACCGGCGAGGTGATGGGAATAGACATGCACTACGGGCTGGCCTTCCTGAAAAGTCAGATTGCCGCCGGCAATAAAATACCTCGCTCGGGGAATGTCTTTCTGTCCGTTCGCAACCAAGACAAGGCCGCCATTGTACTGCTTGCAAAGAAGCTGTCCGACATGGGGTTTATCCTCTACGCGACGATCGGTACCAGCACCCTGCTTCGCGACAACGGCATTAAGGCCCAGGCCATCTTCCGCATCAGTATGGGGCGGCCAAATGTCATAGATCATATTGAGGAAAACAACCTCGTCTGGCTTATCAACACTCCCACTACGGGCTCCGCACCCGCCGCGGATGAAGTACGTATGCGTTCGCACGCGGTGATTCGTGGTATTCCCGTCACAACGACGATCAGCGGGCTTGAGGCGGCGATTGCCGGATTGGAAACAATCCGCACGAAGCCGGGCATCGAGGTCTGCTCACTCCAAGAATACCAACGCCGCACCCCGCATCTCTCGTGGCCTACCAAGGATATTTTTCAAAACAACCCATGAAATACGACTGGAAAGCCCTGAGAGACAAACCTGCATTTCTCGCGCTCGAGGATGGAATGATTTTTCGAGGATACAGCGTTGGTGCTCCGATTGATGGTGCTGGTGAAGTGGTTTTCAATACCGGACTCACGGGTTATCAGGAGATTCTTTCTGATCCATCCTACAATGGACAATTCGTCACGCTTACCGCACCGGAGATCGGCAACACGGGCGTCAACAGCGAGGACATGGAATCACGGGCTTTTGCCGCCTCGGGCCTCCTGATTCATCAACTCAACGACGCGAGCAATTGGCGCAGTGAAGAAGGTCTTAGTGCGGCTCTCCTGCGGCAAAAAATTCCCGCCATAGCCGGTGTGGACACCCGCGCCCTTACCACCCATATACGCCATAACGGCGCGATGAAGTCCTTTATGAGTGTCGAGGGCAAACTCAGTCCGGAGGAGGCAATCACGAAGGCACGCACATGGGCGGGCCTCGACGGACAGGACTACGCGGCCAAGGTTAGCACGCAAGAAAGCTATGTGTGGGACCTTGATGGCCGTTTGTCGTCGGCCTATGGAAGCCGGGGAGATTTACCCGCCGTGGACACACCCATCGTACTTTTGGACTACGGAGTAAAATGGAGCATCCTTCGCTTACTTCGTCGGCTAGGCTTCAAAATCACAGTGCTTCCTGCAAAGAGTAGTGCCACTGACGTGCTTGCCCACAATCCTGCGGGAGTATTTCTTTCCAACGGCCCCGCTGATCCCGCAGCTCTAACTTATGCGCATGAAACCATTCGCCATCTCATCGGTAAGCTTCCCATCATGGGAATTTGCCTCGGGCATCAACTTCTCGGCCATGCGCTCGGCGCAAAAACCTGCCGCCTCCCCTTTGGCCATCACGGTTGCAATCATCCGGTAAAAGACTTGCGTGACGGACGCATCGAAATCACGTCGCAGAATCACAACTACACCATAGACCCCGCGACACTCGACACATCGGAAGTGGATGTGACCCACATCAATCTCAATGACCAAAGCATTGAAGGTATCGCCCACAAAAAACACCCCATTCTCTCCGTACAATATCACCCCGAAGCCGGTCCGGGCCCCCACGATGCAGCACCGTTTTTCACGCAGTTCCAAGAGCTAATTAAAAGCTAAAGCCTGTTGACACTTAGAGCGTGTCAGGAACTGTTAAAGGCTAAGTTTTATATCGCCGCGATTTCCGATTATTTTCATGAATTGTTGGGTCAGATTTCTGAATTCCTGACAGGCTCTAAATGCCACCCCCAGTTCCGCTTCCACTGCCTGAATAATTCCCACTATTCCCCCCGGAATGAGGTGTAGAAATTGGAGTATAAGAAGACTGTGGGTTTCGCTGTGCAGAAACTTGCGGCGTTGTTTTCACCAAGTTTCTCAACATGATGTTGTGATACGTTGATCGAAAGTTATCAATGCCACCGGGTGTTTGATTATGGAGCGTAAAATTATTCACGAGTAATTTGCCGGATACCTTCTCGGCATCTTGAAGTGCAATCATTTCGGAAATGATGTCCATGCTGGGAAGCGGCGCAAATTGATCCGAAAGCAATCCCGCTGTTTTGACGAGACGCCCGAGATCAAATGTGTCCACGTCGGGAAGGCGTTTGTCATTGGTTTGAAATGCGATCATCTGCCCCGGTTCGAGGAGAAGCGATTCGCCCGGGATAGCTTTCATATAGGCACGAAGCGTTCCTTCCAGCACAAAGATTTTGACGGTTCCGGGGCGTCCGCTTTTTTCGGGTGTGAACTCAATCGCGATCGTGGTTCCGGTGATGGCCGCCGTAACAGCCGCCGTTTTAATGGTGGCACCGCCCGCATTTTTTGGAACCTGCATGAGGATGACGCCTTGGCTCAATTCCAAATCCCGTGTTCCGCGATCAAAAGTAAAATGAGAGTTTGCGCCGAGACGAGCAATACTTTGATCATTAAAAATCAGCTCCGCTCGTGATTTTACGCCGGTTTCGAGTGCCGACTTCCCACGAAGCATGTCGCCAACGACAGCGGGGCGTGATGTGTTTCCATCGGCCAGCACGACCTTGTTAATAGCAGCGGTGACTTTGGCTGATTCCAACACGGCGGCGTGCAAGGACACGGCAGTGGCAAAAAAAGTGAGCAGAAGAATTTTTTTCATAACGAAAGTTTAGAAGTTAATGGAAGCCGTGATACCGCCTCCGATATTGGCGACGAAATAGTTAAATTCGTTTTGATTCGATGAGTTCCAACCCAGCCACGTGGATGCAAAAATATTGACCCATTTAAGCGGACGAAATCCTAAAGAAGTTCCGACCGCATTGCGAAAGTCCGTTCTCCCTCCCTCGACAAATGCCAATGTATCCATCTGGTAAAACAACGAACTTTGAATGACACGCGTCCAATTAATTTGATGCGCCGCAAAAAGCGTGAAGTCATGCGCGAGGGCATAGCTTGGTGCGCCACCCACAACGAAATCCGCTTCGGCGGAGAGGAACAACGCGTTGGCGCGGCTGAATTGCAGAGTTTTTCTCAGTCCCGTCACCAGCGAATGTTCCTGCAATAAATCCCCACCTGTTCGCGCAAACAACGACGTGTATTCATAACGAGCATAAAGGCCCAAATCCGATAACTCACGAAAGACTTTGACGAATCCCGCCGACGTTTCTAGCGAATTGAAATCAAGTACGGAATTTTTGAAATAACGATAACCCGTGAAACTCGCTGCCCCCTCGAAGAAATAGTTGTTGCCGAGGTGAGGAAGCGCGAGCGCATTGGCAAAGGCACTCATGAACACATCGCTCGAAGGTGAGTCCGGCGTATAAAAAGCATTGCTTGTCCACGTCGTCGCATAACCCGCTCCCACATTAAATGGGCGATAACGTTCCCTGCGTGTGAGTATAAGTTGCTCGCCGAGATCAGGGTCAGCAGGGCTTCCCGTCGCAAATTGATCCTCCGGCGTGAATGACTCCAAACGGTTCAATGCCGCGAATGTGTCCCGTGTGTTTCTCGCCACCTCGGTGTCACCTTGAGCAAAGAGAGGGGCAAGAAACAGGAAAAATGCGAGGGGTAAACAAAATGTGTGTTTCATCAGCCTCCTTAATTGCTTAAGAATGACAATGATGCCTTTAATGCCTTCGTCAAGCTCAAGATTAGAGTCCGCGAGACATTTTCCAAGAGCAACGCGGCGGCTGTTGATTTGCTGTGGGGCATCGTTGCTCCTTTGTTCCGCGATAATTTTCAGCGGCAGCAAATCCATTCAAGACCTCAATCTAGCCGTCTCAGATCATCTCGTTCGCCTCGCAAAACAGCCACAACCTCCCTTTCAATTTGCCCAAGTCCTCATTGATTCCTCGTCGCTGAATTTGGATCAATTGCCGGAGGAGGACATTCAAAAATCGCCCGAACTGCAAGCGATGGCTCAGGGATTTCCATGGTCACGGCGGGTCTATGCCGGGGCCATTGATCGCCTGCTTGGGGCGGGGGCGAAATTGATCATTTTAGACGTGTTATTATTTGGCGATCGCGAGGGAGACCACGAACTTTATGAGGCTCTCGCACGGCATCCGGAGAAGGTCGTGGTGATGTCCAACTTTGTTCAAGACCAGGGTGTGGACGGCAGTGCCATTATTCGTTTTCAAACTCCAAACGCCTCCACGATTCCGGCGAATACGGCGGTTGGCTTTGCAAATTTTTGGCGCGATGAGGATGGGGTTGTTCGCTCCGCACCCTTCCACATGCGGGCTCCCGCCGGAGACATTGTGTATTCTTCTCCCTCGATGGCTCTGGGATTGCTCAAAGGCGAATCCGCCATGAAAGAGCTTCCCGAGAGTGCCCGATTTATTCCTTCCCTTGCGGCACTCGCGCCCGATGTTCGCGTGCCGCTGTGGCAACTTTTTAGCGACCGAGAATGGAAAGCGAATCTTCAAAATGGTGCTATTTTTCAAAATCGTGTTGTCGCCATTGGAGCATCGGCACCGCAGTTTCATGATGAGTTTATCACGCCCCATGGCACCTTTATCGGTGCGAGTCTGCATCTGGCGGCATTGGCCGCAGCATGGACCGGTGCGTTTTATTTTCTCCCAAGCGGATGGGTGACGCTGTGCGGATTGTTTCTCGGCATTCTTCTCACAGCGTGCGCCTGGTCCATTCCTAAACACACAATTACGCGCCTTACCTGGGTGATTGCTGGGCTCATTCTCGCCGTGCCGCTTGGCGTTGTCCTTCTCAATACCACGGGCTTAATGCCTCCGCTTCCCGCTTTTTTCCTCGGTGCTTTAACATCGAGCTTTTCCAACCTTGCCGTGGGACTCATCGCAGAAATTCGCGAGCGTCGGCGCACACGCAGTGCTTTGGAGCGCTATGTGTCTCCGCGGCTCGCTCAAGAAATTCTCGATAATAAAGCCGACTTTCTCCAATCCCTCGGCGGTGCCCGTCGGGAAGTGACGATTTTATTTACGGACATTCGGAATTTTACCGCGCAAGCGGAGAGTGTTGATCCTACGGAACTTTTTGAGCAACTGAACGAATACCTCGGTAGCATGGTAGCGGAAGTTTTGGGGTCGGGAGGTGCTATTGATAAGTTTATCGGGGATGGAATTTTGGCGGTATGGGGAACATTGAGTCGAAAGACGCCGGCGGAAGAGGCGCGTGCGGCTATTGCATGTTCGCTTGCCATGAAGTCCTCGCTCCATCGCCTCAACATTCAACGAAAGGAACGCGGCCTTGCAGCTTGGAAAATCGGAATTGGCATCCACAGTGGCAGCGTTCTTTTTGGCAATATCGGAAGCGATGCACGCATGGAGCCTACGGTCATTGGTGATACCGTAAATTTGGCATCACGCATGGAAGGACTCACCAAAGCTCTCAACAGCGACATACTCATCACCGAAGCCACCAAAAACCTTGCCCCCAATGCCGCACCTTACCGTTGTGCTGACCTCATACGAGTCGTCGGGCGAGATGCGCCTGTGGAAGTTTTTACCTACTGGCCCGAAGGGACGCCTGTAGAAAACTGCGAAATCCATGAAGATGGTATCCGCTTGTTTCGTGCGGGCAACTTTACCGATGCAAAAGCCCTTTTTGAAAAACTTGTCACGCCGTCCAACCCGGATCCTCTCGCCCTCATTTATCTCCAACGTTGCACAAATTTTCTCATCTCACCTCCCCCTGACGGATGGGACGGGGTTTCTCAAGCTGACAGTAAATGACTTCCGCCACACACTCGCAGCACCGAATCCAACCGGTCAGGTTTTAACCTGACTTCCCGTCAACAAGCGCGAATTACAAGGGACGTCCGTTTTTTTCGGACTACGCGAAGAGTGGAGATGGAAAAGTGTCCCATTTCTGAGATGTTACAAAGAGGTGTAAGAAATGAAATTTGACCAAGGCTGATAAATTGAAGTTGGCGCAAAACACGAGTGACTTCGCCCACCATTGGCGGCTGAGGCAGATGCTCTAAAAAATAGATGAAGTCGGCGTTGGTAGGACGACAGCCCACAAAACATAACTCACTTCACTCAATTGCGTCGTCTGCGGAGCACGCAAAAGGCATACCCGGCTCGCAACACCCTTTCCCCACCTCACGCGCACCCCAGCAAATCGTTTCCACCCACAATCCGACGTGCAGAACACTCACACCCTCTTCACAAAACACGCATCTTTTCGATCGTTAGTTACTCACCAAAAAAATCGAATTTCGCAAAAAACACTTCTTGACAGTATTGACAATTTATGCAAAGGTTTGTGCAAATACAAAGATTATTCCTATGAAAACTCATAAAGTAACCAATCCAAAAATAGTTACGGCATGGAAATCGGGCCTTGCGCTGACAGTGATTTTTGCCGCATTTGCGGGGTTCACTTCGGTAAGCCGGGCGCAGCTGGGGCCGGAAATCATGCTGAATGGCAACATGGAAAGTGTCACATTGGGGGTGCCGGATTGGTGGGATATTGGCAGTGGAACCAAATCTGCCAGCACAAATGTTCCTACGGGCGGCGGGACTTACAGTTTGTATATGCAAAGTGTGGGGACAGGTATAAATCAAGACATTGGGCAAAACCAAACTGCTCCAACTTATATTCCACTAAGCTCCGGAAACACATATCGAATGTCATTTGATTATATGAGCCCGTTAAACAGCGATGGCTATATGGTTTTTTTTGCGGACAATGGAGATGCACCTAGTGCGATTACAGACTTTATATCCACCAAAATGGGCTCTGCACCGAGCAGCACATGGAAATCCGGAACCTTTGATTTTTCAGTCGGTGGCACCACAACCACAGAAATGTATTTTCGTTTCTATCCCTTTGGCGGCTCTGGAACCAATTCAGAACTCTATGTTGATAATGTCTCGGTTAAACAGGTCATCCCCGAACCGGGCAGTGTAGCGTTGCTGGCGGTAGCCGGCGGACTATGCCTCCTACTCTCACGCAAACGCAGGGTTGTGTCGTGAGAGAACTTCAGGTCAGCGGCTCGGCCGCCTATCTGAACGGTCAATTCATTCCTGCCGAGGAATGTAAATTGCCGGTTTACGACATGGGGATAGTCCTTAGTGCGGCGGTTACGGATTTGGCACGCACGTTTCACGGCGATCTCTACCGGCTTGAAGACCACGTACGGAGGCTCTACCATTCTGCACGCTACGCGCGTCTGGAGACACCACATGCGATCGAGGAGACTGTGCGCCTCGCTAAAAGTTAGCGGAACACAATTATCAACAGTGCGCTGAACGCGAGTTAGGGATGATTTTTTACCTGACGGCCGGCGAAAATCCGATCTATGCAGGTGCAGCGGGCATCCCGCAGGCGATGAAGCCCACCTTCGTCATGCACACCTTCCCTCTGCCATTCCATCTCTGGCGCGGCGGATTCCTCGATGGCTTTCATTGCGTCACGCCGGCTCCACGTCATTGGCCACCCCAATGCCTTTCCTCGAAAATTAAAAACCGCAACCGTCTTCACATGTGGATCGGGGACCGTGAAGCGCGTTTAGTTGACCCGCAAGCGGTCGGCCTCTACTTGGACATTCAGGGAAATATTACCGAGACCGGCGGATCGAATTTTGTCATTTACCGTGCGGGCAAGGTCATCTCGCCGCGTCACACCAACATACTCTGGGGCATCAGCCTCACTGTCCTTAGCGAAATTCTCCATGATATGGGCATCCCTTTGGTGCAGGAGGATATTCAGGTATTCGATGTGATTAACGCAGAGGAAGCCTGGATGCCATCTTCGCCCTATTGCCTCGCGCCTGTGACAAAGATCAATGGCCTCCCCATTGGCAGCGGGCAGCCGGGTGCCCTCTGGCGCAAAATCTTGACCCGATGGAGCGAGGTTGTCAAAAAAGACATCTATCGCGAAATTGCGGAGGCCTCATAGTTATAGGAGCAGCCCTAGTAGTGGTCAGATTTTATTTCCAGAACAACCGGGCAATGATCAGAGCCGAGAACGCCGGAGAGGATACGAGATGACGTGACGCGGGGAGCAAGTGCCGCAGAAACAAGGAAGTAATCAATGCGCCAACCGATATTCCGAGGTCGCGCATTGTTCATGTAACTCCACCATGAATAATGTCCCTTTCCCTTGGTAAAAAGGCGGAAGGTATCCACAAACCCTGCATCAAGGAGGGCCTGAAATTGCCCTCGTTCCTCCACAGTGAATCCCGCATTGCGTCCATTGGCTTTTGGATTGGCAAGATCATCCTCCGTGTGCGCCACATTAAGGTCGCCGCAGACAATCACGGGCTTTCGCTTTTCCAGTTTTTTTAGAAACGCCCGAAACGCTGGCTCCCATGAACGCGTGCGATAATCCAAACGTGTCAGCTCACGTTGGGAGTTGGGAGTGTAAGTATTGACTATAGAGAAATCATTATATTCTGCGCAAAGAACACGCCCTTCCTTATCGTGTACTTCTTCTCCAATGCCCAAGGCGATATGCAAAGGTTGCTTTTTTACGAAGGTTGCTGTTCCCGAATACCCGGGCTTTTGGGCACTATTCCAAAAACCCTTAAATCCCGAGGGCCAAGCAGATTCAGCTACCTGTTCTTGACGCGCCTTGGTTTCTTGCAGGCACAAAATATCGGGGTCTTCGTCCTTCCAAAAATCGAGGAGGCCCTTGCCAAGAATCGAGCGAATCCCATTGACATTCCAGGAAACCAATTTCATGGCAACGCGTGGGAATCCGCATCAACAAACGCCGTACCCATTGAAAAAGCTAAGCCTTAGGTGCCGCTTCCGCAGGAGCTGCGGGTGCAGGCGAGGCCGCCGGAGGTGTGGTGCCTTCGGGTGCCGCCGCAGGAGCAGCTTCAAATTTTTCCGCCGGAATTGCTTTCAAATCTCCTTCGGTGAAAGGCTGCGGATGCCCCGCCGTTTCCGCACGGATTTTCGCCACTTGTTCGGCGGTGACAGGCGGCGCACTATTGCCCCATTCGTTA
>JBDHQL010000028.1:0-11026 GCA_039807035.1 Chthoniobacterales bacterium
CATGGTGTAGGCTACGAAGTTTTCATTCCGCTCTCCAGCTATGATCGTCTGCCGCCGCCCGGTCAGTCGGTTCGCTTGCTCACGCATCTGCAAGTTCGCGAAGACGCGCATTTATTGTATGGATTTGCCTCCGGCGAGGAACGGGACTTGTTTCGCCTGTTGGTAAATCGCGTCAGCGGCGTTGGTCCCAAGTTGGCTCTTGCGGTGTTAAGTGGCATGGATGTTGTGCGTTTTAAGGCCGCCGTCGTGGAGTCGGATATTGCGTCCATTTCTAAAATTAGTGGTCTCGGGAAAAAAACAGCCGAGCGAATTGTTCTCGAATTGAAGGACAAACTTGGCGTCGCCGCTGCATGGGAGGCTGCCAGTGCATCCAAAGCACCGACGGAAGAAGCGCGGGCGTCGAATGATGCGGTGTTGGCACTCATTGCGTTGGGTTACAAACAGGTCAATGCGGCTAAGGCGGTTCGTGAGGTGACGCAGGGGCAGACATCGCTTGGCACGGAAGAACTCGTGCGCGAAGCACTCAAATTGTTGCTGTGAACACCACCGATTCTCCAGAAACACGCGTTGCCCGAGCGGTACGCGTTCGTACGGCACTTCCCGAAGGCGGACTATTTGCCGGAAAGGAATGGCGTGTGGCCGCCGAGCCTTTTGTCCTCGATGCGGCACTTGCGGAAGAGTTGGAAAAACTTGGTTATCGCCTACGCAAATTTCTCGAAGCAGCGAATCTTCTTTATCGCCTCAGTGTCTCCGGAAAACGCCCTGCGTGGATAGCGGAGCTTCTTGATTGTGGTAAGCCGGAATCATTGATTTCCATAGCGCGAGCCAAGGCTTTAGCAGGAGAAATTCCACACATTCTGCGCCCGGATGTGATTCTCACCGAGAGTGGATTTACCATCGCGGAACTCGATAGTGTACCCGGTGGCATCGGCCTTACATCGTGGCTCAACGAAGTCTATGCTGCGGAGGGATTCGATGTGTTGGGAGGGAAAGGGATGGATGAAGGATTTGCGGCCGTGGTTCAAGGCAATGGTGACATCGTGATTTCCAAAGAGGCTGCAGGCTACCGGCCGGAAATGGAATGGATGGCGGCACGTATTGGTGCGCGGGTCGTGGATGCCGAGGCGTTGCCGCCGGATTTGCGATCGAGTACATACCGATTTTTTGAACTATTCGATTTGCCAAATATCCCTGGCGTGGATGTTTTGCTTCGTGAGGTAGCCGAAGGAAAACGTCAGATGACGCCACCTCCTAAACCGTGGCTGGAGGAAAAATTGCTCTTTGCCTTGTTTTGGCTGCGTCCGTTGGCGGACTTTTGGCAGCGTGAATTGGGTGATCGCAATTTGTTGGCATTACGAAAAGTTATTCCACGAACTTGGCTCATGGATCCACAGCCTTTGCCGCCGACGGGAGTTTATCCCGGATTGGAAATTCACGACTGGGAGGAGCTAAAGAAATTTAGTCAACGTGAGCGCGAGTTGGTTTTAAAAATCAGTGGATTTTCCGAGCTCGCCTGGGGTTCACGCAGTGTGCGGGTGGGGCAAGATATGCCGCAGGAAGATTGGAAACGGGCGATTGACGAAGCCTTGGCAGATTGGAAACGACGCCCATGGATTTTGCAAAAGTTTCATCATCCACGCATGGTTGGCATGGATTATGAAGAGGGTGGTCTGATGGTATCCATGCGAGGGCGCGTACGGTTGTGTCCGTATTATTTTTGCGGTGTGCGTGAAACAAAGTTGGGTGGTGTGTTGGCAACGGTGTGCCCTGCCGATAAAAAGCTTCTCCACGGGATGAGAGATGCTGTGTTAGTGCCGGCGATATCAAGGGAGGTGTAGACGCGTTTTGTAGCGGATGGGACGGACACGACGGACACGACAGACACGACGGACACGACAGACACGACGGACGGGACAGATTTAGTACAACTCGCTTCGTGGTATCTCTGCATATTTTGGCAAGTTGCAGGTCTTGATGGGTGAGCGAAAAGTAGTCCCATCGGTCCTGTCCGTCCTGTCCTTTTGAGCCGCAGGTTACGACTTTTGATTGGCAGACGCTGCATTTGCCGGTAAGGTACTTTGTTTATGAGTCAGCACAGCAGTCTCAAAGGTCAAGGGGCGATCAAGGCGAAGCGCAATGTTCTTAAGCGTTTCGAGCGGGTCGAGGTTTTAAAAAAGCGCGGGCAGTTTAAGGACGGTCAACGTGTGATTGGGCTTCCGAAAACCAAGCCTGACGAATGAGATTTACTTCCGCTTAGAGCGGAACTTTTTAGCAGGCGGCATCAGCCGCCTGTTTTGTTATTATCAAACTTATGCGACTCAACCGCTATTTGGCACTGTGTGGCTTAGGGTCGCGCCGCGCCTGCGAGCAAATCATTCTGAGCGGCGATGTGCGCCTCAATGGACGCTCGGTGGAAGATTTGGCAACAGTCGTTCAGCCGAATGATTCTGTGCGTGTGCGCGGGCGTGAAGTGCGGCCTGCAGCAGCACGATTTATTATTTTTCACAAACCGGCGGGATGTTTGAGCTCGCGGGCATCGCAAGGCGGAAAGCCGACAATTTATGATTTTCTTCCGCAGGAAGTGGCGACACTTGCCCATGTGGGGAGGTTGGATGCGGAAAGTGAAGGGCTTTTGTTGCTGACGAATGATGGCAATCTAACGCAGGAACTCACGCATCCTTCGCGGCATGTCGAAAAGGAATACGAGGTGATCATTGACCGCCCGTTTGATCACGCGCACACCGCAAAATTATTAAAGGGAATTTATTTGGAAGAAGGACGTGCTAAAGCGGCACATGTACATGTTGAGGCTCTCAACAAACTGCGCGTCGTTCTCACCCAGGGAATCAATCGGCAAATACGCCGCATGTTTGCGGCACTCGGGTACAAAGTCAAACGCCTCACGCGTCAGCGCCTCGGCCCCTTGCGCCTCGGGCGCCTTCCACGTGGTGCATGGCGCGTGCTGACGGCGCGGGAAGTGGAATCCTTACGTGACAATCGCCGGAGAAAGCCGTTGCGACCGGCACGGCGAAGAGATTAGAGCAATTCTTTTTCCTGCGTGAGCAAACGTTGAAAAGCTTCGCGTTCCTTCGTAAGGATGGTCGCCCCTTCACTTAATGTCGGCATAATGTAGCGCCCGGGAACATCCATGCCTTTTTGCCGAATGCGGGTAATTGCCATGGTTGCCGCCGCTTTGCCGATTTCCTGCATCGGCTGTTTCATGGTAACCAGATTTCCGCAGGAGAGGCGGATGGGTTTTAATCCCGTGCCGCCGACGATACTGACCTCGCTGGGAATGGAGCGCCCGGCGTCCAATAGAGCCTGCGCCGCACCTTCGGCGAGATAGTCTCCAAATCCATAGACAGCATCTACGCGGGTGCCTTCGGGGGTAGTCAAAAATTTCTTCACCAAATCGTAGCCTGTCTTTTGCGTGGTTTCGGCGGCGGCATTGCCAAGAAGACTCAGGTGAACTTCCGAATACGAGGCGACAGCCAAGGAAAATGCTGCATAAGTTTGCGCTGCGGAAACCGAGTCGTTGACGGATGATGCGTTGAGCAGGGCGATATGTTTGCGCCCCGTTTCACACCATGCCAATGCCAGTTGGTAGCAGAAGGCAAAATAGTCGTTGGAGACGAAATTTGCCGTGGCTTGAAACCCCGAGGGATTTACATGAATCACGGGAATGTGTTTTTTGGCGCATAGCCGATCCACTTCGTGCGAATGGCCACCATCCGGAAAAGCAATCATCGCGTCCACCTGATCCAATGCCGCGAGTGTTTCTTCGGATGTGGTTTCCAAATTTCGTACACGCCCTAAAGCGGTAAGCGTCATGTTTTCTTTGAGTGCCTTCGCTGCTGCTCCCAGAAAAATCGTTCCGCCCCAGCCTTCGATGATGGTTTTAGGCATATTGATGCCGAGGCAATTATGCCGTATTATTTTTACCGTTGTTTTTCCCGGCACTAAAAACGTCCCGCGCCCCGCCACCATCGTAAGCCGTCCTTCGTCCGCCAATTCCTTAAACACCGTGCGCACGGTGGACGCACTGATTTCAAGATGTTTGGAAAACTCTTTAATGGTCGGCAGGCGGACCGGTTCCGTGGCACCACCGCTTAAAAACTCCGATTCCAAGTAAGCCCGTACCGCCTCCGCAGGGCGTTTGGCAGCGGTTAGACGAGCCATAGTCTTTTGCATCCGGTTGTAAGTTGGTGATAGATCATAGGAAATTTATAGGGGAAAGTTGGAGTGAAGTCGAAGAAAGATAATGATAAAAGGATGAGAGCTGAGGGGTGAAAGTCGGAAGTCAAAAAGTCGAAAGTCGAAGGTCAAAAGTCGGAAGTCGAAAGTTGAGTGGTGAGGGTGTGGACGTAGAACGAGTTTTCCAACTCGTTTTCCGATTGAGGAAGGGGATTCTCTCACGAAGACACGAAGGCATAAAGAGGAGGGGGACGGCGGAGAAGATTGTGGAGAATATGCCTTGAGTCGGGTATTACGTTGGATCGGGTGGCGTGTAGGAAGTTTGTCCGCCGAGACTTTTCCATTCTTGAATAACGCGAAGGAGAGCGATGATGCCGAAAAACATGAAGACAAACTGCCACACCGGAACGAAGCGATAGTAATACATGGATTCCGGACCGAAGAAATTTTTCAGAATATCGAGGAAGCCGCCGGCAAGTAGTCCGCCGACAATAATTCCCACGCAGGAAAACATCGCGTTGGCGGAGCAGAATTGTCCGAATTTGTCTTTGGGAAAAATTTGCATCAGCATGGGCAAGCTGGCGGCCGTGTCGGCGGCTCCCATAGGAATGGCCACGGCCACGACGGCGGCATAGACCCAAAAGGCCGTGGCGGGCGCAAATTCATAAAATAGGAAGACAAATTGAGCTGACATCGCCAGACAGACAAGAATTTTGGCGACGAGTATGACGCGCAAGGGATGGAATCGGTCCACCAGAACGCCCATGGGGTACATTAGGAGCGTGCTGACGAAGGCCGACACCCCGGCCACTTGGCCGATTTGAAGAAGGCTTAGTCCGATGGATTGCGCCATAAAAATGGAGAAGGCACCAATCGCTCCGGAGAAAGAAAAGATCGCGGTATAAACAAAGAGCCGCCGGTAAATCGCGTGGCTAAGGCACTGCTTCACGAATATCCGTATCCAAGAAAAGATGCTAGTTTTGACCACCGGCGCGGGCGGCGGATAGTTCCCTTCCTTGATTTTCCACGTTAGTAGTGTAAAGGCCGTTCCATAGAGTGTCGCCACGCCGAAGAAAAGAATCGAGGTGTGGGATTCGGCGTATTGGAAAAGGAAAAAGTTGAACAAAGCACCTGCGAGAGAGCCGATGGCTCGAAATAATCCCAGAAAGCGCCCCATGAAGGCTTGCGGGACAACATCATTAAACAGATACCAAAAAACAGTTCCGATGAAGAGCTCGAAAAATCGGAAGCAAATGATGAGCACGGTGATGGTACTGAGGATGACGACTGTGGGAGAGAGGTCGGAGAACCAGGGTACGAGGGCACCGTGGAGGCTACGACCGATATTTTGGGAGAAACCGAGAAGAATCAGGAATAGCGTAACAAATGGCGTTGCCCAGCGCAAAAAGGGAATGCGACGACCCCGCTTGCTACGATAGCGATCGCTGGCGGTACTGATGATAGGATTCATCACGAAGTTCATCAGGTTGGGAATCGTGGTGATGGTGAAGGCGATGAGCAGGTTGGGCGCGCCTTCAGATTTCAAAACCAACGGCATAATCGTCGGCCAGATGGTCTCCATGAGGGTGAAGCAAAAGTCGCCCCACAGAAGCCATCCGAATAATGTGAAAAGCCCCGCTTTGGTATAAACCAGCGTTCCACAGCGCATTCGCTCAGAAGGATGGGTAGCTAACGTTGGACTGGCGTTAGTAGGAGATGGGTTTGTCATGGATTTGCCAACAATCAAGGAGGGGGCAGTGCATTTAATTTTTGAGTCACTGAAAGCTCATCTATAGGTGAGGTGATGCAAGGGATATCAGGGAAGAGAGATAGAGGCGGGAGTATGGGCAGAGGGCATGGCTAGGGGGCACAGGCGTCTCGCCTGTGATTGCTTTTTTTGTCCCGGTTGAGATGACGATGCCCCCTAGATTTTTTTATCGGTGGATCGGACTTGTGGAAGCGTTGTATCACTGCTGTTCACTTTGCTTTATAGAATAAGAAACAGAGCGAACAGGTACTCCCTCCACATGCAGAGAAACGGTGTACTAGAGTCTTGTCTTACGACGAAGTAGTAGGGCGGCGATCCCACCTAAACCGAGGAGGAGGCCGACGCTCGGCTCGGGAATCGCATTGAGGGTCAATTTGTTGCTATTCCATGAGAGTGTCGAGGCTTCGTAGCCGGATGGAAGGGTGCCGAGCGTGAAGCCAGCGGCATTGGTTGCGCCGGTGACGGTCATGAGTGTGTAAGTTCCGTTTGTAAATCCGCCTCCGTTGTAAATATCCACCGTGTAAGTTCCGCTTCCCAGTTGATTTCCGGCGACAAGGATTTGTGTGGCGGTGAAGCCGCTCGTTAAATCGAATGCGAGATGGGCGGAGCTGGTGAGACTGAAATCTTGAACCGCAAGTTGAACTCCCCCTGCGAGGCGTAGAGTGTCGGTTCCTGTGCCATCACCGAGCGTGACATTGCCGTTGGCCAGTGCTTGATTGAGTTCGGCAAGAACGGTGCCCGCGCTAATGAGTGTGCCGCCGGTGTAGGTGTTGGCTCCCTTTAAAGCTAGAACCCCGTCGCCCACTTTCGCCAAGCCATTGGTGTTGGATCCGCTGATGACGCCGCTGACATTCAATCGTCCGGCGACCACGCCGATTGTAGGGACATTGCTGTAAGTGCCGATGTCAATGTTCCCTGTCCATGTGTTGGTGCCGCTCACGCTGTTGAGCGAGCCGGCCTGAGCATTCCCGCGTCCTCGGAGGGTGAGCGTTTTGTTGGAGATGGTCACGTTGTCGGAGAGTTCGAGCGCGTCGTTGTCGTGATCTTTGGTTCCTGAACCAAAGGAAACATTGGCCGTTCCACTTCCCAAGGCATCGGCGACTTCAGCACGCAGGACGATGGATCCCCATATGTGTGTGGCCCCTATGATGGTGTCGCCCGTATAAGAGCTGCTGCTTGTGAGGAGTACGGTGGCATCGGAACCATCCGTCGAATAATTCACCGACCGTGCACCTCCGGTTTCACTAACGCCTCCGCTAAGGGTGAAAGTAGAACTTTGCCCCAGGGTGATTCTCGTGGAGTTACCGGCCAAGGCGAAACCGCCCGCGTAAGTTTGAGATACCCCGCCCAAAGTTGCTACCGTGGAGTTACCAAGGGTGACGGTGTTGCCATTTAATGCTGCCGCGTCCTCCAGCCAAAGCGTGCCGCTACTGACATTCACGCCGCCCGTAAAGGTGTTTGCCCCACTCAGGTAAAGCCGGGTGCTGGAGGCATTCGTCGCCGCCAAAGTGAAACCATTAGTTCCGGCAAGAGTTGCGGAGATGGTGAGGAAATCGGTCATGCTGTTGTTGGCATTCTGAATAATCGGCTTGCCGCTGGAAACATCGAGAACAAGCGTTCCGCCGGTGATGTTCCATGCTGAGTTCGTCAAACCATCCACCGTAAGATTGCCAATGGTGGTGGTGCCGGTGTTGGTAATGATCCTTCCGTCGGTGCCATTAAATAGAGCCGTCGCATCTGTGCCGTTGGCGACAATGCCACCGTCCCATTTTGCAGAGTTGGTCCAATCACCCGCGCCACTGCTGCTTTGCCATGTGCCATCGGCGGCGAGAGCTGTGATGGCGCAAGAAAGTGCGGCGAAGAGGGTGATGGTTGCTGCAGCGACGCTGGAGGTGAAGTGCTGCAGGTTGGTTATTTTAGTAGGTTGAGCTTTCATTGGGAATTGAAGTTATTGCTACGTTAAATAATCTTTTTTGAAGGGGCCATCTTTTATTTGAAATAATTTATAGATCTTTTTTGAGCCTATTTCGAGGCGGCCGCATCCGCTTGGATTTGCTCTGGTGTACGAGCGTAGTCGTAGATGGCAACATCCATCATTTCTCCTCCGAAGGGGTACGCATAGCCTGTGCGGTAGGCGCCGATCGTAAGGAATTTGTCGAGAGTAGTCATTTCAAGTCCTTCCTCGCTTTTAGCGACAGGCTCTCCGTTGATGTAGATGAGAAACTGTTTTTTCTCGGGATTAAAAACGGCCGCGATGTGAGTCCAATCGTAGGGCGAAATGGCGGTTTCCAATTTCGAGACAATGCCCCAAATGTCGGCATGTAAGCCGCCTGGCCCACTGAGAAAGTCAACATTGTGATTCTCTGCATGATAGGAAACCGCAATGCCTGGGCCACGGTCGGCGGATCGCGCTGAGAAAATTTCCACGGAGGGGAGCATCCAATCGGGATTAGGTTTAATCCGCGCTTGCAGGGTGATCCCTTGTGGAAATTCCGTGGGCATCCCATCGTAAACAAGGCATGGTAGGGACAATCGATCGTGGCTTTCCGTAGCGGTGGGGCTGAACTTAATCGCCTTTTTTCCGTCACGATCGCTCTTGACAATTTCAATCGTGCCATCGCCTTGATGTACCGCAAAAGTGCCCGAGAGAGTTCCTTCGTTGGCGATGATATTTTTTCCGTCGGTAGCTTGCATCATTCCATCTTCAAGCCCTAGAGCAAAGATGGGCGGAGAATCTGTTTGAGCAATAGCGGTGATGGCGGTTAGCAGGAGGATAGTGAGCAGTGTTTTCATAGTTTTTATGGTTGTTTATTGGATTTAAGGGAAGTTGTGGCTTCCGATATCATACCGGCGGTGAGATCGGAAACTTTGATTTTCCATGAGCCTTCGGGATCATTCCACGCGGGGTGAAACACAAGATTCCCTATGCCATTTTCAAGGGTAATCCAGTCGCTGTCTTCGTGGATGTTTCCTTGGGGATCAACGAGGTCAATACGAACTGGTTGTAGTCCTTTGGCTGGGTTGCCTTGGGCATCGCGGAGAGTCACGGCGATCTTGTTGGCTTTGCCAGCTTGGGCCTCGGTGGGGGCGGAGATTTCCAATTTTTCGAGCGGCGAGGGATAGAAAGCGACAATGGTACCACCCAGCGCATCCAGCTCGACGGGGAACGAAACGGTGTCGCCCTGACGCTTGAGCGGAAGTTTTTTCCGCTTGAGCATGTCGTAGGCGACCAGCGGTTGCCCGGCGGGATGGGTGTAGCGCACAGTGACCGTTTGCGGGAGGAGCTTTTCCATGATGCCCTTGAACTTGCCCGTGCGCTCGTCGTAGGTGCGCTTGTCGTTGATGACGAAAAGATATTTCGTGCCATCTTTTTCCGTGAGATTGAATAGGACGTTCTGGCTGTCGCTGTCTACTACGGGCGGAAATTTTTTCTCTACGACTTCCTTGAGGGTCTTAGCATAACCTTCCTTAATTTCCTGATCAATATGCGCGGGGACGCCGAGGACTTTTTTCAGGTCGGCCTTGGCGCCTTCTTGTTCCGCTTGGTCGGTCCACTCGGTGTACGCTTCGCCCATCACATTGGCGCGGGCAGTGACTTTCGGCAAATAGGAAAAATCGAAGTCGAAGCGGTGAACGTCTTCGAGTTTTGGTCCGAGGTATTGATCGGCAAAAACCACGCCGCCGCGTTTTTGGAAGTCTTGGATTTTTTTATAGACGGTTTCGGTCAGTACGTCGGCGCGGGGTAGGAAGAGAGCGTCGTAGTTGTCGAGGGCGCCCTGTTCGATGCTTTCGTCAAAAACCACATCGGCGTTGTAGTGCGCCATTTCCATAATCTCCTGGAACGCCAGCGTCCGGTAGCCTGCGTAGGAGCCGTGTTGGTCGTTCGGCGAGCTGCTGTAGGTTGCGGCAGCTTGCGAGGTCAGTACCGCCATTCGTCGTGGTGACACCTCGAGTTTTTTGATCATTTTGCCAAAAGGATGGAAAACTTTTTCGGCCATTTCCTTGATTGCTCCCGACATTTCTGGCGGCACGCGGTATATTTGGTCGCGGTATTTGACGGGGTCAATTTGGCTGCCGTAAAAATAGCCGACCATTTTGGGGGCGCGGGAGAGGTTGATCCATGTTGTTTCCTTTACCCGATCAGGTCCCATGCCCATCCATTCTTCGTGAGGGGAGGTCTTGCCATTGAAGCCTTCTCGTTTATGCGGGACATCTAACATGCCGGGGTAGTTGAGCAGGGTGACGATTTGCAGCGGGATTTGGTTGCGGGGCTTTGTCGCCGTCCGGAGCTGCTCGATGTACACCATCGCCTTGGGGTCGGGATTGGAGTAGGTCCACGAGTGGATGATGTCCACTGATGGATAGACATCGAAGAGCGCAACGTGGCGGAAAGGATCGGTCATGGTCAGCATGTCGGGGCGATATTTTTTGACCATGCTCACCATGCGTTGGAGTGCGGCCTGGACGCCATTGCCGCCCTTGAAAATGTATTTAATCAGGCGGTATTTACGGTCGTTATCCGAAATCACCTTCTCGGCTACAAAATTGGGTTCGCCGACTTCGGCGTCGGTAAAGCCGAGTTCCTTGGCCATTTTCTCGCGGCCCTCACGGTTGAGATTCGCCTTGGTGATGTCGTCCTGAATTTCCATGTCGGTCCACGCCATCGTGACATTGGGGTAGTCCTTAATGGCCTCCATAAATAGCCGATTGGCCTCATCTTGCTTGGCGGCTACCGCCGGGTTGAACGGATTGTAATACTGCTCCCCGTGCCGTGCCGCATTCACGTAGTCCACATCTTCTCCCTGGGCAGGGAAATGCGTGAACTCGCGTTTCCAAAGTCCGCCATTGGGCATCACCGAAACCAGTGCACCACTGGGAAGTGCCCTATCTAAAATCTCCCCCAACCCTCTGAGTTGCTTGTCAAAATCTTCAGTTTTCGAATATGGCAACTGCGGCCCTCCTGCGTAGTCAAAACCATGTTTCAGATAAAACGTCATATCATTCAGGCTCCCGCCACTCCACAGCCAATTTTGTAATGCCTCCGCTGAAGGTCGCTTGGCTAAT
>JBDHQL010000029.1:0-10931 GCA_039807035.1 Chthoniobacterales bacterium
AAACAGGAGAGCCCAACCTCTTGGGCAATGTGGATCGCATGGAGGAATGGACCCGGGTGACCGGTTCCTTCACCGTGCCCGATGGATGCCGGAAGGTCGCCTTGAGTTTCCGAGGGGAAGAGGGAAAACCGTTTCTTATGGATGACATCTCGATTCGCGAGGTCATTGACAAAGACCTGATGGTCTGCGCGGAAGTGGGGGAGGGTTTTCCGGATTGGAAGAAGCCGACCATCACGCTCAACACGCTCGATCAGGTTGGCACGGACAACGGCAAGCCTGCGGATAAATGGCGGGGTGCGGGAAAATTCAGCGCGTTGGCCTGCCTCGGCTGGCAACAGGATGGGCTGCGTCTAGTGGTCAGGGTCACCGACCCCGAGCACATCCAGCAGTTTTCCGGCTCCAACATATGGCGCGGCGACTCCATCCAATTTGGCATCACCACCGCCGGCACGAAGGTCGGAAGGTCATTTGCCAAAGGCCTCAATCCGGAGAAGGATTTCCTTTACGGCCTCGCTCTGTCACAGACTGGGAAGGGAAAGCCCGAGTTGTTCGCATGGAACGCCCCGAAGGGAAAGCCGGTCGGAACTATCGCCGCAGGCGAAGCCGCGCACACTTTCAGCATCAAACGCACAGGCATGACCACCCTCTACGATGTGCTGATTTCCTGGGACCACCTTGGGATGAGCCCTCGGGATGGGCGGCGGTTTGGATTTAACCTCGTGGCCTTCGATTCCTTCAAGGGAGCTGACGGAAAGCCCCAATTGGTCTGGCTGCAACTTGCCCCCGGCATCGCCGGCGATGAAGGACTCTCCCCCGTCCTTTGGAAAACCTTTGTCATTAAAAGATGAATAAAACACTCACCCTTGGATTTCTCCCCGCGCATCGTGGATTTTTTGATGCGGGGCTGGCACGCGCTGCGCGGGATGAAATCATTCGCGTGGCGGAGACACTTGGGATTGCCCTGATCGTGCCCGAGGGAGACCGCTTTGCACATGGCTGCGTGGGAACGCTGGAAGAAGCCGCAGCTTGTGCGGACTTGTTTGCGCAAGCCCGTGTGGAGGGCGTGTTGGTTTCGGCGGTGAACTTCGGAGACGAACAGTCCGTCGCCTATGCACTGCGCGGATTGAATGTGCCGGTTCTGCTGCATGGTTGTCAGGAAGAAGGCACCCTGACCAAAGGTTCCAAGCGACGGGATTCCTTTTGCGGACTGCTCTCGATTGCCGATGCCCTGCGTCAATGCGGTATTCGCTATTCGGTTCCATCCGCGCCGGTGAGTCATCCCCAATCGGCGGATTTTTCCCGCGATCTGAAGATTTTTGCAAATGTCTGCCGCGTGGTGGCCCATATGCGCCGCGCCCGGTATGGTCAGGCCGGTGTACGTCCGGATGATTTTTGGACGTGCCGTTTTGACGAGCGTGCATTGCAGCGTCTCGGGCCGACAACCGTGACACGCGATCTTTCGGACATCCTTGCGCGTTGTGCGACCGTTCCTGAAGACGCAGTATCCGCCGTGGAATTTGGGGCTGCGGTGGCGGGGATTCCCGAGGAGGCAAAACAGAAGCTGGCCCGCCTCGAGGTAACGCTTAAGGAATGGATTGCGGAGACGCGGTTAGATGCTGTGGCTATTCAATGCTGGACTTCGATGGAGTGCAATTTCGGGATTTGCCCCTGCCTGCCCATGAGTCGGCTTTCCGATCTGGGCATTCCTGCCGCCTGCGAAGCCGATGTGCTGGGCGCCATGTCCATGCACGCGCTCGCCATGGCCACCCAACAACCCACGGCATTGGCGGACTGGAATAATCTCCACCACAAAGATCCGGACTTGGTCAACCTGTGGCATTGTGGCGTCTATCCAGCCAGCATGGCATCGAACACGCCTGTGGCGGGGATTCACAGCATTCTGCCCTCGGCGGGCGCCTGTACCGAAGACCAAGCTTACGGCGTTCTGAACCTCAAGGTGCGACCCTCCGAAGCCACCCTGTGCCGGATTGCTCAGGATGAAAATGGCACTTGGCGGGCTCTGCTTGTGGAGGGTCATTTTGAGGAAGACTCTGCGGAAACTGAGGGCGGATTCGGCTGGTTCCGCATCCCCCATTTACAGCGACTTTATCGCGACACATTGCTGCGTCATTTCCCGCACCATGTCGCTTTCACCCTGGCTCCGGCAGCGGATGTGCTCGCTGAAGCTTTGGGAAATTATTTCGGAATGACGATCCACCGCCACGAAGGATGACCGGTGACACCTCCTTTCTCACACACCACACAACCATATAAAGACCATGAAAATCGGAATTCACTCTCTCCTCTTCAGCGAGACATTTCTTGAGAAAGACCTGTTTCGTTTGGAAAAACTTCGTGCGATGGGATTCGATACGGTGGAAATCATTCCTTTCGATCCGCAAGGATTTCCGGCGGCAAAAGTGCGTCAGACTGCCGCCGACCTCGGCCTCGACATCAATACCGGATACGGACTTCCTGCGGACAAAAACATCATTTCCCCCGATCCGGCAGTTCGGCGCGCGGGGGTGGACCTCTCCAAATATCTGATTGATTTGAGTGCGGAGGCCGGAGCGAAAGTCTATGCAGGGCTCATTCATTGTGGGTGGGGGTATCTCTCGGGAAAAATGCGCACGGAGGACGAGTGGCAATGGAGCGTGGAGGCCTTTCGCGAGATTGCATCTCATGCCGCAAAAAACGCGCCTGATCTCATTCTCGTCGTGGAGGTGGTGAATCGTTTTGAAACGCATTTTCTCAATACGGCGTCCGATGCCGTGCGCTACTTGCGTGCCGTAGATATGCCCAATGTGAAAATCCATCTCGATACCTTTCACATGATTCGCGAGGAGGACAACATTCGCCGTGCCGTGCTCACTGCCGGAGCGGATTTGGGTTATGTTCACGCCTGCGAAAATCAGCGCGGCATCCCCGGAACCGGACTTTTCCCGTGGAAGGAATTTTTTGCAGCACTTGCGGAAATTCGCTATGACGGCTGTGTGACCATCGAATCGTTCGACCCAAACATGAAAAACATTGCCAAGCTCTGCTGCATCTGGCGTCAGTTGGCCGACTCTCCGGAGCAGCTCGCGACGGAGGGACTGGCCTTTGTACGTGCGGCGGCGCGGCAGGCAGGGTTGTCGGTGGCCCGGTCGTAGGTGGCACTGCATGGATTCAAGGACTCAGCCGATGAAGATACTGCAACAAGGCTCCGGCCGCTGGCGGATTGCGACCGGTCGCTACACACTTAGCATTGATCGGAGGCTCGGACTGGCCCGGTTGGATTTTGCGGGGTCGTGCCAACGGCATGTATTTTTCCTTGGGGGAGCCTGCCACGCGGTAGGGCAGCGTGACGACACAACGGCCATTTCGAGGGTCACCGTGCGCCAAAAATCCGATGAGGTTCTGGTAACGGTTTCACAGCGTTCGTCGCTGTGGAAGAAGCGCGAAACCTATTACGTGTTGCGTGCGGATTCGATGGAAATTTTCCATCGCATCGAGGGGAAGGGGCGGCTCGACCGCGTTATGTACCAACGTGGATTCCTCGATGGTGACGAGCGTGGATTCTCCGGAGAGGTGGATGAAATTTATTCGACGTCCATGAATTTTTTGGACAAGTCGTTTTTTCATCCGTGCGAGAATTTCGCGATATCGGCGGGCAACGATGCGCTGCCTGCGGCGGGCGGGGAAAACCAAGCACTGGCTTCGCCGTGTTATTGTGCCGGCCTGCGTGAACGGAGCGAAGCCTTCCATGTTTCGGTGGGGCTGGCCGCCGCGCCCGGTTCCTGGACTTGGGACGCCTTCGAGTGGAATCCGCCTGTCTCGCGGATGGTAACCCCGGCCCTCTGCGACAACATGATGGCCGGAGGCTGGGCCGCCGTATATGCAGGCAAGCAGCAGGTGGATGGCTGTTGGGAGAGTCCGCGGTTCGTCATGACCCTTGCTGCAACCCGCGAGCAGGTTTTGCCAAAGTATTTGCGTCATTGCCGGCAACACGGTTATCTGCCGAAGCCACCAGCGCGGCGGCGGGTGCCCGCATGGTGGCGAGAACCGATTTATTGCACATGGCACGATCAGATCGGTCTGGCCGCGAGCCGTGTCGGCCATGACCTCGTGGCTGTCGGTAAAGAGGCATTCAAACACTGCACCGAGGAACGCTGCGAACACTGGCTCGATATGCTCATCCGCAAAGGCTGCCGCCCCGGCATCATCATCCTTGATGCTACCTGGGCCAAAAACCTGAACAGCGGCGAGCCGGATCCGACGAAATGGCACGACATGCGTGCGTGGGTCGAGAGCTGTCATGCGCGGGGCATCCGCGTCTTTGCATGGGCCGCTGCGTGGTCCACGGAAGGAGTACCCGCAGAGGAATGTATGACACGCAAGGGGCAACCGGTCGCCGCCGATATCACCCATCCCGGCTACGTTCGGCGATTCAGCGAAATGATCCGGCGCTGGTTTTCCGATGCGCCGGATTGTCTGAACATGGACGGGGTCAAGTTGGATGGTCAGCTCTCTCTGCCGACCGGAGCCGACCTCGAAAACCACACCGGCGTGTGGGGGCTGGAATTGCAGCATCTCTATTTGAAAACACTTTATGGAGAAGCGAAGTCCCACAAACGCGACGCCTGTATCAGCGTGTTTTCGCTCAATCCCTATCTCGCCGAATTTACCGACATGGTTCGCCTTGCGGATATGTACACCCACCAACCCAGCCCGGTAGGTTCCATGCGGCGACGTGCGGAGCTTTTCCGGATTTGCCAGCCACAGGCGGTGGTGGATACCGACGGATTGCTGCATTTTAACGCGCTCGACACCTATGCGGCGGAATTTCCTCTTCAATCCGAAGTGGGAGTTCCCTGTCTCTACAACGCCGAGTGGGTTTATCGCTCGCACTTTTTCCAGCCGCCTCAGCTCACCAAGCTCACGGCGGAGGATTATCGGATTGTGAAAAAAACCTTTTCTTCCTGGCGTCGGAGTAACCGGTAGGGTCGGCGTTCAGAATCCGACCAGATGGAACCTTCTCAATCCAGCCATCCGCCCGCCTTCGTTCCGAGCACTGCGGACCCACGTTATTGCTGCGGGACACTCACGTACACCAAGCCCGGGCTGTTCCGACTCTTTGGATTTTTGCTCTGGGGTGATTTTTGCTTCAGCTTCATGGAAGTGGTCTGGGGCAGCGTGTTGCTGTTGGTTCTAAAGTCGCATGGAGCTTCCAACACGGTGATCTCCGTGGTGTTGACCATCATCCCTTACGTGATGAATGCCCTTTTGAATCCGATCATTAGCACCGCCAGCGACCGCTATCGCAGTAAACGCGGACGACGGATTCCTTTCCTGCTCTTCTCAGCACCCTTCATTTCATTCTTCCTGATCCTCATGGGATTTTCAAACGAGCTGGGGGCACTCCTCTATCCGTGGGTTGGTGGATTATCACCCGTTATCACCAAGGCGGGAGTCACCATAGGTTTGATTTGTGTGCTCATCGTGAGCTTCCGGTTCTTTGAACTCTTTGTGGCCACCGTCTTCTGGTATCTTTTTAATGATGTCGTTCCCGAAGCTTTTATGGGCCGCTTCCTCGGAATGTTCCGTGTGATCAGCGCGTTGGCTGGAATCATCTTCAACTACTTTATTTTGCAATATGCCGAGTCGCATACCCGGGAGATTTTTTTGGGAGCCGGCGTATTGTATGGATTTGGCTTTCTTTTGTTGAGTCTGAATGTGAAGGAAGGACACTACCCCCCACCGGAAAAAATGTCGCAAAAAAAAGGGTTTTCATTGGAGGTGGTCGCCACCTTTTTTCGGGAATGTTTCAGCCACCGCATCTACCGGCTGGTCTTTTTAAATTCTCTGAGCAATGGCATGGCGGGTGCCATCTCCGGTTTTTCTCTTTTCATGATGATGTCCCTCGGTTTGACCTTGGCGGATATTGGCAAGGTGGCGGCACTTTCGGGAGTGGTGGGGATGGTGCTTTTTTATCCGATGGGGATACTGGCAGATCGCTTCAACCCGCTTCGGATCGTATTGCCTGCGCAAATCGCATTCGCGCTGGTTACCGCTGCCTCCTGTATTTTTCTTTTTGTGAATTTTTCTCGGGAAGGTGCTCTTTGGATTGTCACCTTGCTATCGGTCATTACTGCGGTGGTACTCGCCGCCAACACGGCGGCTCTGCTTCCGATGTACATGCACATTTTCCCCCGTGAGCGCTTTGGGCAATTCAGCGCTGCCAATGCCATGTGTAGTTCCATCGGCATTGTTATTGCGGGAGCTCTTGGTGGCCTCTTCCTAGATTTTCTCAAACAGGTGTTTTCCAGCCGAGGTGACTACTATTACCGTTTTGTCCCCGTGTGGAGTTTTCTGTTTCTAGCCTTCGCAGCCTTCGCCCTCTGGCTCGTCTTCAAGGAATGGAAACGGCTCGGTGGAACCCATGGCTATGTCCCCCCAGACAGCTCTATGAAATCTAAAGAACCTATAATTTCCTGATGAATCTTCGTGTTCCTCATGGAAAAATAGAATGCCGCAATCTCGACAGTGTGCTAGATTTGTCGCCTATGAAAATCGTTCACGATCTCGAACCGGCTCTGGTGGTCATTAGTGGCGGGCTGGGTGATATTGGACGTGCGATTGCCGACCGGCTGCATGAGGCCGGAGCGGAAATTGCTCTGGCCGATGTCACCGAAGCCTCGCCGGATGTCCCCTATTATTCCAAAACCCTGGATGTCACGAACCCCGATGCCGTGGAGCGGTGGTTTGAAGCTGTCCAAACGTATTTTCACCGTGTCCCCAATATCATTGTGCCCATCGCCGGCATGGCCACCTTTAAGCCTCATCTGGAAATTTCTGCGGCGGAGTGGAAACGCGAGATGGACGTCAATCTCAATGGCGCGTTCTATTTTGCGGAGTCGGGAGCGAGGCGCTTGGCTGCGACGGGACGCCCGGGGCGTATTATTTTTATGGGAAGTTGGGTGGGCGTGGCACCTTACGCCACCTTGCCGGCGTATTGCGCCTCCAAAGCAGGACTGCGGATGCTCAGCCGCACGATGGCTCTTGGTTTGGCGTCCAAGGGAATTCTGGTCAACGAGATCGCGCCGGGATTTGTGAATGCGGGACTGACAAAAAAGCATTACGACGAGCACCCCGGCCTTGAGGAAAAGGCGCGGGAAAGTGTTCCTATCCGGAAGTTGATTACGGCGGATGACGTCGCTCTGCAGGTTCTCTACCTTTGCAGTCCGGCGGGCGTTCATGTGACAGGAACCACCCTTTTGCAAGATGGAGGACTCTCGTTGTTGCAGGGGCCACCCCCACCGACCGGTTAAAAATAGGAACTGAATAGGCGTAATTCCCAGAAAGGAAAGTCTGGAGTTGGATTGACAAATCTCTAGGGTTCTGCAAGGGTTTGCATAAGGAGTGCAGAGATTTTTAATGAGTATTTTTTTATGAGTGTGAGCAGACAGCGTCAAAAGGCGGGCATTGTTGCGGTGGCTCAGTTGGCGGGCGTGGCGACTTCCACGGTTTCGCGAATTTTGGCAGGTGGCAAGCTGGCCTTAGCCTTTAGCCCGGAAACCCAAAAGCGGGTCATGGCCGCTGCCGAGCAACTCCACTATGTGCCAAATTCTCACGCACGAAGGCTCGTGCGGGGGCGGGCGGATCATGTGGCCTTGATCACACGATCCCCGGCAATACCGTTTTTTGGTGAATTAGTGGATCATTTCACGAGGGTGTTTTCCGAATTTCATATCCGTGTTTCCGTGGATGTGGCCGATGTGAATGAAGAAGAAATCATGGCCGCCATCCGCAAATTTGACGGGGATCTGGTGGATGCCATTTTCGTGTGCCCCAGCGATGCTTCGATGTCTTTCGAAAACAAGGGTTCTGTGCGGTGCCCGATTATCAGTCTAATCTATACGTCCGCGTCGGCTGCCATGCCGTATGTGGCCTTTGATGTCCGAGACGCAGCAAAGCAGGCAACCGCGCATTTGATTCGCGGCGGCAAGCAGCGTATTGGCTATGTTGGGCCGACACATGAAAACGATGGACGCATGAGCGGCTATCTCGAAGCCATGCGCGAAGCCGGCTTGAAAATTAATCCCGCCATTGTTTTTTCCGACAATTTTTTCCAGATTGACCGCGCTCATGAAGTGGGTGAGAAGCTGAAAATTGCGGGGCAACATGCGGACGCGCTCTATGTGGCTTCGGATTTAAATGCCATAGGGGTTATCCACGGGCTTGTGCAGGCGGGTTTCTCGGTGCCGGAGGATGTGGTCATTGCTTCCCATGATGGCATTCGATTGGGAGAGTATTATCGTCCGGCATTGACGACGATGGCGGTTCCTTGGCATCCGATGATCGAGCACTGTGCGACGATGGTGAAAGCCATCCATGAGGGTGTCACCCCCCAGGGTCTTCTCAATTTATCGCGAACCCTCAAGTCCACTTTGAGAGTCCGGGAATCCTGCGGGCAAAACCCGAGCGGGGCGACCGGAGTACCCGCAGCAACAAATGCCAACGATTTTCATTTTTCCAAACCACACACAACACACCACTAATCCCACAATCATGAAACTGCCAACCCACCTTCGTCCGTCACTTCTCACCCGCCTTGTCACGTTCTACTCGATAGTCGTACTGGCGTTGATGTTGAGCGCAATTTTTCCGTCAGCGATTTTCGCGCAGGATGCCGGGACTGAGCTTATCCTCAACGGCACTATGGAACTTCCCGGCGAATGGGAAGCTGCAAATGTGGGCGGTCCGACCAAGCCTCGTATTGTCGAGGTGGTCGGTGACCAAAAACATGGGGGGGAAAATTCCTTGCACATTGTCAGCGAACGGGAAAATCCCACTGACTTCCCACAGGTCACCAGCAGACAGTTCCCAACGGAAACAGGAACCCGCTACAAGATTTCTTTTTGGTATAAAATTCTTCAGGGCGGCTTTGGTGTCAATATGCGAAATGGGGCAGACAATGACTATGTGCAACTGACCTCAACACCCCTTAGGGAGACGGATAGCTGGGAATTATTCGAGGTAGAGTATGAAGAAAAAGACGGTGGCGAAGGTGCGAGATTCACGATTGGCGGTATAGGTGATGGCCTCTGCGAAATATACCTCGATGATGTATCGGTGCAGCCTATCCGCTGAAATTTGCGCCGCCTTGGGAGCTGATTTATTTCATGAAGATTTTTATCGTTCACTTTGCTTCGATAGATTCCGTCGAGTTTTACGCGGCGGAAGAGTTGAAAAAATATCTTTCGCTCGTGCACCATGTGGATGCGGAATTATGCGCTGACGTTCCTCCCGAGGGTGACCATGCGCTGATTTTAATCGGTGACCCACGCCGGTACTCGCGGTTTGCAAATGTCGAGTGGCCCGATCTTGCCGAGGAGGGATTTTGCCTGCGCACCCTTGCGACTGAGCCGCCGGTGTTGGCGATAGGCGGGGGATCGGGGCGCGGCACGCTCTTCGGCGTGTACGAGTGGATCGAGCGATGGGGCGTCGTATTTTTGCTCAGCGGCGAGCAATTGCCCGAGAATCCTCCACCCTTGTGCCTGACGGGGTTTGACGAGGTGAGGGAGCCGGCTTATCCGCTCCGCGCCACACGTCCGATGGCCAATGTGGCGGAAGGTTCTGCCGCATGGAGTCTCCGGGATTTCACGGATTACATAGACCGTGCGGCTCGGATGAAATTCAACGCTTTCTTATTTGTCGTTTTGGAATCCAGTCCGTGGCTGGACTACGAATTCCGAGGCGTCGAACGTCCGGCAGGGGATATTTTTTATGGCTATCGATTTCCGATTGATGACAATTTTGTCGGGAAGGAATTGTTTGCCGGGCAGTCCGAATTTTATAGTCCGGTTTTCGCCGCAGCCCGCGATGACCGCGAGCGGAAGAGGCTCGGGGTGGAATTGGTGCGGGATATTATTCGCCATTGCAAGGCCCGCGGATTGTTGTCGCTGTTGACCTTCGTTCTGCTGGAGCCGCCCACGCTTTTCAAGCATTTGTGCAATGAATGGGCCACTCTCCCGCTACCCGACCCCAAGAGTTTTCATGGCGCGATTTTTACAAAAACTCCAACCGAAGAATTTGGAACCAATCCGGAGTTTGCTGCATGGATGAACCTGCTTGATCCGGCCATTCGAGAATTGATTTCCCGACGACTGGAGGCTCTCCTGACGACTTATCCGGAGGCGGACGCCTACCAGCTGTGGGCCTCGGAGCACCGTGCGGGGGTGGGGGACAGCGACAAAATCTTCGAGGAGTTGGATGCCAAATATCACGTGCGACCGGATTTTGATTTTCGCACAAAGCTCGAATGTTTTGAAGAATCTCCGTTCGACAAAACACGCTTTCAACACCACATGCGTGGCGACCTCTTGTTCCTCTACGCGCTGGACCGAATCCTCACCGAGAACCGCTTGTTGCAAGGTGCCACCACGCGGGGAGTCAGCATCGGCGTGGCGGGTCTCATGCCGCAGCTCTCACCGCTCACACGGAAGATTTTGCCGAAGGAATCCGTCCTTGTGCAATTTCTCGACTATGGTGCGCATGGGCCTGCTGACCGCATTTCGCAGATTGTGCCGCAATTGAAAGCAGGGGAGAGGATTTCCCTCGAAATTGGCATCCACGACGACAACAACATGTACTTCCCACAGGTCTCCGTGGAATCGCTGGAAACCATAGTTCATGCCACCGCGTCTCTCGGAATGCAGGGCTACGTCGCCGCCCTCTGGCAGACACGTCAGGCCGATATCAACGCCGCATTTCTTGCCCGTGTGTCATGGCAGCCCGCTCTCACAGCCAATGATTTTTACAAGAGCTTTCTTCCCTTGCTAGTCGGGGAGAGTGCCGCACCCGATTTCGAGCGAGGACTCCGGCAAGTGGAAAAAGCCGATCGGGAGGTGCGTGGCGGTTTGCTCTATGGCTACTTGTTTATTTACACG
>JBDHQL010000030.1:0-10929 GCA_039807035.1 Chthoniobacterales bacterium
TAATGCTGCTGTCGTATGGCATCGCGTTGGGTTTCCGTCCATGCCCCCGTGTTTTCGCCGCGTAATACAATGTCGCCGTCATCGGGCAATTCCAGGAGCCCGAGCAGATGAAGAAGTAAATTTTTTCCACATCCCTCCATACCGCAAAGCGCGTAAAAACGGACAGCTTCAAAGTGCGCACTCACCCGATCAATGCAAGATGCACCATGACGCCAGAGCGGACGCCGACAACTGAGGTTGCGGCATTGGAGCAGGGGCGAGGCTTTCATGATGAACTTCGTATCATGTCTGCGTTGCCGACGAATGACAGGAAGAATCTATTGCGTGACACACGGCGTGGCGTCACGCTGGCGGGTATGACGTTTGCCAATCAAATCACGCTGGTGCGGATTTTGCTAATTCCGGTGTTCGTCGTATTTGCGGTGTACTATGCAGAGAGCGTGCGCAGCGAGTTGCCGATTGCATGGTTGCGTTGGTGGGCGATCGCCGTGTTTGTGATTGCGGCGGCAAGCGACGCTCTCGATGGGTGGGTGGTGCGGCGATTTAATCAACGAAGTGCGCTGGGTGTTGTGCTGGATCCGATCGCGGACAAAGGGCTACTGCTAACGGCTATTATTACGCTGAGTTTGTTCCCGTGGACGGTGGGATTGCCGCTGTGGTTTCCGGTGCTCGTGATTGCACGCGATGTTGTCATTCTCGTCGGATGCGGCTTGTTGAAATTTTTTACCGGTGATGTGGAGGTGCGTCCGAGTATGCTTGGAAAAATTGCCACGGCGTTACAAATGACGGCCGTTGCTTGGGTGATGTTGCAAATTCCCAGCCAGCAATGGGTGGTTTATGCGGCGGGATTTTTTACGCTTGTGAGTGGGATAGGGTATATTTGGCGAGGAATGGGAGCTTTGGGAGGCGCAGGAAAACCAGCAGGAGAATTATGAAAAAAGTCGTACTTGTGGGGCGCCCCAATGTGGGGAAGTCCGCATTATTTAACCGCCTCGCGGGGCGCCGAATTTCTATCGTTCATGATCAACCCGGTGTAACGCGGGATCGTTTAGAATCGGTTTGTCGCTTAGGAGAAAAACCATTTGGCATTGTGGATACGGGCGGCATCGGAGCCGCGCCGGATCCGGATTTTGCGGAAGCGACACATCGCGCTGCGGATGAAGCATTGGAGGATGCGGCGGCAATTTTATTTGTCGTGGATGGTCAATCGGGGCTGCTGCCGCTCGATGCGGAATTGGCCGCTAAATTGCGACGAGCGTCACGGCCCGTGGTGCTGGTGGTGAATAAACTCGATGTTCCCAAACACGACGTGCTGGAAACCGAATTTCAGAAACTGGGATTTGCATCTGTCCTTGGCGTGAGCGCGGCTCACGGACGCGGAATGGGTGATTTGGTGCAGACGGTGGAGAATATTTTAGAGAGCGGAGAGGCAGAAGTCGTCGCGGAACCCCCGGAAAAACCGCTGCCGCGTTTGGCCATTGTCGGAAGACCTAATGTTGGAAAATCTTCACTCACCAATGCGTTGCTGGGACGCGAGCGGGCCATCGTCAGCGAGATCGCAGGAACGACACGTGATGCCTTAGAAGTGCCCTGCACGCTTGCGGAGCGCACGTACTTGTTACTCGATACGGCAGGCATTCGCCATCGTTCGAGGCACAATACTTCCGCCGAAGTTTTCAGCGTGATGCGCTCGGAAGAAGCGATTCGCCGCGCTGATGTGTGTGCGTTGGTGATAGATGCCACAACGGGCGCGACGGAGCAGGACAAACGCATTGCCGGTCTCATTCAAAAATCACGCAAGGCTGTGGTTGTGGTGGTGAATAAAGCAGATTTGCTTCCCAAGGAAATGCGTGAACGAAATGGACTCAAAGACGCTCTCGCTGCATGGCGTTCGGAATTGTTTTTCTTGCCTTATGCGCCGTTTATTTTGCTGTCCGCTCGGGCCGGCGACAATCTCGCTCGTTTAGGAACGACGCTTAAAAAAGTACAAGAACATGCCTCGCGGCGTTTGGGAACGGGAGAGTTGAATCGGGTGATTCGGGACGCCATGACGCTGCATGGACCACCGACTCGAGGAGGGAAGCGGCTTAAAGTTTTTTATGCCACGCAATTGGAGGAGGGTGGGGCTCGAGAATTCGCACCGGTACGATTCGTGCTTTTTGTCAATGATCCGGGATTGCTCACGCCGGATTACGAAACCTATCTCATGGCGCAGCTGCGACGCGTTCGTGAATACCCGGGCCTTCCCATTCAACTTGAACTTCGCGCACGCCCAGAATCTCTCAAAAGGCGTCGAGCCTGCATGGGTGGAGGAAAGACGGCGAAAAAATCTCGGCAATCTTCCTCATCGCGTTGACTCACGATCCGAGAATTTGTCCCGGGCGAGAAATGATGAGCCGCGCTCCGCGTTTAAAGGCGAAGTAGGAGTAAATCCATTGAATAAAAACGGCGATGCGATTGCGGAAGCCGATGAGAAAAATGAGGTGTACTGTCAGCCACGCGACCCACGCGGGAAAGCCGCCGAATTCCAGCGGTCCAATTTTTGCAACAGCCGCTGAACGCCCAATGGTCGCCATGGTGCCTTTATCAAAATAGTGAAATGTCGGACGCGGACTTCCCGGATGCCTTTGTTCATTTTCCAAAAGCTTCCCCACAAAAGTTCCCATTTGCATCGCTGCGGGGGCAACGCCGGGCACGGGAGTGTTTTGCTTCGTTTGTGGAACCAAAGCCATATCGCCAATCACAAAGACATTGGGATGTTCGGAGAGAGAAAGATCCGGAGCTACCGCAACGCGTCCGCCGCGATCCAGTGCAACGCCAAGGGATTCCGCCACGGGATTGGCGCGAACACCAGCGGCCCAAACAATCGTGGCGGCGTGAAGCATTTCCCCATTGTCGAGGGTGAGACCTTGTTCCGTGATGTTTTCCACTTTGACTCCGGCAAGGACTTCAACGCCGAGAGATTCGAGCTGAACGAGTGCTTTCCGCGAAAGTTTTTCCGACAGCGTGTGGAGAATGCGTGGCGCAGCTTCGATGAGAATGATGCGTGCTTTACGTGGATCAATATTGCGAAAGTCGCGATGTAAAACCGAACGTGCAAGTTCCGCAAACGCCCCTGCAAGTTCGATGCCTGTGGGGCCACCTCCGATGACAACAATGCTCATGAGCCGACGGATGATTGCGGGATCGGAAGTTGTTTCCGCATCTTCAAACGATTGAAGAATACGATTGCGAATGGTGAGGGCGTCCACGGCAGTCTTGAGCCCGGGTGCAAATTTCTCCCATTCTGGATGCGCAAAATAACTCGTTCGACTTCCGAGCGCGATGATGAGCGTGTCGTAGGAAAGCGTGCCGTCATCGAGGGTGACCGTTTGTGTCGCAAGATCAATGCCGAGAACATCCGCCATGATGACGCGGGTGTTTTCGCGGCGGGAAAGAATGGAGCGAATGGGTTGTGAAATTTCCGAAGCAGAAAGTCCGCAAGCGGCGACTTGGTAGAGGAGGGGTTGGAAGAGATGGTGGTTTTGACGGTCCACGAGAGTCACTTCGAACTCCGGGTTGCTGAGCTGCTGAGCCGCCGCCAATCCCCCAAACCCGCCACCAAGAATAACCACCCGATTTTTTTGCATCTGATTTCGATAGCTTAAAGTCGAATGTCGAAGCTTTCAAGCGGCAGCCATTTTATCCGCAGGTGACTTGCTTGAAAAAGAGCCAGGGGGCACGGTCGTCTCGAGCGTGATCGTAAATACTTCACAAACAAAATGCCTATGCTTCCTAGATTTTGCGGTGGATAAAGCTATCTTAACCGCGAAAACACCTTTTCCCCAACCTTGACACATGGAGAATACGAGGGCATAGTTAGGAAAACTTTTCCATCGAAAAGTGGGTTTACGCCCACTTTTTTTTATCTTCAAAAACCAAATTACTGACCATGAGCAACGAACTTCTGACCATGCTAGAATATGTGGAACGCGAACGTGGCATTCCTCGCGAAACCCTTTTGCAAGCTATGCAGGAGGCAATTGTTAAGGCCGCAGGTAAAAGCATGAGCGGCTATACCCGTGATTTGCGCGTGGAGATCAATCCCAAAAATGGAAAGATTCGCGGCGTGGCAAGTGTGCTTGTGGTAGAGCAAGTGAATAATCCGCAGGAAGAAATTTCCCTCACGCGTGCTCGTGCGATTAATCCCGAGGTGCAGGTGGGTGAAACGGTTGAGGTGGAAGTTGACCCGGCAGCCTTTGGGCGTATAGCCGCCGGTGTGGCGCGAAATGCGATCATGTCAAGCATTCGCCGCGTGGAGAAGGAGCGTATTTTTGAGGATTTCAAAGACCGTACAGGCGATATTGTGAGCGGTACGGTACGTCGTTTTATTAAAAGCGATGTGATTTTGGACTTGGGGAAATTTGAGGCGGTGATGCCTTCGCGCGAACGGGTGATGACGGAGGATTACAATGTGGGGGATCGTTTGCGTGCTTACGTTGTCGAGGTAGAAAATGGAAAAGATGGTCCGCAAATTATTCTCTCGCGGAGTCATCCCAATTTTATCCGCAAACTTTTTCTGCTGGAAGTTAGCGAAATCGCGGATGGCACCGTGGTGCTTAAAGGCATTGCACGCGAAGCGGGGATTCGTACGAAAGTTGCGGTTGCCAGCGCGGATAGCAAAGTGGATCCCGTCGGCGCTTGCGTGGGGATGCGCGGTGCGCGTGTGAAAAATATCGTTCGCGAACTCAACAATGAGAAGGTGGATATTATTAAATGGAGCGAGGATCCCAAGGAGTTTGTGGTTGAAGCACTCAAGCCGGCAAAAATTAAGGCCATTGAAATCAACGAAGCGGATAAACGCGTGCGCGTCACGGTGGATGACGACCAGCTTTCGATTGCCATTGGAAAAAAAGGGCAAAATGCTCGACTCACGGCGAAGTTGACAGGCTGGGAGGTTGACATCGTGAAGGACGATTCCAAGGCCCAGGCTTTTGAAAGTCAGGTGAGCAGTGCTACCGAAGCGTTTAAGGCTCAGCTTGGGTTGGATGAAGAAACCGCCATGAAACTCGTGCAAAATGGCATCACTACACCGCAGGACCTTGTGACGGGTGGGGTGGAGGCCGAAGATTTAATCGGTATGATTGGCGTGGATGAAGCGCGTGCCGCAGAAATTTTGAATCGTGCCACAAGCCTCAAAATCGAGGCAAAACCCTCGACTGTTCCCGCCGGTTCCTAAAAAATTACCATGCCACCAAAAGCGACAGTTAAAAAAAAGGCTACCAGCACCGCCTCGAAAAGTGCCGTAGCACCTGCGAAATCCCGTACTTCGAAGCCTAAGACATCGGAAAGCAAAGCTCCTGCAAAAGCACCGGCACCCGCGAAGGTGCCAGCCAAGGCACCCAAGGCTAAAGCGACTCCTAAGCCCAAGCCCACGCCTAAGGCGCGAATGGAAGTCGTGTCGCTGATTGATAAGCCGGTTAAAAAGAAACGTCGCACGGAAGAAGAGGTGGCTCCCGTGGAAGTTGTGGACGTCGTTGAAGTTGTTACGCCCGTTGAGGAACCTGTACCTGTTGTGGTGGTACCGGTGGAGGAAGAATCGCAGCTCACCGAAGATGGTAAAAAGATTATCAATATCAAGCCGCCTATCATCGTTAAGGATTTAGCGGCAGCTCTGGAATTGCGTCCGTTTCAGGTCGTGAAAGATCTCATGGAGGCCAATATCTTTGCCAATCTTAATCAGACGATTGAGCCTGCTGCGGCGGCTCTTGTTTGCGAAAAGTATGGCTTTGTTTTTGAGAAAGAAAAACGTCAGGCCGGTGCCGGTGTGCATAAAGCAGAACCTGTGGTGGCTCCGCCTGTCGCTCCGGTAATTGATGAAAAGAAGGATGTGCTGGAGACGCGCCCGCCGGTGATTACTTTCATGGGTCACGTGGACCACGGCAAGACGTCGCTCATGGATTACGTGCGTAAAGCTCGTGTAGCCGCTGGGGAGGCGGGCGGTATCACCCAACATATAGGTGCTTATTCCGTCGAACATGGCGGACGTCATATCACATTTCTCGACACACCGGGCCACGCGGCTTTTACCGCGATGCGAGCGCGTGGTGCCAATGTCACAGATATCGTGGTTCTCGTTGTGGCGGCGGATGACGGCATTATGCCACAAACCAAGGAGGCCATTAGCCACGCGAAAGCGGCGGGCGTCACGATCATTGTCGCGGTGAATAAAGTGGACCTTTCGACAGCGAATGTGGATCGCGTGAAGCAGCAGTTGCAGGAACATGAATTGACACCGGAAGATTGGGGCGGAACGACGATTGTTTGCCCTGTATCCGCGACCAAGGGAACTGGCGTGGATCATTTGCTCGAAATGCTGAGTCTTCAGGCCGAAATGCTCGAACTTAAGAGCAGCAACAAGGTGTCTCCGCGTGCCACGGTGATTGAGGCGGAAATGGAACCCGGACGCGGCCCGACGGGGACAGTCATTGTTAAAATGGGGACGCTTAAAGTGGGTCAGGCTTTTCTCTGCGGTTTGCAATGGGGCAAGGTGAAATCGTTGATCAATGACCACGGCAAGCCGGTGAAGTCTGCAGGCCCCGCCACACCGGTCAAAGTCCTCGGCTTTAATGGTCTCCCCAATGCAGGCGATGAATTGATGGTCATGGAGTCTGAACGTGCGGCGCGTCAGCTCAGCGAGGAACGTCAGGAAGAACAACGTCAGGTCAAATTGGCCGCCCCCAAACGGGCCACACTCGAAAGCCTCTTCGATAATCTTGCGGATAATCAGCGCAAAGTTCTGCGCGTAATTCTCAAGGCCGATGTGCAAGGCTCGCTCGAAGCCTTGGTGCAATTGCTCGGTGATATCAAAGCGAAGCAAATTGACCTCGAAATTATTCACTCCGCCGTAGGGCCCGTGAGCGAATCGGATATTTTGCTCGCCACCGCGTCCGACGCCATTGCCGTGGGCTTTGGGGTGAAGGTCGAAAATAGTGCGGCCATCGTGGCTAAGCGCGAAGGCGTTCAAATCAAACTTTATAGCATCATTTACGAGCTGATTGACCAAGTGAAGGAAGCCATGGCGGGGCTTTTAGAGCCGGAGCTTCGCGAGTCTGTGATTGGTTATGCTGAAGTGCGTCAGGTCTTCGATCTCACTAAGGGCATTGTGGCCGGATGCAGTGTCACCCATGGACGCATCCTGCGTACCGCACGCGCTCGCGTGTTGCGGCGTAAACAGCCGATTTACGATGGTGGTATTTCGACATTGCGGCGGTTTAAGGAAGACGTGAAGGAAGTGCGCAATGGTTTTGAATGTGGCATTAAATTGGGAGATTTTCACGAATACGAACCCGGGGACATTATCGAGTGTTACACCCTCGAAAAAGTTGCCCAGAAACTCGAATAGGAGCATTAAACGAGCTCAGAAGCTCCCGAACAAATTCTAGTGTGATGTCGCGATTGACCGTAAAAAAAGAAGGAGGCTGGGTACCACAGCCGCCTCGACTGTGTCAGTCCGCGCCCTCGCGGACTGAATTTGGTTTTGGGTTGGATGTTTCCCGCGAGGGCGCGGGAAACAGCACCCGAGGTGGGCGCGGTACCCCAAGGCAATTTTTGCGAAAGTCCTTACAACTTTTGACGATCCCACAAGTTAAAAAACCCAAGGGGCAAAAATCCAGTGAGCAAAAATCCAGGGGGCACGGGCGTCTCGCCCGTGATTGTAAATCCATCACAGGCGAGACGCCTGTGCCCTCTGACCAGACAAGCCGTTTGGATAGCTCAATATTACTTTCTTGCTGCTCCCTCCCTGTGCCCCTTAGCCGGGCGCATCTTTCCTCGAACAAACCAAAGTTCTTTCTTCACCACATTCACCGTGGATGCCTTGAGAAACTTGTAACCATTATCATCCATTGAAACACCGTCTCGCCCGCGTGGCCGAAATTCTTAAACGAGAACTTAGCACTGCCATCTTGCGCGAGGTGCCACCTACGGGTGGTCTTATTACCGTGACCGGCGTGGATGTCGCACCGGATTTGCGCAATGCCACCGTGCATGTGGGCGTCCTCGGGACACCTGCGCAACAAAAGCAGGCTTTGGAAACTCTCGAACAACATCGTGGACTCCTCCAATCCGAATGTGCCAAGCGCGTGGTGTTAAAATTTACACCGCATCTGCATTTCCACCTCGATGAATCGCTGGAACGTGGAGCTCGTGTGATTGATATTCTCAGCGAGCTTGATGCCGAAGATGCTGCTGACAACGACGCATGAGTCAGGAAACAAACGCCACTTTTGAGCAAATTCGCCAAGCCCTTGAGCGCACAACCCGCATTGGCATCGCAAGCCATATTCGTCCCGATGGTGATGCTTATGGCAGTGCCCTCGCCATGGGACTTTACCTTCGTGCGTGCGGCAAGGAAGTTCATGTGTGGAATGATGGTGGAATGACATCAAAGTTTCATTATCTTCCGCAGGGCACCATGGTGACGGCACCGCCGCAGACGCCCCAAGACTTTGATGCTTTTCTCGCTGTGGACACCTCTACCAAGGAACGCCTCGGTAGTGTTTTGCAGGCCGTGGGGAATGTGAAAACGTGGATCAATATAGACCATCACATTAGCAATCACCGCTATGCTGATCTCAATCATATCGCCCACGCCCCGGCCACAGCGCAGGTGATTTATGACTACTTGCGCTTTGTAAACGCAGAAATTACGCAGGATATTGCGGTGAATCTTTTTGTGGGACTTTCTACCGATACCGGGTCGTTTCAATACCGTGGAACGACATCGCATACGTTACGGGTTGCGGCAGATTTAATCGAATATGGCGTGGATATTGCGGCCATTTCGCGGGAAATTTATGACAATTATCCGCGTCGCCGCTTGGAACTTCTCGGCGCCTTACTCAACGACGCTCACTTTGACTGCGAGGGTCGTGCTGCCGGTTTTAGCCTCACCTTGGAAACGGCCCGTCGCCTCGGCGTTTTGCCGGAGGACAATGAAGGGCTTATTGATCACTTGAGATCCGTCGAAGGTGTACAGGTTGCTGTATTTTTTGAAGAGACGCCGGAGGGCAAGGTGCGTGTGAGCATGCGCTCTAAGAATGTACGCTTTAATGTGAACCATATTTGCGGAGTTTTTGGTGGCGGTGGCCATGCGCTCGCAGCGGGAGCGCGACTTTCGGGGCCGCTTGCGGAGGCAGAAAAGAAAGTTTGGGAAGTTGTTTGTCATGAGATTCGAAAACACGATTGATGGGGTTTTGCTGATTGATAAAGCGCCGCGTATGACATCGCATGATGTCGTGGCGATCACCCGCCGTGTACTCAATACGCGCAAGGTCGGGCATTGCGGGACGCTTGATCCGCTTGCGACAGGACTGCTTATTATCACCATCGGGCGAGGGACGAAAATCCAGGACCTTCTCATGAGCGAAGATAAGGAATACATCGGAACGATTCGACTTGGGCAAACGACAGGGAGTCAGGATGCCGATGGCGAGCTTGTGGAAGAAAAGCCGGTGCCGGAGTTTGATCGTGCAGCCATTGAGCAGGCGTTTGCAAAGTTTCAGGGCGATTTTTACCAGACACCGCCCATGGTTTCGGCCATTAAAAAAGATGGGGTGCCACTGTATAAATTAGCGCGGCAGGGCAAGACCATAGAGCGTGAACCGCGCTTGGTACATATCTATGGGCACGAAATTTTAAATCTGGCCCTTCCCGAGATTGAATTTCGTGTGACGTGCAGCAAAGGATTTTATGTCCGCACTTATGCTCATGATATTGGACAGGAGTTGGGTTGTGGAGCGCATCTCAAAGCACTGCGTCGTACCGCTTCCGGAAAGTTTCGCGTGGAGGGTGTGCTGACGGTGGAGGAATTGCGTTCGTTGCCACTGGAGCAAATTAAGGCTCGCGTCATGAGCCTGCCGGAAGTCTCGCGTCTGCGAGGCGTGTGAGGCGACATCATCATGGAAATTCTGCGCTCTACGGATGTCTTTCGTTCCTTGCGCGGCCCGGTGTTTCTTGCCATCGGGATTTTTGACGGCGTTCATCGTGGACATCAGGCATTGTTGGCCGAAGCGAAGGCGGATGCGCGGAAATACGGAGGGACGGCGGTTGCGCTGACATTTGAGCCGCATCCGATGATGTTTTTTCATCATGCCGCACCACCGTGCCTTACCTCACCGCGTCATAAGGAATTGCTGATGGAGCGCCTGGGCATGACGCATCTGGCAGTGTTGCCATTTCATGCGGAACGCGCCGCGCAGTCCGCAGAGGATTTTGTGGCCGAGTTAGTCGCGAATTGTCGTCCCTTGGGCGGTATTTGCGTGGGAGAAGCTTGGCGTTTTGGACGCGGACGAGCGGGAGATGTTGCGTTGCTTCGCAAAATGGGTGGACGTGCAGATTTTGAGGTGGATGCGATTCCGGCGGTGCAATGGGACGGTGCGGTCATTTCGAGCACGGGTATTCGTCAGGCGATCGCACGAGGGGATTTGAAATTTGTGGAAGCCGCATTAGGGTGGCCTTATGCGGTGTTGGGGCCGGTGGTGACTGGACGCAAACTTGGGCGTACGCTGGGTTTTCCCACGGCCAATATTGACACCGATGGTTTTCAACTTCCACCCGATGGCGTGTATCGCGTGGGAGTGAAAATTGGCGGGGATGCATATCTCGGCGTCGCCAATCTTGGAGTGAGACCCACATTGCCCGAACGTTCTGCGCGAACTTTAGAGGTGCATATTTTGGATTTTTCACAGGAGATTTATGGGGAAGAATTGGAAGTGGAGTTCCTACAGTTTTTGCGTCCGGAGAAAAAGTTTGACTCGATTGAGAAATTGAGAGCGCAAATTGCGCGGGATGTGGAGGAAGGCAGTGGTTCGCGCAGAGCAACTGTGGATTTTAGCAAGTGGAAAGTTGAGCGTTTTTAAGGAGAGATTGAATGTGGATAAGGAGCTT
>JBDHQL010000031.1:0-10896 GCA_039807035.1 Chthoniobacterales bacterium
ATGGCGTGCCAATTTGGAGAGTTCGCTTGGTGGATTTGGAGGGCAATGAAGTCGGAACGATGAGTGTTTCGGCGAAGGATGGAAGTATTTCGACACCACTTAAAGCGACTCCCGTGACGTCGTCCATAAAGAGTGATGCAAAGCCTGCCGCAACGCCAGCAATTGAGGACAACACGCGTCCGCTCAGCCAACGTTGGGTGGAAGGGGGTGGACTTGTGGGGCACATGGATCGCTGGAGTCGCCGTGCATGGGAATCCACGAGCGATACTGCGGAGCGCACGTGGAAAACGACGAGCGATACCACCGGACGGGTAGGGGATAGCATTGGTGCATTTTTTACCGGACGCCCACCGCAGGAAACGAAGCAAGGCAATTGATCTGACCATGCTCGGCCCAGTCGCTATCATTATTGTCCTGTTCGTTGTGGGCTTTGCCCTCATTGCAACGGAGGTTTGTGTGCCCGGGATGATTCTTGGCACCTTGGGGTTTCTTTGCCTCGCAGCGTCCGTGGCCGTGGTGTTTTCGTATTACGGGGTGACGATGGGATTGCTTGCGGCAGCATTAACCGCGGGTCTCTCGTTAGGAGGGTTCATTGTTTGGTTATGGATTTTTCCAAAGACTTTTATCGGGCGAAAAATCATTCTCTCCCAATCGCAACCGTCTGCTCATGCAGCCGCAGAAAATCATAGTTTGGTAGGCTCTGTTGGGATTGCCCTTACCATGCTCCGTCCAGCGGGGACGGCACGCATTGACGGACGTCGTGTTGATGTGACGACAGCGGGAGAGTTTGTGGAAGAGGGGGCAGAGCTGATGGTGATTGCCGCCGATGGCATGCGTGTCGTGGTACGACAAAAAGACAGGTTGGAGGCGGAGGAACAATCGGTGTAGCCTTACCGTCATGGGAACTATTTTTTCTCTCGTTGTCGTCGGGCTTGTCGTTGTTATCGGGCTGGTAATCTTGACGGTCATTTTCAATTTTTTCGGAGTTTGGCTGCGTGCAAAATTAGCCGATGCCCCAGTTTCTTTTGCCAATCTTGTGGGGATGCGGTTGCGGCGGGTTCCTGTGGGAATGATTGTGGATAGCCGCATCACAGCGGTGAAAGCCGCATTTCCGCTTAATACCGATGAATTGGAAGCCCACTTCCTTGCAGGGGGCAATGTGGATCAGGTCGTTCTCGCTCTTATTGCCGCAGACAAAGCAGGGATTCAGCTCGATTTCAATCGTGCCTGCGCCATTGATCTCGCCACCAAAGGAACGTCGAAAACGGTTCTTGAAGCCGTGCGCACAAGCATCAATCCGAAGGTGATTGACTGTCCGGGAGCGCAGTCCGGTCGCACAACGCTTGATGCCGTGGCGCGTGACGGCATTGGCGTGAAGGTCAAGGCGCGTGTCACCGTTCGGTCCAATCTCGATCGCTTTGTCGGTGGTGCCACGGAAGAGACGATCATTGCCCGCGTTGGCGAAGGCATTGTGACGTCCATTGGTTCGGCGGTTTCTTACAAGGCGGTGTTGGAAAATCCTGACAACATTTCCAAAGTTGTTTTGCAAAAAGGTCTCGATAGCGGCACGGCATTTGAAATTTTGTCCGTAGATATTGCCGACGTGGATGTGGGGGAAAACGTCGGAGCGAAGTTGCAGGCGGAGCAAGCCGAAGCGGATAAAGTTGTGGCGCAAGCTAAGGCGGAGGTTCGCCGTGCTGCCGCTGTCGCATCCGAGGGAGAAATGCGTGCAAAGACGCAGGAAATGCGTGCTAAGGTCGTCGAGGCAGAAGCCCAAATTCCGCAGGCGATGGCTGAAGCTTTCCGTTCGGGGAACCTCGGAATTATGGATTACATGCGGCTAAAAAACATCCAAGCCGATTCCCAAATGCGTGAATCCATTGCGGGTTCCGAGCGCGGGAGTGCCGAAGCACGCTAGTTTTTTCGAGGAGCGTACCATGGAGCAACTCGTTGTTCTCGCCATCATTGGCCTGCTCAGCATGGTGAATTGGGCGGTGCAGAAATCCAACGAGAAACGTGAGGCAGCGAAAACGAAACGCGATGTGGTGCGGGGAGAGCGCAAAAAATCACAACGCAACATTTACACCCAGCCACCGCCCGTTCCCGCCGCACGTAAATCGCAACCCCAGCGCGATTCGTTTCAGGAACTCATGGAGGCACTTGGTCTGCCTCCCGAAGCTGCACCTCCGGCACCGGTTTTCCCTCGCGAGTTTTCGTCGCCTACACTTGCGACTCCCCGCGAAGAAGAAGAATTTGCGTCACTTGAGGAAGAGGCACCGAAGCCGTCTCTTCCCACTCCTTCCCGCACCGCGAGAGAACGGCAACTTGCGGCGGCATTTTCGAGCCATGAAACATCGGTTCCTACCGCCCGCGCTACAACAACTATCCAATCCTTGCTGTCCAACCGCACGTCACAACGTCAGGCAATTCTTTTAGCCGAAATCCTCGGAACTCCGCGTGGACTTACATACGCAGAACGCTGGGGATTTTGAAGATAAGGGATCAGAAAATTCTGAAATCCCACAGGAATTTTCGCTTTTGTTTTTTAAAATGGATGCGAAACAAAAGCAGACAGATATTTTCCTGATTTCTCATTTTTTTCATGAATAATCTATTGCCCGAATGTCGGACATATTGGACGACGCAGATGGAGGACGCATTTCATTTTATGGAAGCCATCCGCTCCTATCCTTTTGAGGAATGTGGAGAGAATTTGTGTTCGTTAACGGATGCGGCGGAAGGCGTGGAGGTAGCATTTTCACAGACTCTGCGCAATGGACAATTTCCGCGTGAGTTTTTTATTCGCGTCGGATTGGCAGAGCCATTCCGAGAGGCCGCCCGCGCCATGAATGACCGTGGGTGGATGCTTAAAATCGAAGATGCTTACCGCTCGCCGGAAATGCAGCGTGCGCAGTCGCATAATCCTGCTTTTTTTGACCGAATTCTGGAAATGGTTATCTGGGAACTTGGAGGTGAAATACCCACGCCGGAGCTTATGCTGCGCCGCGTGAGTGCGCTTATCGCCACACGCTGTCGGGTGGGCACTCACGTTTCGGGCTCAGCTATTGATGTCACCCTATGGAGTCTTACGACGGGAGAGGAACTTAAACGTGGAGGTGCTTATCCGGAATTTTCCGAGAAATCTCCCATGGCGTCACCTTTCATTACTCGGGAGGAGAGGCAAAATCGCCAAGAGATTGATGCGGTGATGAAGCACTACGGCTGGATTGCGTACCCCTATGAATTTTGGCATTACTCGATAGGGGATGCGTATGCCGAATATCTCGGAGGCATGGGAAGGCCCGCACGTTACGGAGCGATTCGTTTTGAGGAGGGAAAAATTAAGCCTGTCCCCGATTCGGAGAGCGATGAATTATTGGAGCCTTTGGAATTTTACCAACAAAGTATTCAAGAAGCTCTGGCACGACGCGAAAAGTTGGGGGGAAGAGATCTTAATTTGTGAAACACGAGGAGGACGCGAGGGATGTTTTTTTTGAATAATCTCTCTCGGTAGTTTTTAATATCATCCACCTATGCAACGTCCCATTTTGGGCTCTCAGGAAAAGTTTGTCGAAACGATCACGCGCTATGTTCGGATGAAGCCCCGTATTGCCGCTGATGCCTACATTGCGAAGGATGCGACGGTCGTGGCGAATGTGGAAATTGGCGCGGAAGCCAGCGTGTGGCATCAGGCGGTTTTGCGCGGTGATGTGGCGCATGTTGTGTTAGGAGCGCAATCCAATGTTCAAGACGGTGCGGTCGTGCATGTGGCCGATGATCATCCGGCGATCATTGGACGATTGGTGACGATAGGGCATAAGGCGATTGTTCATGCTTGTGAGATTGAAGATGAGGTACTCGTTGGCATGGGCGCGATTGTGTTGGATGGTGCCCGCGTGGGAACGCACTCGATCATTGGTGCCAATGCGACGGTGAAGCAGGACATGGAAATTCCGCCAGGATCACTCGTGCTCGGAACTCCCGCAAAAATCGTGCGGGCTTTGTCTGACGAAGAGCGAGAGGGCATTAAAAATTGGGCACTCCGTTATGTTCGCCTCTCGCGTGAATACCTCGCTGCTGCGGCGGAAGGGTGAGGAACGGGAGAAATTATTCGTTCTCCATTGGAGCTTCCAAACGTGCTTCGTCCAACTTTTCAGCGGCAAGGTCGAGATTTTCTAATGCCCGTTGCGTTGCGTCGAGAGCGGCGGTAAGAGCAGAAATTTGCGAACGTGGTATGTCTTGCAGCGCGATAAGAACGCCTTGTAATGACTGACGTGCTTGGTGAAGAGAGCGATCGGCGACACGCAGGCGTTTGGTTTTGGGATTGAGGGAATTCATCGAATCAATGGATTTTTGCGCCGGATGTTTTGATTGTGTTTGTGCAAGGAACGATCCGCCACTACCATTAGCGTTCCTTTTTTCAAATTATGGAAGTCTTTGTCGAAAAACAGCCAGAATGTCTTGCTACTCTCCGCGCCACGATTCCTTCGGAAGCGGTAAAAACTAAACTCGAAAAACTTGCGGGAGAGTTCCGCAAATCCGCCAAACTCCCGGGATTTCGCCCGGGTAAAGCACCCGTTGCCATCGTTGCTCGGAAATACAAGGACGCCATTGTGGAGGAGCTGACCGGAGAGTTTGTGCGTGAAGTGGTAAGTAAGGCGGAAAAGGACAATAATTTCAAAGTTATCAATGCCTTCAATCTCGAACATGGTGAGGTAGGGGATCGAGATTTGGAAATGACAGTACAGATCACGCTGGAGCCGGAGTTTAATCTTCCTGATGTAGAAAATCTAAACATCGAGGTGGAGGAAGAACCCGTAACGGAGGAGATGATGGAGCAAAATATCTATGGTTTGCTGGAACGATTTGCGGAGTTTCCTGATGTGAAAGATCGCCCTGCGCAAATGGAAGATTACGTCGTCATCACCTACACCGCAACGGTGGATGGCCAACCTTTAGCCGAGGTGTATCCCGAGGCTCCTTCGGCAGTCAAAGGCGGAGAGAAAATGTGGATGTTCATGGAGGAGCGGAGTCTTTGGCCAGGATTTAGCGCGAAAATCGTTGGCATGAATGAAGGCGAAGAGCGAACGGTCGAAATTGTGGTTTCGGAGCACCATGATATGGAAGCATTACGCGGGAAAACGGTGGTAAATCAGGTGAAATTGGAAGGCATTAAAGCTAAGAAGTTGCCGGAATTGACCGATGAGATAGCACAACGATTGCTTGGGAAGGATGTCGAAGATCTGCGGAGGACTGTGCGCGAAAAACTCGAAGATTATACTGCGGAAAATACGGAAAATAAAAAACGTTCCGCTGTGGTCGAACACCTCGTAAGGAGCATTGAGTTCGAGGTGCCTAAGGAGTATGTCATGCGAGAAACGCGCCGCGTTTTGTCCGAAATCGTGGAATCCGAGAAGGTACGCGGCATAAGTGAGGATGACCTTGTAAGTCACAAGGACGAAATTTTTAAGCAAGCTCAATTCAGTGGGCAATTTCGCACGCGGGCAGATTTCATTCTCTTGCAAATCGCTCGCGAACGTAAGCTCGAGGCGACGCAAGAGGACATCGTCCAGCGTCTGCTGGAACTTTCCGCACGGACGGGAGTTGCCATGAAGAAAATTGTCAAGCGTCTCTCGAAAAATGATGGCATGGCTCTTATTTCTCATGAAATTATTCGGGGTAAGGCCCTTGATTTCCTTGCTTCCAAAGTTAAAGTCAAAAAGCTCGCGAAGCAGGCCTGATGCCAACCTCGCGTTTTCAAGTTTTATGAATTATTCCAACGCCTCGCCCATTTCCGCGCCGCGCAATTCTATCCTCGTTCCTATGGTGGTTGAACAGACCGGACGTGGAGAACGTAGCTACGATATTTATTCGCGACTGCTGAAAGACCGTATCATTTTTATCGGCACGCCGATTGACGATCACATTGCCAATTTGGTGATTGCCCAAATGCTATTTTTGCAGATGGAAGATGCGAAGAAGGACATCCACATTTACATCAATTCGCCGGGCGGTTCGGTGACAGCAGGGCTGGCCATTTACGACACGATGCAATTCGTCACCTGCGATGTGAATACCTATTGCATGGGCATGGCCGCGAGCATGGGGGCGGTGCTCCTTTGCGCCGGAACGAAAGGCAAACGTTTTGCGCTGCCAAATTCAGACATCATGATTCACCAGGTCAGCGGCGGAGCGCAGGGACAGGCCAGCGATGTGGAGCGTCAGGTGGAGTTCATGTTTAAACTCAAACGTCGCCTTGAGTCTCTCATTGCACAGCACACGGGTAAAACCGTGGAGCAAGTCCATAAAGATGCTGACCGCGATTACTACATGAGTGCCACGGAAGCCAAGGACTATGGCTTGGTGGATGAAGTTGTAAAATCGCGCAAAGAAATTCCGGGTGCGGAGGTAAGTTCTTAATATGGCCCGCACCGTAAATTTGACGATGTGCTCTTTTTGCGGCAAGAGCCACAGCGAGGTGAACAAACTCATCGCCGGTCCGGGTGTTTATATTTGCGATAGTTGTGTCACCCTCTGCAAAGGCATCCTCGATAAAGAACTCAAGGATCAGACAAAGAAAAAAAACGTGTCCGTGCGTGTTCCAAAGCCCGCTGATATTCGTGCGGAGCTAGATCGTTTTGTGATCGGGCAGGACTTGGCAAAAAAGACCCTTTCGGTCGCTGTTCATAATCATTACAAGCGCATCATTCATCACGCTCCCGAGGGAGAACTCACCTTGCCCGGGCAAGATGATGTCGAGTTGGATAAAAGCAATATCCTGCTCATTGGTCCGACAGGCTCGGGGAAAACGTTGTTGGCGCGGACGCTGGCGCGCATTTTGGATGTGCCATTCACCATCGCTGATGCCACAACGCTGACCGAAGCGGGCTACGTGGGTGAGGATGTGGAAAACATTGTTCTGCGCTTGTTACAAGCTGCGGATTACGATGTGAAACGTGCGGAAATCGGCATCGTGTACATTGATGAAATAGACAAAATCGGACGCAAGACCGACAATGTGAGCATCACCCGCGATGTTTCCGGCGAGGGCGTGCAGCAAGCACTTCTCAAAATTCTCGAAGGCACGGTTTGCAATGTGCCTCCGCAGGGCGGACGCAAACATCCGCATCAGGAATACATTCACGTCAACACCGACAAGATTCTTTTCATCTGCGGAGGTGCTTTCGTAGGGCTTGATAAAATCATTCAACGTCGTCTCGGCAATCGCGTGTTGGGATTTCATGCGCGGGAAGAAAAAACAGCCACGGAGGATGTTGCTGCCTCGACCGCAACGATTCATCAAGCGGAGCCGGAGGACTTGCTAGGCTTTGGAATGATTCCTGAGTTTATCGGACGTTTGCCGGTCATTACCGCACTTGATTCGCTCACGGAAGATGAATTGGTGACCATTTTGACCGAGCCGAAAAATGCCATGGTGAAGCAATATGCCAAGCTCATGTCCATGGAAGGCGTCGCGCTGAATATCACGAAGGACGGCCTGCGTGCTTTGGCGGAACGGGCGGTGAAAAAGGGAACGGGAGCGCGTGCTCTGCGGTCTATGATGGAAAAAATTATGCTCGATGTGATGTACGAGGTTCCCAGCCGCGCCGATATTGCGGAAGTGACCATCAATCGCTCCGTTGTCGAGGGCAAAAAATCTCCGCTCCTGCGGCGTAAGCAGGATAAGGACGCGGCTTAATTTTATGGCCGTGGGGATTTTAACCCCGAAGGAAAATCGAGCGGACGAAAGTGCCAAGCGTTTGGAATTGCGAGAGTGCTTTGCTGCAATGCAGCCTCTCGTACTCGACCTTGGGTGTGGTAATGGAGTTTATTTGGCAGATCTTGCCGAACGTGAGCCGGAAAAAAATATCTTAGGCATTGAAAAAAAGGCGTATCGGGTACGTCAGGCGCGGCGACGTGTGGGTACGCGATCCAATGCCTGTGTGGTGGAAGGGGACGTGATGGATGTCCTGCGTCAATTGCCCAATGCCTCGGTTGCTGCGGCTTATTTGCTCTTCAGCGATCCTTGGCCAAAACGTCGTCATACTGAACGACGGCTTGTTCAGCACGAGTTTGCGCGTTTGTTGCAATCGTGTTTTGGTCGCGAAGGGGCGTTTTTCTTTGCCTCGGACTCACTGTCCTATTTCCGCTATGCGCGAGAGGTTTTCTTGGACGCGCGGTGGAGCGTGGAGGAATGGATGGCACCTGATGATTGGCCAACGACGGAGTTTGAGCGACGTTTTACGGCGGAAGGGTTGGAATTTTACCGTTTTCGGGCGAGTTTTTAGAATGAACTTTGAGGACGATAATCCCAACGAAGTGGCGTCAGCAGAACGGGAAGATGCGCGGCTCGTTGCGTTAATGCTTCGCGTACGGGAGGGAGATGAGAATGTGTTTCGGGAGTTGGTGGAGGCTACGGAAGACCGCGTTTTTGGGATGATTGTGAAAATGCTCGGCGGTGTAGAAGGGGCGGAGGACATTGCGCAGCAAGTTTATTTGCGGCTATGGAAAGCGCGGGAACGCTATGAGCCTACGGCAAAGTTTTCGACATGGTTGTTTTCCATTGTGCGTCATTTGGTGCTTAACGAGCGTCGTACACGCGGGCGGCGAGGAGCGGTGTTTGTGGAGCCTTCACCGGAGAAACCCGCTGTGGAACCCGTACTCCATGAATCTCCTTCGAAACATGCGGAAGCTGCGGATTTAATGCGTGCCATTGATAAAGCATTGGCGGAATTGCCCGAGGATCAGCGGACGGCGATCGTGCTGCGCCGCTACGAAGAAATGCCTTACGACGATATCGCCCAAGTTTTGAAAACGACGGTGCCAGCAGTGAAAAGTTTGCTTTTTCGAGCGCGGGGAACGCTTAAGGAGAAATTACGTGCGTGGATGTAGTAGCTTTCTCGCCCGCTGGGCAAAGCTTTTTCAATTTCGGCTTGATGACGGCACGATTGTAGGGATGCGAGGGATTGCGTTGGGAGAAATTTTGATGATGAGCTTCTGCCGGATAGAATTTTTTAAGAGCGACAATCTCGGTGACAATAGGAGCTGAAAATTTCACCTGTGCAGCATCCTTGGATGCGTGCGCCTTGCGGGCTTGTTCCTCATTCTCCGTGAGAACGATGGAACGGTATTGCGTCCCGACATCAGCACCCTGACGATTTTGCGTGGTGGGATCATGGGCTTCCCAAAAAAGATCGAGAATTTTTTCGTAGGATGTTTTTGTGGGATCAAACTCAATGCGCACAACTTCTGCATGGCCGGTGCGTCCGGTGCAGACTTCTTCGTAGGTAGGGTTTTCGGTGTGACCTCCTGCGTAGCCGGAGGTGACGGCGAGGATTCCCGGCTGAGATTCATAAATGGCTTCAAGGCACCAAAAGCACCCGCCGCCAAGTGTTGCTGTTTCTGTGGTCATCGTTGGAGTTTCAGCCTGAAGCATTGCCGCAAGAGCAAGCAAGAGTGCTGCGATTTTTTTCATGGATTTTCGGAAGGCGAAAATTTGAGAGAGACGGAGTTGATGCAATATCGCTGACCCGTAGGCGGTGGGCCGTCGGGAAAGACGTGACCAAGATGGGCATCACAACGAGCGCAAAGAATCTCTTCGCGAAGCATGCCATGGCTGCGGTCGGTCTGTGTGGTGATGTTTTCCTTCGCAACAGGCTGGAAAAAACTTGGCCATCCGCTGCCGGAATGGAACTTTGCGTCTGAGCGAAAAAGCGGAAGATCACAACAAACACAGCTGTAAATGCCGGGTTCTTCATGATCATTAAAAGCACCGCAAAACGGACGCTCCGTATCTTTTCCTCGCGTCACATGATAAACTTCACCATCGCCTAATTGCGCACGCCATTCGGCGTCAGTCTTTGTGATTTTTTTCATAAGCTGTGCGGGGAGAATATGGCCATTGTTGTCGCGTGGGCAGACGTTGACAAAACCGTCGGGCGCCTCTGCGGCAAAGGCGAGGGATGAGAGCGCGAGAAGCAGAATTAAGAACCGCATGGATAATGGCAGTGTAAAACGTCTTGTGGTTTTTGCCAAATTTGCACTCAGGATTTTGTGGATAATCATCAAAGCGTTGACTCAGTTTCGGCAAGAGATGACACTCCATATTTTGCACCATGAGAGTTGTTGCTGCCGTTGCCCATCCCGATGATATTGAAATTATGATGGCGGGAACGCTCCTTCGATTGAAGGATGCGGGGTGGGAGGTTTTTCTTTGGAATCTGGCGGATGGTTGTTGTGGAACGACGACGCTCGATCGTGAAGAAATTGTGCGCATTCGATGGAAGGAAACACAGCAATCCGCAGCACTCCTTGGTGGCACGGCGCAACCTTCGTTGTTTTCGGATTTGGAAATTTTTTACGACAAACCCTCCCTTGCGCGTGTGTGTGCCGTGATACGAGACATTCGCCCCGATGTGGTTCTTACACATTCTTTGCAGGATTACATGGAAGATCATCAAAATGTCGCACGATTGATTGTGAGTGCGACGTTTGTGCGTGGAATGCGGAATGTTTCGACGAATCCCCAACGTCCGACTTACGATGCCCCTGTGACCGTTTACCATGCCCTCCCGCATGGCCTTCGCGATGCGATGCGTCAGCCTGTCATTCCGGATTTCTGCGTGGACATCACCGACGTCTTAGCGCGTAAACGTGCGATGTTGGCATGTCATGCTTCGCAAAAAGAGTGGCTCGATGCCTCGCAAGGGATGGATTCCTATTTGGATGAAATGGAACGCATGAGTGCCGAAGTCGGAAAACTTTTCGGAAAATTTTCTTATGCCGAAGGCTGGCGACGTCACTCGCATTTGGGCTTTGGTCCGGAAAACTTCGATCCAGTCTTTGAAACTCTCTGCCGTTGACTTAGGCTTTTCTTTTCACACATCTAACCTCCAA
>JBDHQL010000032.1:0-10744 GCA_039807035.1 Chthoniobacterales bacterium
CGACAAAGCTCGCAACGATGGCAGTGCCAACGGCAAGTATGGTCTTATTCCCCCCGGCTTTGGTGATGGTGGCTTGCTGGGCGTGCGTGATGAGTTCACCAATACCGTTTGGATTCTCGCGGGGCTTAAGTCGGTCATTCAATCGGCTGACTTACTGGGCCTGCCCGACCACGACCCAACCCGCGCCTTTTATGCCGACCTTAGCCAATGCCTGCGAGTCGCAGCCAAAGCTGAAATGCGCAAGCACCCCGACGGCTTTAGCTATCTACCGATGCTTCTAAAGAGCGATCCGCAATGGAGCGAGAAAAACCCCGTGAACCGTGGCAAACCGCAGGCCGCTCAATGGGCACTCTCGCATGCGATTTATCCGGGCCTCATCTTCGCGAAAGACGACCCCATCGTACAAGGGCATATCGCTTTGATGGAATCGTGCATTCGGCAAGATATACCGGCAGAAACGGGCTGGCTATCCAACGATGGCTTGTGGCCTTATGCGGCCGTCTTTGTGGCGCATATCTACTTATGGCTAGGCCAAGCCGCTAAGGCTCGCAGTATGTTCATCGGCTTTTTGAATCACGCTTGCCCGCTTTATTCGTGGCGAGAGGAGCAGCCCCTGATCAACAGCTTGGCCAGTAAATACGGCGGCGACATGCCTCATAACTGGGCCAGCGCCATGTGCATCCTCTACCTGCGCAACATGCTGGCCTTTGAAATAGAACGCGAGCTACACTTGCTACCCGGCATCACCGAAGCCGACTTGGCCACAGGCGAACCCGTTCAGCTCGTTGGATCGCCCACCAAGTTTGGCCGTCTGGGGTTGACGCTCAAGCCTCTGGCCAACAAGCAAGGCTGGCAACTGGATTACCAGCTTAGCCAAGGCATCGCACCTGAATTGGTGGCGCTTCCGGCCAAGCTAGGCCGATTCAAGCTCGACCAAGTGAAGACGGCCGACATTACCCGCCGTTCGTCGAGCCAAGTTTGCATCGCCCCCAAGGCCAACCGTGGCTCTGCAATATGGCGTGGGCGATGATGGCAAGCATTTGGTGATGGCCCCAATAGGAAATTTTTTGGAGAATTTTTGATTGTTTTCCTCTGGCTCGTGTACAGGAATAGGAGTGACCGACTGCGGGGACAAAAACCACGCATCACCCGTCGTCTCGGCAACACCACCGTGATCCACCCGCGATCAGGCGCAACTTTATGAAAACACTCCGAATTCTCCAAATTGGCGGCGGTTCCATGGGAACGCGCCGGATGCGAACCCTCACCGACAAGGAGGGTGTCGTCATGGCACTCCTGGATGCGCGTGCGGATCGCCGGGAACGGGCGGCGTCGCGATTCGGGATCGAAACATTTTCGAATCTCGCCCAAGCCTTGGCCTGGAAGCCGGACGCGCTGGTGATTTCCACGCCACCAGATCAACACGGGCCCTTTGTCGAAGTGGCGCGGGAACACCATCTGCATCATTTCGTGGAAGCCGGGCTGCGCGTCGAACCCGCGCATGTGGCCGCTTTTTCCAACGGGGAGCAGCGGGTGGCGGCTCCGTCCTGCACGTTCCATTTCATGCCGATCGTCCAACGTCTGCGGGAGGTGATTCCCGCCGCCGTGGGACGACTGCACAGCTACCAGATGTTTCTCTCCTGCAATCTGCCGGACTGGCATCCCGAAGAACGGGGGCAATTTTACGCCTACCGTCCGCAAACGAACGCCGCGCGCGAGATGGTTCCCTTCGAGTTGTACTGGCTGAACGAATTGTTCGGCACACCCACCCGGGTCAGTGCGTCCATCCTGCGGCGCGGGAGTCTTCCCACGGAGGCTCACGACACCTACCTGGCCCAGTTCCAGCTGGAGAACGGTGCCGCGGGCCAGTTGTCGGTCCTCATGGCTTCTCCCATGCGCTTCCGGCGTGGCGTGGCTGCGGGCGAGTTCGGCATCGTCGCCTTCGATGTCCTCACCGGAACCATCGAATTGCTTTCGGCTGATGGACGGGCGCGGGAGACCCTCGAGACCGGCAGCATCGAGAGCGTGACCGAAGCGGTCTATGATGCGGAAATCACCGCGTTCCACGATTGCCTCACTGCGGGCGAGGGTACCGCATGGCCCCACTCGTATGAGGAAGCTGCTGAGGTCTGTGCCACCCTTGCCGCGATGGAACGCAGTGTGGATTCCGGACACTGGGAGCCGGTCATCCCGGATCTCCAGCCGGAAATGGCTCCGGCCTAACCAGACCGCCGTCTTGCACCGACGGCGCAACCGGGAGTTTGGGCAGTTTGAGCACCCCCAGTGGGGATAACTGGAGTTTGGCCACCGCGCTCGTCGTCCGTGCTGACGCTCTTGTACCCGGCGATAAGGAGCTGCTGGAGCTTCGGGTGGTTCAATTTTTACGGCTGGATTTCTATGGGGATTGGGGATGGTTCTCGCTGGAGATACGGTGCCGCAAATCGCAAAAGACGCGGCGTACGAAGTGGTTGATGGCGGCAATCTGGCCGAGGTCGCCGGTGGTCGTCGCGTCGGCAGCGATGATGTGGATCAGGGATTCTGAGCGCTGGATCAGGCCATCGAGGGCGGCGAGGGCGGCAGTACGCCGACTCTCCTCGATGACGTCACCCACCTCGAATCTTTCTTTGGCAAATGTGAGGCCGGGTTGCGGCGTCTGCGTGTCCATCCCGCTGGACGATTTTTCCCCCAGCAACATTCCCAAATCCGCGCAGGCCTCGACCATCTCGAGCCAGTCTGCGGCGAAGCGGGTGCGGCTGGCCCAGAACTCGAGGTATTGCAGCCCCCGTCGCAAACATTTCGGACGTGCAGCCTCCATGCAGGCAAGCGCCCTGCGGAACCGCGCCACCGCCCGCGCGATCCCCGCACGATCCACGTTGTCGCCCTTGATCAGGGCCGGGATCAAATGGGGAGTGAGGATGAACCCGTATCCCCAGAGGAGGCTGTACCGGATTGCACGGTCTTCCGCCTCCACGAGCCGCAAACCCTCCTCGAAGGGCGCCGCCGCCTCCGCACCCACGAGTCGCGGCAGCCATTCCCGATAAAATTCCCCAGCGGTGGTGTCCGGGTGCCAGGATGCGCGGGCGAGGAACGCGGCGTTGATGTCCGCCTGCCGAATCTGCCACAGCGCGGCAACGTAGCCTTCCATACCGAGGCGACCGGTCGTCCGGGTGATGGTTGAAAGGGATTCGACGGAGATTTGGGGGAAATACATGTTGTTGTCATCCTGAATCCCGATCTCGAGGGAGATGCGTTCGCCCGCCTTGAGCTGGGGAAGAATTTGCGAGATGCGGTCGGCCGGGCCGTGCGCGCCGTAGTCAAGAAATTGCCCCAGTACGGCCCCTTCCGGAAGGATTTTTGTGGTGAGCGGTGTGAGCTGCGGCATCAGGCCAACAATATAAATGGCCGCCTTCCGGCTGAGAACCGCGTGCGGCATGTTGCTTTCGCCAAGAATCCTGTCGAGGGCATACAGGAAAAGCAGGTCGCCGTGCATTTGGTGTTGGTAGCGCGTCCTGTCAAACGGCGATTCCTCGAAACACTCGAGCTTTTCTGCGAAGTCAAATTCCGGCGTGACATGATACTTCGCATCCAGCTCGGCGAAAATTTTATCGCTGTCACCGAGTCCGGCGCGGTGTTCCGACGCCCAGAGATGGTAGGCGTCGGCGTCCGGATACGTCTCGAAAAGTGCCCGCACCCGGCATCTCACCATTTCCTGAACCGCCGGATCCCGCAGGTTCATCCACGCGGCAAATTGCGGATTGGTGCCCAGCTCCTCCGTCGGTGTCACCGTAAAAATGGCATTTTCAAAACTCTTCGGATCCGGCAGCGGGAGGGTGGCCCAGTCATTGCACTTGTGCTTGAACAGCGTGGGCGGCTCCAACAGTTGAAAGTTGAGAAAAAGCATCAGCCCGCGGGAATGGCAATGCCGGATCAGTGCCCGTATAAGCGCGATCCCGTGTTGCTTTCGCGTCCGCTCGTCGCTGTCCGCCCCGAGCACCGGGCTGTAAAATTCGGACCGCCCCGCAAACAATTCCTTCCCGACAAATTCCTCATCAATCGGAAACCGGTAGCCGTAAAAAATATCCCCCGCCGGGCGCTCGACGCCGCGGAATTCATAGTCGAGCCACGGGCCGGACTCCTGAACCATAAACAGGAAGCTGTTGAATTTCATGCGGGCCGAACGGTCAATGTAGTCAGTGAATTCCTGAAGACTCCACGCGGCGGGCCCCTCGGCCACATTGGTCATGGGGCGCGTCGCGCGCGTGGGATATGCCGGGCAGAGGGTCTCATCAAACCCCGTCAAGGAAAGCGGTGCGGGATTCTCTGGCAATTGCTCTCCACTCAGGAGAAACGTCACTCCCCAGCGCTCGATCAGCTCATAAACGCCAAACAACGTTCCGCGCCCCACGCGCCCACCAATCGCCAGCACCGGCGGCTCCGTGCTGAGAGTTTTCAGGCAAAACCCATCAGCCGAAATCTCCGGCCATGCAACATGCGCAAACCGCGTGTGGCGGCGCGGGTCACCGAGAACGATGGTGGCCTCGGTAAAGTTTGTCTCTCCGCAAATTTCCGCTTCCGCCCCATGAACGAGGTGGAGGTATTTTTGGAGTTCTTCCGCCGCATAGGCCTCACCGGGTTCTTGTGCGATAGACTGCAAAATAACGATTTTCATAATGTTTCTTGAAGCAACGGAGGCTTGTCCTCGGCCTGTTCACTGCACCCTCACCGCGTGAACCGTCGCTAAAACGGCTGAATCTTCACGTCATCCAGATAGATCTCGCAGACTTCATCCGTCTGGCACGTGATGGAGAACCGCGCCCCCGACCCGCCCTCCTTCTCCTCGTATTCACACTCAAAAAATTCCCAGCCACCCGTTTCGGTCAGCGGACTCTTGGTCAGTTTTACGTAACCATTGTTCGCGCCCTTGCGCATATAGGCTGCAAACGCCCCTCGCAAAATTTTGTACCAAAATGAGACTTTGTAAAAGCGGCCCTCCTCGGTGGGAAAGGTGGCACTGGTGGCCGACGGATTCTCCGCGGGCTCCTTTTGCTGCAGGATAACATGCAGCGAGTTTGCTCCCCCGTACTTTTCCTCGCTGGTGATCTCGACGAGTTCGGGCTTCGTCGGCCCTCCCACGTTCGCGGGTGCCCACTGCCCTTCCCATTCCATATCTCCATTCGGCACGAGGTTTTCCTCTTCAGAATTCTGGGCCTGGAGAAGTGTCAGTGCCGCGAAGACCGCAGCCAGTGGCAGAATGGCCTGGAAAATTATGCGGAGACGGCGAATTGGGATCGGTGCGTGCATGGTGGTGGTGATTTGTGGGTTGGCAGTGGCTCGGAAAAATTCATTTTTGACGGGAGGTTATACGCTCATGAAAAAACATTGTGCAAATTATCAGTTCCATCCGATATTGAAAAAACTCCCCCTCTGCTTTTCACGCCTAGGAATATTTGGGGCAACCCCCTGAATCAGGCAGACAACTCTTGACATCCCGTGGATTTTCATGAAAAGGTTTGTGTGTATATATATTGCAAATGTGCGCCCGAAGCAAGAAATACTTTATCCCGTGATCCGGAATATACTGACGACTAAGAGGCAGGGATCAGTCGGTATGGGAGAGCTGCCGGATGGGTCGGCTTGCGTGCGGTGCAGGATGAAGGGTTTTACACTCATCGAGCTACTGGCCGTGATCGCGATTCTTCTCATTTTGATCTTGCTCCTTTCTACTGGTTTTGGAAAAATGACCGGGCGTGCGCAGCAGATCCAGTGTATAAGTAATCTCAAACAGCTTTCGCTGGCTCTGCGTGCGTATGCTTCCGACCACAATGGCAGTCTGCCGCGTTATTTTGATGCATCCGACACGGTCTGGTGGCCCAATATTTTGACCCAGCAGGGGTACACCCCCGACGGGCAACCGGAAAGATATGGCCGACCGCTCGGCAGGTATGTCTGCCCTTCCCAACCCAATTCACAGCTTCCCTGGAGCCTAGCGTCAGATGGTGTGGGGCAGAGAATCGGGGTGAATTTTTTCACCAATATCGGCGGCAATAACTGGCTCGGCTCCCACTATGGAATCAACGAATTTCTGATGGAAACCAGGGATTATACACAGGCAACCCCAAAAGGGGAGGTTTATGAAAAAATCAATTTATTTGCCGTCAAACATCCGTCCAGTGTGTTTTTTATCTGCGACACAGCCGATCTTACTGGCGGATTTATGCGGTATTACCAGCACGGTTATGCCAATATGATTCTGCGCCACAATAAAAACACCGTCTGCAACATGCTTTTTGTGGACGGACATGGTGCAATTCTCACCGAAAAACATGCGGATCACAGACACGACAATATTCATTTTAACGATCAAGAAGTCATATATGACATCAGCAATGACCCTCCCTGCTTTCAGTAAAATTCTCCTGCTGAGCCTTCTCCTGCTCGTATCGTTCGTTTCCGCTCATGCGGGCGGTGACGCTCAGGTGACGTTGGTACGCGACGGGAATCCCGCAGCCGTGATCGTGGTCAACAAGGCGGACCGGGAGACGCGCACGACGGGTCTGTTGGACGAGCGTTCGCTGTGGGAGGTGGTTTTGGATTTTCAGCGCGTGATCGAAAAGATGAGCGGGGCGAAGCTGCCGATCGTCTTTCCCGAAGAAGTGCCCGCAGAGGGTACACGTATTTATATAGGCAATGCCGTGCCGAAGTCCGTTTGGCACGGTGACGACAAGGGCCTGGACCCGCGCGGATACTGGATCATCGCCACGCCGGATACTCTCGTTCTGCGCGGAAAGACCGAGGGCGGGACCATCAACGCACTCTACGGCTTCCTGCAGGACAAACTGGGCGTTCGGTGGTTTTTTCCCTCCGAGCTTTTCGAGGTCATCCCACAGCAGAAAACGGTCAGCGTCCCCGTGGGAAAACAGATGGTCAATCCGGACTTCAAGGGTGGGATGTTCATCTCCTCGGGCGGGAGCCGCGATGCAGCAGTGTGGGACGAACGGATGCGCCGGGATGTCGGGGCATGGCTATACCAGGCTCCCAGTGTTCATTTCCTCGGCGAAATTATCAATTCGGCAAAATTTGGGAAAACACACCCGGAATTTTTTGCGCTCAAGAATGGCGAGCGGCAAATCCCGCCTCCCGGTGACCGCGGCGCGGCACAGCCCTGTCTGAGTAATCCCCAGCTGGTGGAGGAAGTTATCAAATTTACCCGAGAATACTTCGACCAGTACCCCAATGCCCTCATGGTCTCCATCGGGATCAATGACACCGTGGAGTGGTGTGAGTGCGACGCGTGCCGCGCCATGGATGTCGGGCCGCCGGAAATCGCGGACGGGTGCGTGCAGCACTCGGACCGCTATTTCACCTTCGCCAACCAGGTAGCCCGCGCGCTCGCCAAATCCCACCCCGGGAAAATGATCGGTTGTCTGGCCTATAACGGAACTGTCATCCCGCCCAAAAATATCGAAAAACTCGAACCCAACATCGTCATCGGCCTCACCCAGGATCATACCCAACACTACGATCCCGCCTACAAGGCTCATGACCGGGCTAATATTGAGGCATGGAAGAAAAAAGGCGTGGATTTCATGGCCTATACCTACACCGGGTTGAGCTGGCTGTTGCCGCGCTACGACCCGCATCAATACGCGGAGTATCTGCGTGAAGCCCACCGATTGGGTGCCCAGTCGGTTCTTACGGAAGGCCACGTCATCTGGTCCGCGTTTGGCCCGGAGATGTACCTTGCGGCGCAGCTCCTGTGGGATGCCAACAAGGATCCGGACACGGTGCTTGACGATTTGTTTTACGGACTTTTCGGCAAAGAAGTCGGCGCAGAGATCAAGGCGTATTATGAGGTCTTCGAGAAGGCCTGGATGCGTCCGAATCCGAATCGCAAGGGCAAGTGGTTCGAGGGCTGGTCCTACCTGCACGAGCAAATGGCGGTGTACACGCTGGATGACCTCGACCGCGCCCTCGCGCATCTGGAAAAAGCGCTCAAGCTGGCCACGGATCCGCTCATCAAAAAGCGCGTCGAATACATCGCCCACAATTTCTCCTATCCGGCCACACTCATGCGCGGCTGGCTGACCAGCGACCAGATTGACGCCCTCGTGAATCGCGGCGACATCGCGTCGGCGGAGGACGCGGCCCGCCTGCGCGCCATGCTGCGCACGGTGGCCGAAATGATGGACAAGGAGGAACCGATCTACAAGGAGACGCTCCTGGTGGATCCGATTTCCGCTAACCTCTACAAAACCGATTGGAAGGATCACTTCGGCATCCTGCGTGGGCAGTGGCCCGCGCGATGTGGGTACTCGCTGAAGCTGGGTGCGACGGCCCTCATTAAATACTACAACGCGCACGGCCAGGAGGCCCAGGTTGCCTCGCTGAAAAGTGATCTTCCGGAAACAGTGGTGAGGGAGGCGCGGGAGTCGGCCACTGAAACCCTCGGCGAAGAATTGATCCCTCACGGGGACATGGAGACCCCTGAGGCTCTCCTTGTGTGGACGAATGATGGTGTCAAAACCCGCTTGGTGACAATGGACGAGGGCGCTCACGCCGGGAAGCACAGCCTGCGGCTGGATCCGGAAAAAAACTGGGGAAATATCTTTTTTCCAAAGATTCCGGTCAACCCCTCCACCAAATACAACTACAGTTTTTGGTACAAAGGCCTCGAACGCGGATCCTTGTATTTCTCGGTCACTCCGCAAACAGGAGGCGGCAATCTCATTGGCGCTGACTATCGGATGGAAGAATGGACACGGGCCACCGGATCGTTCATCACACCTGAAGGTTGCCGCGAGGTTTCCCTGGGTTTCCACTGCGTTGATGGAACAAAATTTCTCATTGATGATGTTTCCATCTGCGAGGTCATTGACAAGAACCTCGTGGCCGTCGAGCGGGTCGGTGAAGATTTCCCCGATTGGAGCCATCCGACCATCACCCTCAATGCGCTGGATCAGGTCGGCACGGTCCTCGGCAAGCCGGAAGAAAAGTGGCGCGGCGCAGAAAAATTCAGCGCACTGGCCTGCCTGGGCTGGCAACAAGACGGCCTGCGCCTCGCGGTGAAAGTTACCGATCCGGAACACCTCCAGCCCAATTCGGGAAGCAACATCTGGAATGGTGATTCGATTCAGTTCGGAATCAGCACCGTCGCCAACCGGGCCGGACGCTCATTTACCAAAGGCCTGGACGCCGAACATGATTTCCTCTACGGCCTCGCCCTGACACAGATTGGAAAGACCGATCTAATACCGGAGTTGTTCGTATGGAACGCGCCCCCGGGAAAACCTGCGGGAAGTATCGCAGCAGGCACTCCCGCTCACACCTTCAGCGTCCAGCGAACCGGCAATACCACGCTCTACGATGTCCGCATTTCCTGGGAGCACCTCGGCATGAGTCCCCGCGACGGACGCCGCTTCGGGTTCAACCTGGTCGTCTTCGATTCGTTCAAGGCGGCTGACGGCAATCCGAACTTGGTCTGGTTGCAATTGTCACCGGGTATCGCCGGCAGCGAAAGCCTCTCCCCCGTCCTCTGGAAAAACTTTGTGATAAAAAAATAGGATCGCAATAAAGAAGCGTAGGCAGTCTGCCCGCATCCCGAAAAAGGGGACACGTATTGTATGAATTTTGTAACTACTCAGGTGCTATTCGAGCAGAAATCCGGAGTTTGAAAAAAGGCGTTTCGCAAGGATTGGAATACGGAGCGTTGGCGTTTTCGAGCGCAGGAAATGTAAGAACGAATACGACAGAACATTCTTGCACCGCGGAAAGAGCGAAAGGTTCCGCTGACTTTTTGCTTCACTTTGACCATACGGATATCTTGCTCGGCGCGATTGTTGGTAAACGGAACCGAAGAATCGGTTAGGAATCGAAGGACGGCCTCCCGGTGTAAGGAAAATCGGTCGAGTAAATTAATGACTTTGGATTTTGGCACTCTTCCTCGTCGTTTGCGAGGGCCGATGCTTTGTTCTATAGGATTTTCGGCATAACCACTTTGAAGGATAAGTTCGTATTGTTGGAGCCAATCTTCAATACACCGACTGTCCGGGTCTCGATGCGCACTTTTTAGAAGGGCGGACATCTTCAGCGCCCACGATTGATTTTTTTCCTCAAAAAATCGCAGTTCGCGCAGCAAATGAGCATTACACAGGGCGTGCTGACATTTTTCCTACGAAAAATAGGCACTCCAACAATCATGCACCAAGGTTCCGCGAAAAGATTCTAAAAGTCCGGCTTTCTCCATGCCAAGACGCCAGCGTTTGGGGTCAACATGGTAATGGGTGTCGAGTTCCGTGCTCGCAGAATGCACCCATTGAAGCTTGCCTTCTACGCGCAGTCCGCTTTCGTCGCTATGGAGAACAGCACTCCTGCGCAGTCGCTCTTTCACGGCGGCTTCAAAACCTTCCAATTCGGCAAAGCATTGTTCACGCGCATTAGCCAGCGTTCCCTCGCTGATCGAATAGCCGTAAAAATCTTCGCAGAGCTGGCTCAATCGCTCATGAGGCACCATTTGATATTCGTGCAGGTAAACCAGCATGCTTTTAAAATTTTGCCCATATTGCACCAGAGCACTCACCTCGGGTGGAAACGCCGCGTGAATGATCTTCCCATTGATCTGGTACTGATAAACACGATGTTCAGTGACTTCCAGATGAGGCTCGGGCAACTCGAAAATCTGCCTTTTGATCACGCAGACAATATCTCCCAGCCCAAGGGGCTGACCGCTGATCGGGCAACGATCAAG
>JBDHQL010000001.1:0-44061 GCA_039807035.1 Chthoniobacterales bacterium
CGTTTTTTGGCTATGCACGCCAAGATCGCAAGGATCAGCCTCGGGTGCCGATTACAGCCAAACTTGTGGCTAATTTGCTTGTCGCCGCAGGTGTGAATCGCGTGCTGACGATGGACCTTCATGCGCAGCAATTGCAGGGATTTTTTGATATTCCGATGGATCATCTTTACGCCGCACCGGTACTTATCAAATACCTGCGGACAAAAAATCTGGGTGACTTCGTTGTTGTGTCGCCCGATGTCGGCGGCGTTAAAATGGCGTCAGCTTACGCACAAGCCATGAAGGTCAGTCTCGCGATTGTGGTGAAGCGTCGGATCAGCGCGAGTGAAACGGAGGCCAAATATGTGATCGGTGAAATCGAAGGAAAAAATGTCCTCATCGTGGATGACATCACCGAGACGGCTGGGACTTTGTTGGCTGCGGCAAAAATTTTACGCGCCGCCGGAGCGGCTAATATTTATGCGATGGTTTCTCATGCTGTCTTAACGGAGCTTGCGGCAGAGCGTTTGTGTAATTCGGAAATCAAGGAATTGATCACTACCGACAGCGTGCCCAAGGCCACATTGGAGGGGTGCCCGCTTCATGTTTGTTCGATTGCACCGCTCATGGGAGAAGGGATCAAACGCATCCATGATGACGAATCGGTGACTTCTTTGTTTGAAATCAACGGGAAATCTGTATAGCGTCAGCTCCCCTATGTCGAAACATGTGAGTTTGAAAGTCGCGAACCGAACTGCAGCGGGCCGCAATGCCGTTAAAAAAGTGAGAGCCGCTCAGGCCGTTCCTGCCATCCTTTACGGCAGTGAAATTGAGCCTGCGCTCCTGCAAGTGGAACGTCGTGCTATTGATGGATTGCTGGCTCATGCGGTGGGTGAAAACATTTTGGTGAACTTGGAAATTGAAGGTGCAAGTAAAGGTGGAAACCGCCTCGCATTGATTAACGAAGTGCAACGTCATCCGGTAGATCGCACGATTTTACACGTAGATTTCCAAGTGGTGTCGGTGAACCAAAAGCTCGTGGCGGAAGTCGTGATTGAACCCGTGGGCGAAGCCAATGGCGTAAAAAATTTCGGTGGTTTGCTCGAACAAAGTTTGCGTTCTATTGAGGTGGAATGTTTGCCCAAAGACCTTCCCGAAATCATTCGCGTGGATGTGAGTCATTTGGAACTCGGCGACTCTTTGCACGTGAAAGACCTGCCGGTTTTGGCAGGTGTCGAATATCGAAGCGAAGGCGACATCACCGTCTTCCTCGTTTCCGAACCGAAGACCACGGAAGAAACGACCGCCACCGAAAGTGCCGCGACCGAGCCTGAAGTTATCCGCGAGAAAAAAGATACCGAAGGTGCCGAAGACGCTGCGGCGAAGAAGGATTAATCATTTCATTTTTGCACAGTGGACATCGAACCCGCACTTTGGTTGGTTGCGGGGCTGGGAAATCCGGGGACGCGCTACGCACGCACGCGCCACAATATCGGCTTTCGTGTGCTAGACGCTTTGCGTCCGGAGCAGCCCTTTTCCGAAGAAAAGCGCTTCGAGGGTTGGGTGTCAAAAATTCCGGGGGCGTGGCTGCTTAAACCAACTACATTCATGAACAATAGCGGCGTCGCAGTGCGGGCGATGGCTGATTTTTACAAGATTCCTTACGAAAGAATTCTCTTGGTTTTCGATGATGCGGCATTGCCTTTTGGGAAATTGCGATTGCGCCCGGGAGGCGGGCCCGGATCGCACAATGGTCTCGAATCTGTGATTGTTCATGGTGGCACGGAAGCTATTCCGCGCTTGCGCCTCGGCATTGGGAATCCGCCGCAGCCGGTGAGCCTTCATGATCATGTGCTGGGTTTTTTTACGCCGGATGAGGAAGAAGAATTGCCAACTTTTCTTGATCGTGCGGCGGAGGCGATTCGCGGCGTTTTGAAAAACGGGCTTGTCATAACGATGAATGAGTTCAATAAAGGAGGATTATGAGTAAACGACGTTACGAAGTGCTTCTCGTGCTTAACACGAAGGGGCAAGAAGAATCGGCTAACGATACCATCGAAGCCCTTGAAAAACAAATTAAAGCCGCAGGTGCGGAAATCGAGCAAGTTCAACGGCTTGAAAAGCGCCACTTTGCTTACACGAGTCACAAGCAGACATCCGGTTTTTACGTGAACTTCATTGTGGAAGGAACACCGGAGCAAATCAGCGGACTACGTGCAGCATGGAAGCTTGATCCTGTGATTCATCTTCAACATTACGAGAAGCTCAAACCCGCAGCGAAAGCGGCTTAACTTTCGACTACCAACCTCAAACATCTCCCATTCCATGGCCTCCTACAACCGCGTCGTCCTCCTCGGTAATTGCACTCGTGACCCCGAGGTTAAATACACTCCCAAAGGTACTGCCGTGACCGAAATCGGCCTTGCCATCAATCGTTATTATACGACTGACGGCGGCGAGAAGCGTGAGGAGACCACGTTTGTGGATGTCACGTTCTGGGGGCGCCCGGCGGAAATTGCCGGCGAGTATATTAAAAAAGGGCGTCCGGTTATGATTGAAGGGCGTCTGCAACTTGACACGTGGGACGACAAACAGACGGGGCAGAAGCGATCCAGGCTCAAGGTTGTCGGTGAGAATTTGCAATTGCTCGGCAGTCGCGACTCCGCAGGAGAAGGCGGTGGCGGTGGAGCCGCACGTTCTAGTGCTCCGAGAGCGGCATCGAAACCTGCGGCGACAGCAACTGATGAACCGGCAGATGCGGTAGAAGAAGACGATATTCCGTTTTAACCGTGGGCCTCGGGCCCCTCGTCATTGCCAATTTCTTCATCAATCCCTCGACTCCATGCCGCAGGCACGAGGGGGCGCACTAATCCGTAGAGAAGGTAGGCGATAAAAATCATCGCAGGCATCCATTCGTAATTGAGGGCGGTAAAAATCAGGACGAGGATGATGATGATAAACTTCGGCATCGAGCGGCGTGTGCGCCAGTTGACGGCCTTAAAGCTGGGATATTGGACGCGGCTGAACATCATGAAGGAGAGAAAAAGTAGGAGCGGTGGAAGCGCATATTTCCATGGTCCAATTGTCTTTTGACCGGCATCCAGCCACAGCATAAAAAGCGTGATGGAAGCGATCAATCCTGCGGCGGCAGGGATGGGGAAGCCTTCGAAGTTTTTGGATTTGTTACCGGCATCGGGTTGTGCTGCAACGCAGTTGAAACGCGCCAGGCGCAAGGCACCGCAGGCGAGATAGACGAAGGCAATGAGCTGCCCGTAGCGATCAAAGTCACGCAGAACGATGTGAAAAACGAGCAATGCCGGTGCCACCCCGAAGGAGACGATGTCGGCAAGCGAATCAAACTCTCTCCCGAATGCACTCTCATTGCCACCAAGTCGCGCTAAACGTCCATCTAACAAATCAAAAACACACGCCCCGAGAATGAACCATACTGCGGCGTGAACTTTGTTTGCGGGGTCACCGCCGGCATTGATGAGAATGACGGCATCTAAAATGCTGAGCACTGCCGCAAATCCGCAAAAAAGATTCCCTGCCGTCATGAGATTTGGCAGCAAATAAATGCGCACGGAGTTATTGTCGTTGCTCATGAGCGGGTCTCCTTCGAGGAGGAATTCTTAGCTGTGGCGTCTTCATCGGCAATTCCTTTTGGGGTTTTAACATCATGCCACGCGATAGGTTTTGTTCTCTCCGGCATTCGAGGCTGTGCCATGGATTGTTCTACATTACGAGCGACAATGGTGCGTGCTCCGAGAACGTGATCGCCGACACGTACCGAGACATGACAAGCGAGGGGGATAAAAATTTCGGTGCGTGATCCGAAGCGAATCATTCCGAAATGTTGTCCACGCTGCAGCTGGTCTCCCAACATGGCCCATGGAACAATGCGCCGTGCGATGGCGCCGGTGATTTGCCGCACAACAATCATTGTGCCCTCGCAATCGAATCCCCATGTGCGAGCGGCATTGTTGGCGGAGGCCTTGGGACTGCGGGCATCGTAATATTTCCCTTGGTGTGCCGCCGTATAAACGACGCGTCCTTTGGCGGGAGCACGATTCACATGAACATCGAAGACCGATAAAAAAATGCCAATGCGTCGCATTTTCTTTCCCGTCACTTCGGTTTCGTCCATCTCTTCGATGTCAGTCACCACACCATCCGCCGGTGAAACAATCAGCCCGACACCGGACGGAGTGACGCGCTTTGGATCGCGAAAAAAGTACAGCGTGAACACGAGCAGTGCGGTGGGAATGACCGCTAAAAGCAGCGAAATTTTCCACGCACCGATTGTGAGCAAAATGAGAATGAGAAGAATCCATTTGGCCTGCCAAAGTGTTTGCCAACGCATAAAGCCGAAGCCTACACGGGGAGTACGTCTCGTTGAAAACCATTTGATTGGATTCATGCGCCTGCGGCGTTAATTTTGAGTTCTATGACACACCGTGAAATTACTCTGACGCGCGATTGCAAGGCTGTTTTAATTCCCAGCGGCGAGGAAACTCTCATCAAGGCCGGGAGCCCCGCCATAATTACCCAGGCACTTGGTGGAACCTATACCGTAGCGTTGCAAACGGGGCTGGCTCGCATTGCTGAAGCGGATGCGGATGCGCTTGGGATTGAGGTCGCCGCAAAACCATCGTCTGAGCCGATTCCGGTGGACCCAAAGGATGCCGCAGCGGTGAATGAAGACGCTGTTTGGGCGCAGCTAAAAAATGTCTATGATCCGGAAATCCCCGTGAACATCGTGGACTTGGGGCTTGTTTACGATTTGGCACTCACTCAAGGCGCAGGCGGTGGCGTGGCGGTGCATGTGAAAATGACGCTTACCGCACCAGGTTGCGGCATGGGTCCCACGATCGCCGGTGATGCACGCAGTCGTATTCTCACGATTCCGGGCGTGGAATCCGCCGAGGTAGAACTTGTGTGGTCACCACCGTGGAATCAAGGCATGATCAGCGAAACCGGTCGCATGAAGTTGGGAATGATCTAATTTGTGGATTTATCCGCAAAAAAAAATCCAGGGGGCACGGGCGTCTCGCCCGTGATGGAAAAGACGTCCACAGGCGAGACGCCTGTGCCCCCTGGGCAGAAAAAACCGTCGGGTGCGTTGGCGCCTCGCCCAAGTCTTATTCACTGCGAGTGGATTGATGGATTTCGCGCAGCCACGCAGAATGTGTACGGTAAGTGGTTAGACGCCGCATTAAAAACTCCAGGGGGCACGGGCGTCCCGCCCGTGATGGAAAAAGCGTCCACAGGCGAGGCGCCTGTGCCTCCTAGACAGAAAAAACCTCGTAGCAACATGACGCAGCTTTCTTGGTATTATGGCGGCGACGAGTGATTCTACGTTCGTGCGTTTGGCGCATTTGGAAGAACACGCGTCATGGTTGTCATGGCTTGTTCCTGATGAAACAAAGCGAGCGCAAACTCTCGCCAATGAAACGCTGCGGGCCCGCTTCGTTGTTTCACGAGGATTACGGCGAGCGGTGCTTTCGGACTGTTTGAAAACCGCACCGCGCCATTTGCAATTTCTCGAAGAGCCAGAAACAAAACCGAGCCTTCAAAATTCGCAAGGCTGGGATTTTAACATCACTCATGCAGGCGACTATGTGGCCATCGCGGCGAGGTATGGGTCGGTGGGATTGGATTTAGAAAAAATTCGGCCAGTTCGGCAAATGGCTTCCATAGTCCACCGCTATTTTCATCCCGACGAAGCCGCCGCATGGGTGGCGTTGGAAAAGGGCACTCAAGTTGAAGGATTTTTCATTCTTTGGGCCGCACGAGAAGCCGCCATGAAATGCGTGGGTCTCGGCCTCGCTCGAGGATTGTCTATCACGTGGGTGGATTCCCATATCCTCCATGGCGATGAAGCTCACGCGACGGTCGGCGATACGCGATTTTCATTGCGCCGTCTTAAAGCTCCTGCGGGATATGTGATGATGGTGGCGACGAGCGAAAGATTGCCAGCGGAGAGGATGGAGGTTAAGAATTAGCCCATGCAGTCTCCATACATCCAAAGCGTAAAGCGTGGGCTTATCATTGGTGCGATCTCGCTGACCATTGCCGGCACCCTGGGTTTTACGATGTTTTTGGTGATTGGAATTACGCAGATTAATTTTCTCGTCACGTGGTTGCCCGTAGTACTCATCGCCGTTTTTGTCGTGGTGGCGCTCACAGTGCTACTTCGCGATGCAGCGGCTCGCAAAAAGGGTAAGCAGTAGTCTTACTCTCGCAACATCCTTCAAGGCGTTTGTCGTGCGCAATGCGCATTTTTGATATGAAGATTTTGGCACCATTGCTATAATGTTGTGACCTCGAAGAATAATGCCTCCATGAAAATATTCTCTGTCATTCTTGCGGCAATTTTCGTTGGCTTAGCGATTGGATTTTTTCTGGGGCGACAATCGTCTTTTCACCAGCGATCCCTACCTCAGGTCGAGCAAACTAGTCGGGCTAACAGAGATATATTATGGACCGCTGATGTCGAGGCATCGGTACTTGCGACTGGCACCACCGCCACGGCGGATTCAGCTGGCACGCCGGCACGCCCAATCACCGCCGCTCAGCTTGTCGCAGAACTCGACAACCTTCAGCTTTTTGAAAATTTCGGAGCATCACTGCAAACTCGGGCAGAATTGTATAAAAGGATCCGTGTGTCGGATATCAAGACACTTGCCGCCGAATTCAGTGCGTTAAACGCGCCGCAAAAGCGCGACGTAAGAATGTTTGGAACCCAACTGATTCTGGAGGCACTGGCCGAGAAAGACCCACAACAAGCTTGGGAACTGGCGACCTCGACCTCTTCCGATCCAGTCCGTACAAGCACCGTCATGAGTGTGATTAATATGCTTGTTCGTCAAGACCCGGACCGCGCCTTTGCCATGATCGCGGCGCTCCCGGATGTCGAATTGCGACGACAGGGGCGGCTAGTCGCTCTTGGAGCACTGGCGGCAAAGGATCCCGCACGTGCCTTTTCGCTCGTCATGGCGGAGCCGGAACCCGAAGCAAACATGGGCATGATGGTGATTCTTACACGCTGGGCGCGTACAGATCCGGAAGCGGCAAAAAGTGCTATTGCATCCCTTCAAGGTCCCCTTGGAGAGCAGGCGCGTGCATCCTTGATTCGTGTGCTTGGCTCTGAGGACCCTGCTGCGGCTTGGGAGTACGCCAAACAACTGCCAATCACCTCGGTCAATGATTCGCGTTCTTATCTCATTGCGCAATGGGCTAGAACCGACCCGCGTGCCGCACTCGATGCCGCGTTGACGATCCCGCAATCCGTGAAACGCAATGAAGCTGTGGGTGCAGCTGTTGGCTCGTGGGGAAAAATCGATTTTGATGCGGCCCTCGTCTACGCGGCAAGCGTGGTCGATTCCGGTATGCGCTCAGAAATTTTGAGCCAGCTCAGCCATCAACCACAAAGCAATCCGCAAAAAACGCTGGATGCCGTTTTGGAATACATGCCTCCGGGAGAAGCGTTCACGAGTGCGGTAAATAATATCGTTAACATGTGGGCGAAAAATGATCCATCCGCTGCAGCTGCAGCAGTGATTGCCCTGCCGCCGGGAGACACGATGTCCCGAGCCGCTCGCAGTCTTGTCACCTCGTGGGTTTCCGCCGGTGGCTCGCCCGACGAGGTTCTTCGTTGGATTGGAGGCTTATCGCAGGGAAGTGCGCAGCAAGGAGCTTATGCCAGCCTCTTTACCAAATGGAGTGAAACAGAGCCGCTAGTCGCTGTACAATCACTTTCCCGAATCTCTGAATCGGCAAGAACGGTAGTCATGCAATCTATCGTCGGAGGTTGGAGTTTACTCGCCCCCGAAGAAGCCCTACGCTGGGCGTCATTAGCACCGACAACTCCCGACGAACGTAATTCTTTGATCGGAATCACCGTCAGCCGAATGGCGGCAATTTCTCCGGAAAAGACAACGGCGGCTGTCCTTTCTCTTCCTGAGGCGCAACGTACTAGAGCGATGGATTCGCTCATGAGGCAATGGGCCTCCAAAGATATGACCGCTGCCGCTCGATGGTTGGACAAACAGCCCGCTAGTGCCGCCAAAAACGCCTCACTTCGCACCTTGGCTAATGAAATCGCTAAGGATGATCCGCATTCCGCCATGTCATGGGCCAACAATATTTCCGACACGGGCGAAAAGCATAAAGTGATGGAACATCTCGCTCGGCAATGGATGTACACCGATCCCGCTGCAGCCCGCGCATGGATTGCCAATTCCTCCCTCCCTCTCGAAGTTCGTAATATGCTGGTAAAATAGCCGTACTATTGTGTTCTTGTAATTAAAATCCGCCGTCATAATCACGGGGCGGTTAAGGTTTGCCCGTGGGATGGTTCGTGGTGTTCAATCATATTCTTATGAGCAAAAAATTTGCGGGGCAGATAGCGATTGTGACCGGAGCAGGGCGTGGTATTGGCGAGGCAATTGCTCGCACTTTCGCGGAAGAAGGGGCGAAGGTTGCCGTGGTGAGTCGCACGGAGGCGAATGCCGCGAAAACAGCAGAAGCCATTAATGCTTCGTATCCCGACGCGGCGAAGGCTTATGCGGTGGATGTTGCCGATTTTGCCGCAGTGCAGACATTGGCCGAAACGATTCTGAAGGATTTTGGAAAAGTGGACATTCTCGTGAATAATGCCGGCGTGACGCGGGATGGATTGAGTATGCGGATGAGTTCGGAAGATTGGGATGTTGTGGTGGATACGAATTTGAAGGGCGCCTTTAATTTTATCCGCGCCGTGCAACGTCCGATGGCGAAGCAGCGCAGCGGTCGCATCATCAACATCAGCTCGGTCAGCGGTATTATGGGCAATGCCGGCCAAGCAAACTATGCGGCGAGCAAGGCGGGCCTCATTGGCCTTACTAAAACGGTCGCTCGCGAGCTTGCAGGACGTGACGTGACCGTCAATGCCGTGGCTCCGGGATTTATTCAAACAGACATGACTGCTGCCCTCCCCGAAAACATCCGGACATCCGTGGTGGCGCACATTCCTCTGGGGCGATTTGGTGCGCCGGAAGACATTGCTTCTGCTGTTGCCTACTTTGCCGGTGCGGAAGCGGGCTACATCACCGGGCAGACCTTGGTGGTGGATGGTGGGATGGTCATGTAACGCGCACGTTGCGCCCACGCTCATGCTTCTTTACCTGCTGCGTCATGCGGAAGCGGAAAATATCGCGGCTTCCGATTTTCAGCGACGGCTTACGCCCAAGGGAGAAAAGCAGGCGACGCTGCTGGGGAAATTTTGTCAGCGAGAAGGAATCATTCCCGAGTTAATTTTATCAAGCCCCGTTCTGCGTGCCCGTCAAACTGCGGAAGGCGTGTCCCGTTTTTTACCGGAAGTCCCTTGTCAGGAAGCCACGTGGGCGGCATGCGGAATGGCTCCGGCTCAGGCTTTGGAGGAATTGAGGGTTTATAAAAAATTTTCTTCCATTTTGCTTGTGGGACATCAACCGGACTTAGGCTATCTCGCTGCGGCGTTCCTTGGCATTCATCACGCTCGCGCTTTGCGTGTGCGCAAGGGATTGCTGATGGGCATTGAAACCGGCTCTATGCTTCGACTGGGCGGCGGGGAGCTGCAGTTTTTTATTCCGGTGAATTTTCTGGGGTCATGACGCGACGCGAGGAACGGCGGAGGGGGCGCCGCAGGGTGGGGCTCGCGGTGTTGTTATCGCTCTTGGCGCATTTGATGATTATTTTTCCCGTGGCTTGGTTTTATATCGTAGAGTCACAACCACTGCCTGAGCCACCCGAAGATATTTCCGTGACATTTGTTATCCCCCCCACGGTTTCTTCCAAGCCGCTCTACGTGAACACCACGGTACCGGAGAGTGCGAAACCGGAGCAAAAGGCGTTTGAATCCGATCGCCATACTGCGGCATCTTCTCCCGAAAAAGCGCAGGGTTCCGAGCCGGTTCCCACGCAGAAAGGACGCGAGCAGGCGGCTTTGGAAATGGAAACAACGCCTCTTGCTCTTGCTAAACCTGCCGAGGCACCGCCGGCGCCCGAAAGTCCGCCCGCACCGCCAACGCCCCCAACGCCACCCGAAAAACCACAGCCCAAAAAAGCGGAACCTCCCAAGAAAGCATCCCAAAAATCCGAAGGAATTGGTTTGCTTGCCAAGGCTGAACCTTTACGCGAGCCGCCCAAGGAAAAACAAGCCCCCCCCCCTGCGTTGCCACCACCGCGTCCGGCTTTTCAACGTCAGGCTCGCGCCACGCGATTGCGGGGCAGCATTGATAGCGCGGGCCGCGCCTCCGTAGCATCACAATCCACATCGCTCGGGCGTTATCGCAAGGCCATCAGCGATGCCGTTGGCTCAAGTTGGTATTACTATATCGGCTCGCGGCTCGATATGTTTAACTACGGAACCGTTACCGTTTTATTTTCCATAGACAAAAACGGAAAGGCCCATCATCCGCGTGTGCTTTCAAATACTTCCAATGAAAGTTTTGAAATCGTCACCGTCGAGTCTATCTTAGCTGCCGAAATCCCGCCGATTCCGCCGGACGTGTTGCCCGCGTTGGAGGGAGGGCAAATCGAAATAGATTTCAGTTTTAGCATAATTACCAATTAAGCATGGGTGCGACATTATCAGCGACGATAGACTTTTTTGTCCGAGGCGGATTTTTCATGGCATTGCTCCTTTTGCTCTCAGTGGGGGCGGGTGCGGTGATGATTTTGCGAGCGCGTGTTCTGCGAGAAAAATCCATCATTCCACCGGAACTGGAGGCTGCTGTGGAGAATTTGCAACCGGGAGATTCTTTGCAAAAAATTTCCGACATCGCCGCATCGGGACATTCTCCGCTCGCTCGTATTGTTTCGGTGTGTCTCTCGCATTTGAATTGGTCGCGGCAGGAAAACATCGAAGCGGTACAAGTGCGGGCGCGTCATGAAATCGTAAAAATGGAAAGCGGGCTCGCCATTCTCGAAATGAGTACGGGTGTGGCGCCGTTGCTAGGGTTGTTGGGAACGCTTTCGGGTTTGGTTTCCATTTTCGCCAATCTCGGCGGTGGTGGTGGTGGCGATCCAGTCGCGGTGGCGCGAGGTATTTCCGAAGCTCTCAACACCACGATCGTCGGTCTTGCGGTCGCCGTCCCAAGCCTCATGGCTCATAATTATTTTCAGCGCAAAATCGAAACGATGGCGGTGGCGATGGAAGGACTCGTGGCGGATTTGCTGGCTAAGTGTTATCCCGAACAACGCTGAGGCATCGTGATAAGGCCATTCTACACGCGAAAACGACGCTCGCCGGTGGTTATCATCGTTTCGCTCATAGACATTCTCGCCATCCTGCTCATTTTTTTCATCGTCACCACGACGTTTCGAAAAAACTCTCCGCAACTAAATATCGTTCTTCCCGAATCAAAATCTGCCGCACCAACGGAAGCAAAAAACGAGCCGGTTCTCCTCGAAGTTCAAAACGAAGACACGCTCCAACTCGATGGGCGCACCGTGACATTGGAGGTTCTTGCCGAGGAGCTGCGTCGTGTGAAGGACGCTCAACCCGAGCGTGGCGTTGCTTTGCAGGCGGATGAAAATGTGCCGTTTCGCGTGATCATTCGCGTGATGGACGCTCTGCGTGAAGCGGGTATTCGCAACATTCCTGCATTGGCGCGACCGACGGAAAATGTGCCATAATATGTCATGGAAAAAGTGAACATCACGTTGCTGGGGCATCCGGTTCTTCGTGCCAAGGCAGCACCGATTGAGGTAATTGACGACGCAGTGCGGCGTTTAGCCGAGGAGATGCTTTATACGATGGAAGAGCTGCAAGGATGCGGGTTGGCGGCGAATCAAGTGGGTGTGGCGCGGCGCATTATCGTGTTGGATACGCGTGGCGTCAAAAATCGTCCCAGCGTTTTGCGCATCGCTGGAAAATTGCGCCCGGTTCACAAACACATGCCGATGATTTTAATCAATCCCGAATTGGAATTTGGCGCAGCGCGAGAAATTGGTTTCGAGGGATGTTTAAGTATTCCCGGAACGCAAGGTGACGTGGAACGCGCTCAATGGGTGCGCGTGCGCGGGGTGGATTTAGAGGGGCATGCTGTGGACTTTGAAGCCGAAGGCTTGCTATCCCGCGCTCTTCAACACGAGGTGGATCACCTCAATGGAATTCTTTTTATTGACCATCTTAGCGAGGAAGAACGGCGACGTGCGGTTGATGAATTTGAGCTATTGATGAAAGATACGGCGTCACGTTGAACCCCTTATTTTTATGAGCCGCCAAGTTTTGCTATCCGCTTACGAAAAGCTCGCCGCGCTGCTTGACAAACTTCCGGGCCCGCTACAGGGGCCGATCATGAAGGAGCTGGACCCGATTAAGGAAGTTTTTCTCATCCAGCGTCCGCCGCGCCTGGCCATCCTCGGCGATGCCGGTATTGAACTTCCGGCATTTGTCAATGCCCTCGCCGGGCACACAATTTTACGTGCGCCTTTGGTGCGTGGGCCGTGGGTGTCCGTGCATGGAACGGGAACGCTTGAATTGGCGGACTTGCGAGACACCGGAACCTTAAGTGGAAATCCTGCTGACTTGTTTTTATTCATTGGCACGGCATCCTCGCCACGCCTTGCAGAAGATGCACAACGTGCGGCGCAAGTACTCGCCGCAGCATCACCGCGTGAAGGCGGCGGCCCGCCCGGGCTTGTAGTTCTCGTTCTTGGTGAAAAGAACGATGTGACACCTGTGCTGGCGGCCCTTGCAGAAAATGGCGCGTCTTCTTCAGTCATTTTTTCCTCCAGCCTTTTGCGAACGGGATTGAGTCAGAACTTTTCGTCCGGCGAACGCGCCTCCTTGGGCGATCGCCTTTGCGAATATCTTCCGCCCGAAACGCAGTTGGAAATGGCGCGTTTTCTTTCGGCACGTGAAGCGCAGGCGCGTCTGGCGGGAACCATTCTCAAATCCTTCGGTGCTGTCGCCGGTATCATCGGCGTGCAACCCATTCCGCTGGCAGATTTCCCCGTGCTTCTCACCCTGCAAATGTTCATGGTGTCGCTGATTATTTACGTGAGCGGACGAGAATTCTCGCTGAAATTAGCCGGAGAATTTGCCGCATCCTTGGGCGTGGGATTTGGTGTCGGATTGGCTTTCCGTGAAGCGGCGCGGGCAGCAGTGAAAATTTTTCCGGTGTGGGGCAATATGATCTCCGGCGCTGTGGCCGGTGCGGGAACTTACGCTCTTGGTCGTGCGGCCATCGCCTACTATATCGAAGGGAAAACGGCTTCCGAAATGCGCCGGCTTTTCCGACGCACCAAAAAATCACAACCCGCCTTGGAGGGCTGAACTATGTTCCGCTCCCCACCGCGACACAACCATGTGTTCGTAGGTACGTGCGCTTGGAGCTTTGATGACTGGCGCGATGTTTTTTATCCAACGTCATTGCCCCGCAATCGTTGGCTGCAATTTTATGCGAAGCATTTTCCTGTGGTGGAAATGGACTCGAGTTTTTACCACATGCCGTCCTCGCAAACGGTGAAACATTGGAGTGAGTTGGTCGGTTCTGAATTTCGCTTTTGTCCTAAGTTGCCAAAAACTCTCAGTCACGAAAAACGTCTGGAAAATCCCGCGCCGGAAATTGCTATGATGCAGCGACTCGCCGAAGAACTAGGCCCGCATTTCGGCTGTGCCTTATTGCAGTTGCCGCCGTCATTTCACGCCGGACGCTCGGAGGAAATCGCTTTGCGGGCTTTCCTACGGGCGTGGCCTCAAGCGGTACCGCTGGCGATCGAGTTTCGCGACGAAAGTTGGGAAATGCCACGCATTGCTCGTTTGTTGAAAAGCCATGACGTGACCTTGGTGTGGGCTGACACCCTTCCTTTGGAAAAGGAAAAACATACGGTCTTTGGTTTTTTCGCTGTCACTTCCTCGCGCCTGTATATTCGCTTGCTGGGAGATTTTCGCACAAAGTACGAATCTGATGGTCGAGAAACGCATCGCTATGACCGCCTGCTTTGGCCTCGCGAGAAAGCACTCACGCATTGGGCCACCAAGCTGCGGTGCCATCGTGATGTGGAAACAATCTACATTTTGGCCAACAACCATTACGAAGGCATGGCCGTAGAAACCGCCTACCGCTTGGCTTCACACCTCGATGTGGAGCTTCCCGCAAAAGCTGCCGCTGCGCAGAAATGCGAACAACCCGATCTTTTCGAGAGTCCTGACTCCACGTAGCCTTTTCCCATGCGCCTCCTCCTCATTGATGGTCATTACTACGCTTACCGTTCGTATTTTGCCATTCGTGGACTCACAAATCCGCAGGGCGAGCCTACCAATGCGGTGTTTGGTTTTGTAAAGGCTCTTCGCAAAATGCTTGCCGATGTCAAACCCGATGCGGCTGCCGTTGTGTGGGATGCCGGCCTTCCCGAACGGCGTATGGCACTTCTCCCGTCCTACAAACAACAACGCGCTGAAATGCCCGAGGATTTGCGCGTTCAATTTCCCGTCATCGAGGAAGCCGTCGCCGCTCTGGGCATTTGCAATGTTCGCCTTCCCGGACACGAAGCGGATGATTTAATTGCATCTTATGCCACCGCCATGCGACGTGGTGATGCGGGAGAGGTCGTAATTGCGACCAATGATAAGGATATTTACGCCCTCGTGGAATCGGGAGTGACGATTTATTCGACAAATAAAACCGATGTAGAACAGGCGTCCGCCGGCTTTGCCTTGCTTGGAATCCCCGAAGTTGAAGCCAAATGGGGCGTTCCGCCGGAACAAATTCCCGATGTCCTCGCATTGACGGGTGATGCCGTGGACAACATCCCGGGCGTTGAGGGCATAGGCCCGAAAACAGCATCGAAATTGGTGCGTGACTACGGGCCTGTCGCTTTATTGGCGGAGAATCCTGCGTTGATAATAAACGACAAACTACGGGAAAAAATTGCCGCATCCACGGATCGCCTTCGCGCCAATCTCGAATTGGTTCGCTTGGAAACCCAACTTCCCCTTCCCGTGGCACTCGATGCCCTCGCCATTTGCCCCAATGCGGAAGCCATCATGGAAATCGCCCGCCGCTGTGCATTTCGCAGTCTTTTCGCAGAATATCACCCTCCCCCTCTTCATGCCACCCAAGGTGATTTCTTTGCCGATCTTTGAAAAATTGGCTTACCTTCACAAGGACTCGCAAATAGTTTTTTGTATTGGCATCACTTATTAACCCTTAACCTATCCCCTCTCATGAAAAATCTTCTCACCTTTGCTGTCGGTTTTCTTCTCTTGCATGGCAACTCAGCTTTTGCGCAGCTTTATTGGAATACCAATGGCGCAAGCAATACATGGACAGCTGCCAACTGGGGGGCGTCAACCAATGGGCCCTTCACGACGGCATGGTCTGGGAGTAGTGATGTTGTTTTTAGCGCAGCTTCCATCTTAGGTTTTGCCTCAGCTTACGTTGGTGACATTACGGTTAATGCTAATACGACGATTACCGCAAATAATACCCTTGCATCTAAGTCAGGTGGAAGTGTGGTGACTGTTGCCGATGGGGTGACGTTGACGTGGACATCGCAGAATCGTTCGACGACGGGTACCAATAATATTTGGACTAAAAATGGCAACGGCACTTGGAATATTGGTGCGGGAACGGCAAGTGATCCAAGTTCGGGAGCAAAGTTTACGCTAAACGCAGGAACAGTAATTGCAACGGGTGGTCGTGCTTTCGGTGGTCCCAATGCCACTCTGACGATCAACGGTGGAACACTTCAAGGAAATTCAGGAGTTAATTTTTTGAACAAAAACATTGATTTAGGTGGGGATTTTGCTTTCACGGGAACTGGAAAATGGACATTCAGCGGTGCTGTTTCTTTAGGTTCAGCAACACGAACAATCACAAATACAGTGACGGGAAATGCTCGTGAATTAAATGGCAACATCTCTGGAACTTCAACGAACGCAGGTCTTACTTTTGCAGGGTCTGGCACAACAGTCTTGGGGGGCACCAATACCTACACCGGCAACACTACGGTGACCGCTGGAACGCTTAACCTTCATGACAACGCTCAGCTGCGGTTTTCCATCGGTGCCAGTGGCGTCAATAATCAACTCATCAACAGCGGCGGCACAATTAGCCTCGATGGGGATTTTGTTTTTGATCTCACGATCGCGGGAACGACCGATAACGATTCGTGGACGATTGCCACCGGAACGATTGGCTACAATAGCACTTTCTCCGTGGCCAGTACGCTGGGTACTTTTACCGACATGGGTTCCAATATTTGGGAGCGCACGGAAAATAGTAAGACCTACCGTTTTGTCGAATCCACAAGCACCCTCACTGTCATCCCCGAACCTGCCACCCTCGTGTTACTAACGCTCACCGGTGTTGGTTTTGGCGGCTACGCCTTCCGCCGCCGCCTGCGCAAATAAACGCGTTGGCTCACTCGGGTGCCTTGTGGGTATCACAGCCGCCTCGGCTGTCCTCAGCCCGCGCCCTCGTGGACTGAATGCCTTTTCCGCTACGGCTTTTCCGCTGCACTTTACGCTCGCTATACATCCCCATTCACCGGTGGCTGCCGCTTGGCGTGAACGCTTAAAATTCGGCGTCCATCGGTTTGACTTACCGTAAAATCAAATCCATCCGACGAAACAGTTTCACCTTGCTTGGGTAAATGGCCGAAGAGATGCGTGACATAGCCACCGATGGTACTGACATCGGCATTTTCAATATGGAGGCCAATCAGGTCATCCAAATCGTGCAAGGCTGTCGCCCCATCAATGATGTACTCACCCTCGCCGACCTGACGACACTCCGTCTCCGCCGTATCAAATTCGTCCTGAATATCGCCCACCAATTCCGCGAGTACGTTGTCGAGGGTTACCATGCCAACCGCGCCGCCATATTCATCAAGTACGAGTGCAAGGTGCGCATGTTTGCCGAGAAGAAATTTAAGCAGGCGCTCCAGCGGCATCATTTCAGGCACATGAACAAGCTCGCGCTTGATAGAAAAAAGATCGGTCTTTTTCTCGGTGGCGGGAGCGAGGAGGTCTTTGATGTGGATGAGGCCAACAGCATCATCCAAATGCCCACGGCAAAGCGGGAATCGTGTGTGCCCCGATTCATGCGCCACGCGAAGGTTTTGCTCAAAGCCATCATCCAAATCCAGAAACACCACCTCACCACGTGGCGTCATAATATCGCGCACCACGCGTTTGCGCATGTCGAGCGCGTTGATGAGGATTTCATTACCCAAGGACATCGCTTCTTTGGTGTCATTGCCCTCCGCAAGAATCAGCCGCAGCTCATCTTCGCTGTGCGCATGACCGGCTTCCATCACGGGATCAATTTTCAAAACGGTACGCAAAAACGCATTGGCGTTGCCGTTAAGAAACCAAATGGCGGGTTTGAACAGTTTGTAAAAAATCCCCAGCGGCCAGCTGACCCAGAGGGTCACTTGCACGGCTTTACGAATGGCCAATGATTTTGGTGCCAGTTCCCCAAAGACGATGTGCAGGTAGGTGATGATGGAAAAGGCGAAGACAAAAGATATGCCGTGAATCACCGGCACGGAGGTGATGCCTGCATAGTGCAGTGCAGGTTGAATCATCGCCGCTAAAAATGGCTCACCCAACCAACCTAATCCAAGACTCGCGAGCGTAATCCCAAGCTGTGTTGCCGAAAGGTATTCGTCCAGATGTGCCGTCACTTTACGTGCCCGCACCGCTTTGCTTTCACCCTGATCCGCGAGCGCATCGAGCTGGCTGTTGCGAACTTTGACAATTGCAAACTCCGCCGCTACGAAAAAGCCATTGAGCAAGACGAGAGCTAATACCGCGAGCAAACGGAAAAAAATGCCATCCACACCGCCGGAAAATTCTGACGTGGGAGCTGTGGCGATAACGCTAAAAATTGCAAATTGCATCGGACAAAAAAAGAACTGCCGGAGCCCTTACAGACTCCGGCAGGCCTAAAAGCAGAACGGCCTTGGGAGACCGTACTCGGCTTGTACGGTTACCAACTTGCTTTGGTGACTCCAGGGATGAGGCCCGCACAGGCCAGTTCACGAAAGGTGAGACGCGACATTTGAAATTCACGCAGGAAAGCCCGTTTGCGCCCCGTGACGCGACAACGGTTAGAAAGCCGTGCCGGACTTGCATTGCGCGGAAGCTGCGCCAAAGCCAAATAGTCGCCTTTCGCCTTTAGCTCCGCCCGCAGGGTAGCATACTTTTCAACAGTTTTACGTTTGCGCTTTTCGCGCTCCTTCCAAGAAGTCTTAGCCATATTTCAAAAAATAGTCGCCTACTATGCCCAATCCCCACCATTCTGACAAGTCCTAAATAATTCCAAAAAAACCAGGGGGCACGGTCGTCTCGACCGTGTTCTCATAAGTTCGAACGAATAGGAATCGCAAGTGAGAATGGTTCATAGGCAAACCCTCATGTCCCCAAGTTGGTCGCCCCACCCTTTTCAAAAAATCCCGCGCTAACATCGGGACATTTTCCTCCAATAAGAATATGACATCAGAGCGTTAAAAACTTTCGCTCATGATTTCTATCACTATTGAAAATCTTACCAAACGTTTTGGCGATGTGGTGGCGTTGGATGCGGTGAATTTGCGGATTGAAGCGGGCGAATTGTTTTTTTTGCTGGGCCCGAGTGGTTGCGGAAAAACGACTCTTTTGCGTCAGATTGCCGGACTCGGAATGTCGGAGAGCGGGCGCATTCTTTTTGATCGCGAAGATGTGACGCGGCTTGCGGCGCATAAGCGAAATACGGGCATGATGTTTCAAAGTTATGCGCTTTGGCCGCACATGACCGTGGCCAAAAATGTGGCTTTTGGACTCGAAGAACGTCGCGTTGCACGCGGGGAAATTAAAGAGCGTGTAGCCCGTGCTTTGACGGATGTTCACATGGATGCCTACGCGCAGCGTAAAATCACCGAGCTTTCCGGCGGCCAGCAACAGCGTGTGGCACTCGCTCGTGCGCTGGTGATTCGTCCGCGTTGCCTGCTTCTCGACGAACCTCTCTCCAATCTCGACGCCAAGTTGCGCTTGGAAATGCGCGGTGAAATTCGACGTGTGTGCAAAGAATTTGGGCTTACCGCCATTTACGTCACTCACGATCAAAAAGAGGCGCTTTCCATTGCCGACCGCATGGCCATTATAGGCTCAGGACGTATTGCACAAATCGGAACGCCGGAAGAAATTTATCGCCGTCCGCATAGCCGCTTCGTGGCCGACTTTATTGGCGAAACGAATTTTCTGGAGGGACGCATTATTGAAACTGGCGATGGAAAAATGCGCGTCGAAACTCCTCACGCTCGTTTTTGGGGCATTGCCGGAAAAAGCGAGTGGCAGCCTTCGCCTGGCACGAATGTTCATTTGTCTATTCGTCCCGAAGCGTGGGTGATTCATCACGAGGGCGATGCTGACTCGGCCGCCGATAACTGCCTCATCGGGCAAATGGAGGAACGAGTCTATCTGGGAGAAACAGCACAATACCGCATTCGCTGTGACGAAATCGTGATGAAAGTTTTTGAACTTAATCCACGCCCTCGTGCGGTGAACACACACACTCCCGTCCGCCTCACCGTGGCGCCTGATGATGTCGTCATTCTCCCCGCCTGATCCATGGTTTTGCGCATTAGCCTGATTCTTGCAGCTCTCGTGGTGATTCTCGGAGTTCCGTTTGCCATGAGGCCCCGATCCACAGCACCGATTGCGCCCGAGCAGACGGATCATCTCGTGATTATCTCGCCGCATAATGAAGCCATTCGCCATGAATTTACGGCGGCATTTCGTCATTATTATCGCGAGAAAACGGGGCGCGATGTTCAACTAGACTGGCGGGTACCGGGCGGTGGCTCGGAAATTGCCCGTTACTTAGCGTCGGAGTACACCGCCGCATTTCGCAATTATTGGGTGCAGCATTTAGGAAAATCATGGGATGCCACGGTCAGCGGTGCATTTGATAATCCGGCGATTGTCTTGGGCGCCGACCCTGCGCGAGATACGCCTGCCGAAGCGGCACGGCGGGCTTTTCTCAATTCGGATGTTGGCATTGGGATTGATCTCTTTTTCGGTGGCGGCACGTATGATTTTGTCCAACAAGCTAAAGCCGGACGCCTCGTGAATGCCGGAATTCTCGAAACGCATCCGGCGTGGTTTCGAGAAGATGTGATTCCGCAAAAAGTGTCGGGCGAACCCTTTTATGATGCGGAAGGGCGATGGATTGGGACGGCCATTTCCAGCTTTGGCATTTGTAGTAATACCGACTCGCTGCAACGCCTTGGAATCGTTGCCGCCCCCACCGCATGGAGTGATCTCGCGAATCCGGCTCTCGTCGGGCAAATTGCCTTAGCTGACCCCACGCAAAGTGGCTCTGCGGCGAAGGCTTTTGAGCAAATTATTCAGCAAAAAATTCAAGAGCATCTCGCACGCTCTCCGGACAACGAAGCGGAAGCCGTGCGAGCGGGTTGGCGTGAGGGTCTGTCCCTCATCCAAAAAATTTCTGCCAACGCTCGATTTTTTACCGATGCAGCTTCGAAGGTTCCGCTGGATGTTTCACAAGGGGATGCCGCCGCCGGAATGTGTATTGATTTTTACGGGCGTTTTCAAAGTGAAGCCGTACGTCGTTCGGATGGAACTTCGCGATTGCAATACATCACGCCGCCAAGCGGTTCGTCCTTGGGCGTGGACCCGATAGCCATGTTGCGTGGGGCACCTCATGCGGAGATAGCGCGTACGTTTATGGCCTATGTTCTCTCGCCCGAAGGTCAGAAGTTGTGGAATTTCAAAGTGGGTTCACCCGGCGGGCCTGAGCGATTTGCCCTGCGGCGGTTGCCTGTACGTAAGGATTTTTACGTGGCAGCTAATGAGCCGTATCGCTCCGATCCGGGCATCAATCCCTACGTGGAAGCAGAAAGTTTTCATTATCACGAAGCATGGACAAGCCCGCTTTTTCGTGTTTTGGGATTGGCCATTCGTGCTATGGCGATGGACACACATCAAGAACAAGTCAAAGCATGGCGTGCTTTGGTCGCTGCCGATTTTCCACCGCAGGCAACGGCGCGATTTTCGGGCCTCTCCATGTTCGATTACGACAAATGCCGAGAGGAAATTTTACCCATTCTTAAATCACCGGATCGTCTTGGCGAAGTGCGGCTGATTCGGGATTTAAGCGGACGTTTACGACGTCAATACGAGGAGGCCGCCGAGCTGGCGCGGAAAGGATTGTAATGCCACGTTGGCTCTCCATTAGCGTTTTTGCGGGCGTCCTCGCGTTCATGGGATGCTTCTTTATCTGGCCCATCGTAGAAACATTACGCGGAGCGTTTGCCGATCGCAGCGGCAATTTTACGTTGGTTTATTTTATCGAAGTATTCCGAAATCCGATTTACCTTGAAGGACTCGCCAACTCCTTTCTCCTCGCAGTCGCTGTGACGCTGCTCACGCTTTTGTTTGCGCTGCCACTGGCATGGACGGCGGATCGCTTTTTATTTCCGGGAAAAACGCTCCTCAGTGCGCTCATCCTTGTCCCCATGATTCTCCCGCCTTTTGTCGGGGCGATTGGCGTGCGGCAAATTCTCGGTCAGCAAGGCTCGCTCAATGCCTTACTGGTGTGGTTAGGGATGCAAAATCCTGCAACACCCATTGATTGGCTGGGCATCGGACGTTTTTGGGGCGTCGCGGTGATGATCGCCCTCAATCTTTATCCCATCATCTACCTCAATGCCGTCGCGGCATTGGCCAACATTGATCCCGCGATGGAAGAAGCAGCGGAAAACTTGGGTTGCACCGGATTAAGAAAATTTTTCCGCATCACCTTGCCGCTGATTATGCCCGGGCTGTTTGCAGGGGGAACGATTGTGTTCATTTGGTCCTTCACCGAACTCGGTGTCCCCCTCATGTTTGATTTTACGCGCATTGCCTCGGTCCAAGTTTTTAATGGCATCAAAGACATTGGTGGCAATCCATTCCCCTACGCGTTGGTTGCCGTGATGCTGCTCTCCGCTGTTTTGCTTTATGCGATGAGCAAATTTCTCTTTGGACGTTCGTCCCATGCGATGATGTCCAAGGCGACAAGTCAAGGGGGGCCACGTCGTATTGGACGGCTTGCGGGAATGGCCTGCACCTTGGTATTTGGCACCGTATTTTTCCTCGCTGTCCTCCCTCACATCAGCGTGATTCTCGTAGCATTCTCCGGTGATTGGTATGGGACGATTTTTCCGGACTCATTCACCCTCTCGCATTTTGAGATGGCGTTGGGGCATGAGCTGACGTTGTCGTCTATTCGCAATAGCCTGCGTTATGCGGGTCTAGCGGTGATGCTGGACTTGGTGTTGGGTATCGCTATTGCCTACATCGTCGTGCGCACCCGCATCACGGGACGTCATTTTCTCGATGCACTGGCCATGATGCCTCTCGCTGTGCCTGGCTTGGTGTTGGCTTTTGGATATTTGGCCATGACGCAGGAAGGAAAATTTTTTCATCCGCTCAATCCCGTGACGGACCCTCTCATTTTACTCGTCATTGCTTATGCGGTGCGGCGACTGCCGTATGTCGTACGATCAGCGGCAGCGGGTTTTCAACAGACGAGTGAAACGCTCGAAGAGGCGGCGCGAAATCTTGGCGCGGCGCCCATGCGTGCGCTGCATCGCATTACCTTGCCGCTCATTGCGGCCAATCTAGTGGCTGGGGGACTCCTGGCATTTTCCTTCGCCATGCTCGAGGTATCCGATTCCTTGCTGCTGGCCCAAAAGCAGCAGGACTATCCCATTACCAAAGCGATTTATGAGCTTTATCAATTGCTCGGCGAAGGGCGTTTTATTGCGAGTGCCCTTGGGGTGTGGGCCATGGCCTTTCTTGCGGTGACGATTTTGGGGGCGAGCCTTATTCTTGGGAAAAAATTAGGAGCAATTTTTCGTGTTTGAGAGTGCTGTTTGCAGGCATGATCGCTTGCAAAGTTTATTTTGAGCATCCGTCTTCCACTTCTTCTGCCCTTGGTATGCGCGATGCTTTACGCGGCGGCAGCGATTATGATTAAGGTCGCGATTTCGCGTGGTGCCAATAGCTGGGCCGTCGCATTTATCACCAATGTTGGGATGATGGTCATTTATATCCCCATGCTTTTTTTTGGACACGAGACATGGCATTTTGCCGCAGCGTCCTCCGCCGTAATTGCAGGTGCTCTCTTTTTTGCCGGACAAGTTGGGACATTTCGTTCGTTGGCGACGGGCGATGTTTCTATCGCCACACCTGCACTGGCGAGCAAGTTGGTTTTTGTGGCTCTCATGAGTCTTGCGCTGCCCGGAAGCCGTTCCGGGATGAGTTTATGGATCGCCGTTTTTCTCACCATGGTAGGCGTTATGCTTCTCCATGCCGGCCCTCGCCGCTCCTCATCACGTCCATTGGCAACAGCCGGTTGGGCCATTTTTGCGGCAGTATGTTTTTCGGCGACGGATGTTATTACGCAGGCAGGCGCACCACGGGTGGGATTCACCCTCTTTTTACCCGTGATGTTTGGAACAGTCGCCGTGGCTTCTTTTCCTCTGCTTTTACCTCACGCGCTGCGGCGTAAACGCCCATTACAAGCGGGTGCATGGACGTGGGGAAGCATCGGCGTCGTCGTGCTTATCGCCCAATCCGCAGGCGTGGCTATCGCTATTGCGCTCTTCGGAGATGCCACCGGCGTGAATGTGGTGTACAGCTCGCGGGGTTTGTGGAGTCTGATTATCCTTGCGTTTGTCGCACGTCAAATCGGCGTTGCCGAGGCGACATTGGATCGAAAGATATTTGCGCTGCGTGTTCTTGGCAGCATCCTTATTCTAGTGGCTGTTGTGTTGGCTCTTTATTGATCATCGCCGCACGAACAAGCGAAGGAATCGCTTTTGAGGAACCCCAAGCCGTTAGTGAACGGAACATCCATTGCCGCACCTCGCAACGAGAGACTTTATTTACAGCGGCGGGATGATCGAGATGGGTTTCTATAAGGCGAAGCGTCCGCCATCCAAGCAGTGCCGGCAACAAGGTGACATAGCGCAGCCGTCCGGAATGCAGTGCCATGCAATAAGGCGTCGCCTCCGCTAACCATCGCCGTGCCATGACAAGCCAATGGGCGACGTCGTTTGTGTGAATGTAATTCCTCCCAAGTGTAGCATCGGCATGACGATCGCGCAGAATGTTGATTAATTGCAAAGCCTGCCCATAGTGCCGTCCGCGTTGGAGCATCACTTCCATCGGATCGGAAGAAAACGGACGAATTTTCTCGGTGCCGATGCGCGTCCAAAATTCGCCCACGCTTCCGGCGACGAGATACGTGTAGTGTTCAAGTTCTTCGTGGGTGAGTGCTGCCGACCTATCATTGAAGTACTCTAAATCAAAAATTTGACCTTCGAGAATGTGATCTATAACAACCTCGAGAAATTGCCGTTCAGGAAGCGTAAGACGATTCATGCGCCGCCACAAGGTGGGTAATCGTGTCAGCAAATGATTTTCTCCCGCCGTAAGTTGTGGCACCGTCCAGTTGTTGGCGATGTAGCCCGCAATTTCGTCATGCCCGATACTTCGTCGTGCCACATGCAAAATTTCTAAGCGCTGGTTTCGTCCTGCGAGAGAGGAATCAGTAATAGTGTCCGTGGCGCGTGCTAACAAATACCCGAGGCAAATCTCGGGCCGGACTGAACGCGGAAGCAGTCGCAATGTTAAATAAAAGGACCGCGATGTTTGCCGAAGAATTTCGTTTTCTGTCATGGCTGTACCTTGCGGACTTCGCCCTCGGGAATGATGCGGATATTTCTAATTTTATCTTCCGAAGCGAATCCCAATCCCATGTGCTCCGCAGATTGAAGCCATGCCGTATATTTCGCCAAGGGCGGGAATCCCGCATCGCGTCGGAATCCGTCTAACAAGCGCATTCCGATGGCATCCAATGCCACGGGATCGCGTGAGACGAAAATAGCACCGTAGTTCACTTGGTATCCTGCGCCGGGAAATGGCCCCCCTGCATATTGTGGACGCAAAGCATCGAGAATGGTCAGCACGACTTTGCCGCCAATGCGTGAATCTGCATACGCTTCCGGTAAATAGGGGTCACCGTATTGCGGTGCTCGCGCCAAACGTCGCCAGTTGTCCAAATTATCCAACACCATGCCGGAAACCGCGCCGGTCACGCCTGCAAATACGCTATCGGCCAAAGCGGGTACGTGAATGACTTTATCCACTTTGTCGGCAAGAATGGACGAAAGGTGACTGCGGCTGCTGACTTGCTCCGTTCGTATTGGAGAAAATTCGTGATCACCTGCGATTAGCTTTCCCATGATCGGTACCGTAAGGATTGCCTTTTCGGAATACCCGCCCGCACGGTCGGTTCCTATCACACGAAAAGGCGGGTCGAGGCGACTTAGTTTCGCGCGGTCGAGGTCCTCCTGCCTGCGGTCCCAAATGATAATGTTGTCCGCGGGTACACCTGCGGCGAGGAGTCCTTCGGTGATCGCCTTTACAATAGCCATGTGCGTCGAGGAAACGGGCGCGGCGGTGGTGGAAACTTTGATGCCAATACGGTCTTGGATGCGGATGAATGTTTTCCATGCGGCGACGATGTCGGTTTTTCCGGCTGCCGCCTGAACAAGCGAATTTACCATGCGTTTCACCATGGCGTCGCGGACAATACCACCCTGCACGGATGTTGGAAGCCATGTGGAAAAAACTGTCGCATACGCAGGTGGTGCAGGCAGCGAATCCGTTTCGTCACCGAGCGCAGCGTCAGAAAATCCCCACCAGGCGATGGCGAAAATTGCACCGATAAGGCACCAACGCCGGAAGGTTGTTGTCATGTTCCCGAGGCCAATGGAGCCACGGGGCGGATATTGAGTGGGCGAACTTTATCGTAGATACGATCAGCCACCGTCGCGCCGCTCTCGTATCCACGCGTCAGCATTTCTAACTTGGCGTCAAGATTGTCAATGTAGTGTAGCGCGACAGCCTCGGGCGTCTTTGGCTGCACAGGCGAACCAAACTCTAATTCCCCATGGTGCGACGCTATGAGATGGAGTAGATGCAAACGCACATCTTCGCTGCTCGGAGTGAGTTCATTCCAAGTTTCCGATGGTAGTGTTTTCCAGAGCGAGTTAATGAGCTCAATTCCAATGGTGATATGCCCAAGTAATTCTCCGCGCTCGTCAAAAGGCATAGCAAAGCCGCTTTCTTCCACGCAGTTTTCCCAGAGTTTGCCGCAGTCATGAAAAAGTACTCCCGCAATAAGCAAGTCGTGATGAAGGTGTACGTTGGCACTGCAAATACCTTCCGCATAGCGCATCATTTGCGCAACGTGTTCCACAAGTCCTCCACGGCGTGCATGATGAAAAAAACGCGCCGCTGCCGTTCGTCGAAAACGCGTTCCGAATTTTTCCAGAAAAGCCATTCCCAAAGTATGAAGGCGTGGCTCTTGTAAACTTTCGACTTCGGCGACGATGAAATTGTAATCCACTTCCTGCCGCTCTCGAAGTTCCACCGGTCCCGCAAGGAAGGCGTCCTTTTCTTCACCTTCCAATGCCTGAAAACTCCAGCGTCGTGCTTCCAGTCCGAAGGTAGGATGCACATGAAACTCACCCTCCAATCGCAAGCAGGCTCCAAGGGCCAAAGATTGACATGCCTCGTAATGTGCGTTGTCTGTCCACACGCGGAGAACAAAACGATCCAAGGCATCGCAGAGTTGTACCTCTAAAAAAGGTTTTCCATCACGGGATGTTTTTTCCGTCACCGATTCCACCAACACCGGCACGATAGCCCGCACCCATCCATTTTTTGCGGTCGTTCGAAGTGCCGAGATTGCGGTTGAGTCGCTCATAATAGTTTGACGAAAAATTATCCGCCGGACTTGGCGACAGCCTCCCATGCTGCACGCTCTGTGGCGTTGAGTGATGTAGGAAGTTGGACATCAATGACCGCATAAAAATCGCCCCGCGTTCCGCCCCGCTCCGGCATTCCTTTGCCGGAAATACGAAACTTGCGCCCATTTTGCGTGCCTTGCGGAATCTTGAGTTTTGCCCGTCCATCCAATGTCGGAATCGCCACCTCGCATCCCAGCACTGCTTTCGAAGCCGCTAATTCTACTTCGTGAATGACGTCGCTGCCTTCGACGGTAAATTCTGGATGACGCTCAAAACGCACTCGCAAAAACAAATCACCGGCTCCACCCCCGCCCCGGCCCTCTCCGCCGACACCTGCAAGGCGAATGCGCTGCCCTTCACGAACACCTTTGGGAATTTTCACCGTGTAAGTTTCGACCTTCCCCGAACGTCCCCGCGTGAAAGAAATTTGTCGGCTTGCTCCATGCAAGGCTTGTTCCAGCGTCACCATAATATCCGCTTCTGCATCTTGCCCGCGTAAGGGAGCTTCTGCCCCGCCAAAGGCACTGCCCGGACGCCCGCCACGCGCCGAGCGTCCAAAAAACTGCTCAAAGAAATCGCTAAATCCTGTTCCGCCAAATTGGAACTCTTCCTCAAAACCACCCCCGCCTCTCCCGAATCCACCACCTGCTTGTTGCCAGCCCGGGGGCGGACGGAACCCACCGCCGGGTTGTTGCCAATCAGGGCCAAGTTCATCGTATTTTTTCCGCTTTTCCGCATCGCCGAGTACTTCGTATGCCTCGTTGATTTCCTTAAATTTTTCCTCTGCCGCTTTTTTGTCCTTCGCTAAATCGGGGTGGTGTTGCCGCGCCAGCTTGCGGAAGGCTTTTTTAATTTCGTCAGCACTTGCGGTCTTAGACACGCCGAGGGTTTTGTAATAGTCGCGGAATTGCACAGGTAGAAGTTTTACCCACTATAAAATCGTTGTAGCATTTGTCACAACAGATTCCGCCGCTTGGCATCCGCCCTCCCATCGCGCTACCCTCGCCGAACCATGCTCGATATTCGCTTCATTCGTGAAACTCCGGACGCCATTAAAACCCGCCTCGCTCTTCGCAGTGCGGAGTTTGCTTCCATGATTGATGAAGTTTTGTCAGTAGATGCCGAACGTCGGGCCAATGAAACGCGCTGGCAGCATTTGCAATCCGAGCGCAAACGTCTCAGCAAAGAAATTGGGATGCGTCGCGCAAAAAGAGAAGATAGCACCGCGCTTGAAGACGCGTCGAAAGCTCTCGGAAGTGAAATGGAATCTCTGCAACAAGCCTCCGCCGCTGCGGAATGTCGTCAGCGTGAACTCCTGCTTTCGATCCCCAATCTTCCCCATGAAAACATTCCCGCAGGCCGTGATGCCTCGTGCAATCCCGTCCTTCGCACATGGGGCACACCGGCAGCTCCCATTGCCGAAGACCATGTCGCCATCGGCACGCGCTTGGGTTTATTTGATCCCGAGCGAGCGGCAAAAATAAGCGGCAGTGGCTTTATGTGTTATACGGGCCAAGGAGCACGTTTGGAACGTGCTCTTCTCAATTTTCTTCTCGATCTGCACACGCGCGAGCATGGCTATACCGAAATGGCACCCCCTTTGCTTGTGAATCGTGCGACCATGACGGGCACGGGGCAGCTTCCGAAGTTTGAAGCGGATGCCTTTGGCGTCACGGATGCCGACCTTTTTCTTATTCCGACAGCCGAGGTTCCGGTGACGAATTTTCATCGCGAAGAAATTCTTGCGGCGGACACATTGCCGCGTCGCTATGCGGCTTACACGCCATGTTTTCGGCGCGAAGCGGGAGCGACGGGACGGGATACGCGAGGGCTGATTCGTATGCACCAATTCAACAAAGTCGAACTCGTGAAAATAACGCTTCCCGAACATTCCGCTGTCGAGCTGGAGAGCCTTACCGCCGATGCCGAGCGCGTGTTGCAACGTCTCGAACTTCCTTATCGCGTCATTGAATTGTGCGCCGGCGATCTCGGATTTAGTGCCCTTCGCACTTACGACATCGAGGTATGGGCACCCGGGCATGGCGGATGGTTGGAGGTTTCGAGCTGTTCAAATTTCGGAGATTATCAGGCACGCCGGATGGCACTGCGTTACAAAGGTGCTGATGGGAAAAATCAATTTTGCCACACCCTCAATGGTTCAGGCACGGCACTCGCACGTCTCTACGTGGCGTTGCTGGAAAATGGCCTTCAGCCCGATGGATCGGTGCATCTTCCCCCGGCATTGCACGCTTACTTCGGGGTAGAAAAAATTACGGCTGCTTAGTCTCATGAACAATGTGGATGATCTCCTGCCGCGCTTGGTCGTAAGCCTTGAGGGTATTCCGCGAAATGCACCGGCAATCATGGGAGTTTCCGGCGGCTGCGATTCGGTCGTTCTTCTCGATCTCCTCCAACGCGCAAATTTTTCACATCTCATTGTGGCGCATTTTCATCATGGTTTGCGCGGGGCAGCGGCCGATCATGACGCTAAATGGGTGCGAAAATTGGCGAAGCAAAGGGAGTTGTGTTTTGAAAGCGGGCGTGGTGACACGCGTGCTCGAGCGCGAAGGAAAAAGGAAACTTTGGAGGAAGCAGCACGCACTTTGCGACGTGCTTTTCTTACGCGAGTGGCACGAAAACACGATGCGGCGACAGTTTTTCTCGCGCATCATGCCAATGATGTTGCCGAGACGATGCTTTTTCATTTAGCCCGTGGCGGTGGAATGCGTGGCTTATCGGCACTGCGAATGCGGGCGCCGCTTCATGCGACAGGAATTACCATTGTGAGGCCTTTGCTGCCATTCACCCGCGAAGAAATTGAGAATTACGCAGCAAAATGTCGTCTAACTTTTTGTACGGATGAAACCAACGCATCTCCCGCGCACACGCGCAATCGGCTGCGAAACGAAGTCATTCCAACCCTCGCCACCGCCCTGGGTTTTGACCCCATTTTACCTATGGCACGCGCCGGCGAGATTCTCGCGACGGAAGATGATTGGTTGGAGTCTTTCGTCGCTGCTGATGCGGTTTTGCCAACCATTTCGACGCGCCTATTTTCGACATTCCACCTTGCTCATCAGCGGCGTCTTTTGCGTGCATGGCTGCGTTATCACATCGGAGCAGAAGTTGATTTCGCCACCATTGAACGTGCGCGACTTTTGGCGATTTCCACATCGCCTCCTGCTAAAATAAATCTCCCTAACGACCATCATTTGCGCCGTCGTGCGGGAAAAGTTTTTATCGAAGGCCAATGAACCCGCGTCATCAAGATGAAGCATTCATGCGTGAAGCTTTACGATTAGCGCGGCGAGGTGCGGGCAAAACACACCCAAACCCCGCCGTCGGTTGCGTTCTTGTGCGTGGGAAAAAAATCGTCGGTGCAGGTTGGCATCGGCGCGCCGGGGAACCTCATGCCGAAATTGTGGCATTGCATTCCTTGAAAAAAATCTCCCTCGCTCAAGGGGCGACGGCTTATGTCACATTAGAGCCATGCTCAACTTATGGACGAACACCGCCTTGTACGCAGGCGCTGATTGATGCCGGTATTTCTCGCGTTGTTGTGGGCGCAACCGATCCCAATCCGCAGCATCAGGGACGCGGATTAGCCGTTCTTCGTCGTGCCGGGGTGATGGTGACGACGGGGGTTCTTACGGAGGAATGTGCGGCACTTAATCCCGAGTTTTCTTGGGTCATGACATCGGGATTACCATGGGTCATTGCCAAATGTGGCATGTCGCTCGATGGACGATTGACACGTCCCGCCGGCGAGAGTCCGTGGCTTACATCACCTGCGGCACGAGCGGACGCCATGCGTCTGCGTGCGCGGGTGGATGCGGTTTTGGTTGGGGCTGGAACGATTCGAGAGGATAATCCTGCGCTTACCGTGCGCGGTGTGCGGCCCTTGGGAGATCCGCCGTGGCGCGTTGTTTGGGCACCGCGTTCTTTGCCACCGGAGAATGCCAACGTTTTTCACGATGCGCTGCGTGAGCGTACGCTGGTGATGCGTGATAAAAATTTACGGACTGTACTGAAAAAATTACGAGCGCGAGGAATAATGAAGGTTCTTCTTGAAGGGGGTGGGCACACATTGGGATGTGCTTTCGATGCACAGCTTGTGCAAGAAGTTGTGTTTTATGTCGCCCCACTCCTCGCCGGAGGAAATGTTCCTGCTGTCGGCGGACGTGGTGTGAAACACATGGCGCAAGCTGCCCATTTGGAACATCCGAAATATCGTCGCCTCGGCGACTGTTTGCGAATCTCGGGGGTTCTTACCGCGCCGCATGAAGTTGCGGAGTAGGCCGACGGGTTTTATTCCGCCTTTTTATTTGGGAAAAACGTGGGGGGATTTTCGGAGGTTCCCAACGGACGCCCATCCGTCTTTTCTTCGGCGGCTTCTTTTTTGCCGTAGCCGGGAATACTAACGGAAGGTGGGATGCGCTCGCAGGAAGCGGCGAGTGCAACGGTAAGGGCGAGAGCGAGGAGAAGAAGACGTTGTTTCATGAGATTAATCCGGAACTACTAACTTCACTTTGCCGCCGTGCTTGGTCGCTGCCGCGTTGAGCAAGCCTCGGATAGCTTGAATTGTTTGACCGCGTTTGCCGATGATGCGTGGCATATCGCTGCGTGGCGCACGCACCGTAAATACGGCCTTGCCGGCTTCCTCGGAGTGAGCGACGAAGACTTCTTCGGGACGCCCGGCGAGGCGGCGGAGGACAAAGTTGAGAAATTCCTCCATGGCTAATAGCGGGTTAAGCGGCCTGCCGCGCTTTTTTGACGATACTGCGAACGGTATCGGATAACTGCGCTCCGTTTTTCACCCAATGATCAATGCGGTCGAGATTGACCTGATAATTGGTGCCTTCTTTTTTCGGATCGTAGGAGCCGATGATTTCGATGAATTTTCCGTCGCGAGGACTGCGTTTATCCGCCACCACAACCTTGTAGTAAGGGCTGTTGCGGGTGCCTTCTCTGCGGAGTCTGATTGCTACTGCCATATTGGGTTTCGTTAGTTTTGCCCGAGCGTGCCCATGGAGCCGGCTCTGGCCATCATTTTTTTCAATTTGCCCGGGCTTTTCATGAGTTTCCTCATATCTAAAAACCGCCGCAACAAATTGTTCACTTCGGTGACTGTCGTCCCGCTTCCTTGAGCGACGCGCTGGCGACGGCGGGCGTTAAGCACATCGGGCCGGCGGCGTTCTTCGAGTGTCATAGACAGGATGATAGCCTCCACCCGGCGCAACTGGTTTAGGTCAACGCCGGAATCTTTTATCTTACTCATCCCGGGGATGAGGCCAAGGAGATTTTCTAAGGGGCCCATTCTGCGGATAGCTTTGAACTGGTCGAGAAAGTCATTGAGGTCAAATTGTGCCGTGCGCAGGCGTTGTTCCAAGCGAGCGGCATTTTCGAGATCAATGTTCTCCGCCGCTTTTTCCACGAGGCTCACCACATCGCCCATGCCGAGGATGCGCCCGGCGAGGCGATCGGGATGGAAAATCTCAAAAGCTTCCACTTTTTCTCCGGTGCCTGCGAACTTCACCGGACGTCCCGTGACTTCGCGCAGCGAAAGGGCAGCACCTCCGCGAGCATCACCATCGAGCTTCGTGAGAATAAGTCCTGTCACTCCGACGGCACCGTGAAACTTCTCGGCGACACCCACGGCTTGTTGGCCCGTCGCGGCATCACACACGAGGAGACTTTCGTTGGGCTGAACGATTTCCTGAATGTGGCGGAGTTCATCAATGAGACTCTCGTCCAAATCCTGCCGTCCGGCTGTGTCGTAAATCTCGACGTTTTGATGCTGCGTTTTGGCCCACGCCATGCCATCGCGAACAGCGCGGAGAACATCCTTTTGCCCGGGCTCAGGGCGATGCACAGGTACGCCAATTTGCTCGCCGAGAACGGCAAGCTGTTCAATGGCGGCTGGGCGTTGAAGGTCGCAGGCAATGAGGACGGGTTGACGTCCCTGCTTTTGGAGAAAGGCGGCGAGTTTGGCACAGGTCGTTGTTTTACCGGCACCGTTGAGCCCCACGATGAGAATGCGTGCTTGAGGCCCGAGCGTTAAGGGCGCGGATTCCCCACCGAGAAGCGATGTGAGTTCATCGTGAAAAATTTTAACAATCTGCTGCCCGGGTGTGATGCTGCGGAGTACTTCTTGCCCGAGAGCTTTTTCTTTGACGCGGGCGACAAAATCTTTCGCCACCTTAAAATGCACATCGGCTTCAAGTAGTGCGAGACGCACTTCGCGGAGCGCATCATTGACGTTTGACTCGCTGATACGTCCGTGGCCACGGAGGTCTTTGAAGACATCCTGCAATTTATCGGAGAGACGTGAAAACATGAGCGGAGGGAGAGTTTAGCTGAGTAGGCAACTTTCGCAATCTATGCTCCCGCTCAAGGCGAAATTTTTCGATGATACACGTGACGGAGAGGGAGAAAAATGGAGCCGTGGCACTCTGCTGCCGCTTTCTTGCCTCAATAAGTTTCCACCGGCGAGCGTTTCCCGTCTTCGACACTGCGTTGCGTCGCGGCCTCTTCGCCGATCGTTGCCACGCGCAATTTCCAAATTTCGCGATTGATTTGGGTAAATTTTTCTAAGTCGAAGGCGGTGGGTGGTGCCATTTTGGATTTGAAATCCATCACGCGGGCAAGGGCAGCATCAAGTAGTACCCGTGGTTGTTTTTCCAGCACGGTATGCGCATCCGGCAACAAATGAGTGCGATGACAAATCATGAGCAAGTCATTGCCCGCCGCTAATCCGAGAGAAAGCATGTCGTCAAAAGTCGTGGTGTCGAGAATGGCACCCATATCGAGATCATCCGTCATCACGAGCCCGCGAAATCCCATTTCACCGCGCAGGAGGTCGTTGATTACGACGGGAGAAAGTGACGCCGGACGCATTTGCGGATCAAGTGAGGCGTAATGAATGTGGCCAATCATCATGCTGTCAATCAACGGCGCAAAATGCCGAAACACCGCCAACTCGTGAGTTTCCATTTCCTCGCGGGAACGGGTGAGCACTGGAAAAGCGTGGTGCGGATCGGCCGAGGCCATGGAGTAACCGGGGAAATGTTTTCCGCAGCTAAGAATGCCTCCGGCGCGTAGAGCAGTGTTGAATTCTCCGGCGAGTGCGATGACTTGCGCTGCCGTTTTTCCATAGCAACGCCCACGTAGCGAGTTGTCCGCTTCGTCGTCAAACGAAATGTCTAGCACGGGACAAAGATCGAGATTGAAACCGAAGAGTCGCAAAAGTTCGGCGGTCAATTCGCCATGACGCTGCACAAGCGCGGGATCGCCTTTATCGCGGAGCTGTTGGGCATTGGGCGGTTCCTCGCCGATGAGTCGAAGACGGGAAACGCGTCCGCCTTCTTGGTCAATGGTAATGATCGGTTCCACCACCGAGAGATCCCGCAGATCATCAATTAAGCGGCGCAGTTGCTCCGGCGACGTGATGTTGCGTCCGAAAAGAATAAAGCCTCCGGGTTGCACACGACGCAGAGAAGCGGCTGTTGCAGAATCGAGCTCCGGCCCCGGAACCCCAACTAAAAGCAGTTGCCCAATATCATTTGTCATGATTATCGAAAAAACAGAAACACACACCCAAGGCGATAGAAAAGAATTTTTCAGCGAGGGACCGGAATAGGTCGCGCCGTTGGCGCTTAGGGTGTTTGGTGGCCGAGGAACCTAGGGCGTTGCCCTAGGCTGAGATGGGGGCCGGCCGTTGGCCCTAAGGTATCGCACCCATCGTGAACGTATCCGAATATCCAAACCGGAATGGTATACAACGTGGCCATATTCAAACATCCACGCTGCAGAGATCTCGTGATGCCATCGTGAACCCACTATCGCCGTGTTTGATGTCCTCGGGGATATGGAATCGTGCTCCCCAAAGCGCCAACGGCGCGCCGCCATCCCAGCCTAGGGCAACGCCCTAGGAAATCGTCCATCAACAACCCCGAGGGCCAAAGGCCCGATCCATTAATTGGCCATGTTAAACCGTCGTTCATTGCAAATTTTCTCGACGAATAAATTGCATCGTTGGCGCTGGTTTGGATTACGAGGTTGATGCAGAATAGGATCGTTGGCCCCAACCAAACATCGCCATGCCCCAATCCCTGAGCCTCGTCATCGTCCACGTCATCTTCTCCACGAAGGAGCGCCGCCCGTTTCTCGACCTAGATACACGCCTGAAACTTCACGCCTACTTCGCCACCGTCGCTCGGAACGCGGGTTGCGAGGCGTATCGAGTCGGCGGCATGGCGGATCACGTACATCTTGCGATGCGTTTGCCACGCACCCTCACCATCGCGGATTTGGTGGAGACGTTGAAAACGTCGTCGTCGAAATGGGTGAAAACGCAATCGTCCGATCTTGCGGAGTTCTCGTGGCAACGCGGCTACGGATGTTTTTCTGTCGGCCCGTCGGATTTGGATTCGTTGCGTGCTTACATTGACGGTCAGGAAGAGCATCACAAGATGCGGACGTTTCAGGATGAGTTTCGGGTGTTCCTGAAAAAATACGGCGTAGAATACGATGAGGCTTATGTCTGGGATTGAATGATGGTGCGGGCCGTTGGCCCTTGGGGCGTTGTTGGTCATGGAACCTAGGGCGATGCCCTAGGCTGGGATGGATTGCGCCGTTGGCGCAGGGTGGGCACGTTGGCGTTAAGCCACCGCACCTATCGTGCATGTGATTCCTCCGCGATTGATGTCGCCCAAAATCTGGAATCGTGATTCCCAAAGCACCAACGGCGCGCCGCCATCCTAGCCGAGGACAACGCCCTGTCGGTGGCCGTAAGGAATCCCACCCATCGCGAATGTATTCGCATATCCAAAGTGCAATGGTATCCAACGTGACCATATGCAAACATTCGCGTCGAAGAGTTATCGTGGTGCATAGCGTGAATGTATTTCCGTCGTGATTGATGTCGCCCGAAATCTGGAATTGTGATTCTAAAAGCGCCAAGGGTGCGCCGCCATCCCAGCCTAGGGCAACGCCCTAGGAAATCGCCCATCCACAACCTCAAGGGCCAACGGCCCGTTCTATCAATTGGTTTTGATCACGACGCAAAAAAGGCCGGAACCCGCGTGGGCCCCGGCCTTTTTCGAGGAGGAAAGTGCCTAGTTGTCTAATACTAATACATTCACGCGGCGTCCGCCACGATCAAATTGTACCGTGCCACTTTCTAAGGCGAAAAGCGTGAAGTCGCGCCCGAGACCGACGTTGCGCCCGGGAAGATATTTGCGCCCACGCTGACGAATAAGAATGTTGCCGGCGAGTACGGATTGTCCGCCAAATTTTTTAACGCCAAGACGTTTGCTGACGCTGTCGCGTCCGTTCTTGACGCTTCCTTGTCCCTTTTTATGAGCCATAAAATTACGATGTGTTAGGCGGCGATTTCGGCGACTTTCACGCGGGTGAGTTTTTGCCGATGACCGATGGTGCGATGATAGCCTTTGCGGCGACGAAATTTGTAGGAGACCAACTTGGGGCCTTTAATATCTTCGAGAACTTCGGCGGTGACTTTGGCACCGGCGACGAGCGGTGTTCCGATTTTCACGCCGGAATCATCGGAGGCCAAAAGGACTTCCTCAAACATTGTTTATTGACCAGCCTCGACGCCGAGCAGCTCAACCTGGACGACATCGCCTGGTTGGACGCGGAATTGCCGTCCGCCGGTTTGGATAATTGCGTAAGCCATAATTTTTTCTCGAAGGGCCAAGTAACCTAGCGGACGGCCTACATCATGGCAAGAGATTTTTTGACGGCACGACTTCTCGAATTTTCGCGTGGGTATATTGGCGAGGGGTGGAGTTTTCAAATTTTCAAAATCAAATCGCACTTGCCATGATTTGCGCGGTTGATAAAGATGACCCTTTACCCGCATGACTTTGTCCAGTTTGTTGACAGTCGGGCAAATTATTCCCGACATGAAGGCCACGGAACGATGGCCTGCGATCACCGAGATCGTGGATTTGCTTGTATCGTTGAATCGCATTCAGCCGCAGGATCGTGAAAGCGTCCTTGCATCCTTGCGTCAGCGCGAAGAGACGATGAGTACGGGGATTGGCTTTGGCATCGCGATTCCGCATGCCTCCTCGGATCATGTCACGGAGGTGGTGGCGGCTTTTGGGCGTTCTGCGGCGGGGATTGAGTTTGATTCGCTCGACAACGAGCTTGTGCATTTCATTGTTCTTTTCATTGTTCCTCGCGATCAGTTTCAAGTTCATCTCCGCACGTTGGCCGCGATTGCGAAGTTTCTCAATGATCGCAAGGTGCGTGATGAGCTGGCAGCGGCACCGGATGCGGCGGCGATTCTCCAAGTATTTACCAGCCGCGGGGCCAATCGTTAAATGAACGGCACTCCGCAAGCCGTGCTTGGCGAGCGGCTGCGTGCGGCACTCCAAGCCTGTGGATTACCGCCGGAGCGTGGGGAAATTGTGGCCGCAGCCGACACGCGGTTTGGGGATTATCAGTCGAATGTGGCGATGGTGCTGGCGAAGGAAGCTAAGGCCAATCCACGTGCGTTGGCGGCGCAGATTGCGGAGCAATTTGACGGGGGAGATGTTTGTGAGCGTCCGGAAATTGCGGGGCCCGGATTTTTGAATTTTCGCTTACGAGCGGACTGGGTGGCGCAGCGGCTTTCTGAGCTCGTTGGGGATGCTCGCTGTGGAGTTCCTACTGCGGAGGTTTCGCAGCGGATCATTATAGATTTCAGCTCGCCGAACATCGCCAAGCCGATGCACGTGGGCCACATTCGCAGCACGATTCTTGGGGATTCTTTGGCGCGAATTGCGCGATTTCTTGGGCATGAAGTTGTCACCGATAATCACCTAGGAGATTGGGGAACGCAGTTTGGAAAGGTGCTTTATGGGTGGAAGCATTTGCTCAACCGTGAAGCATTAAACCGCGATGCTATGGCGGAAATTACGCGCTTGTATCGCGAGGTGAATGCGCTGGAGGAGACAAATCCTGAAGTTCGACTCGCCGCACGGGAGGAGCTGGTAAAATTACAGCAAGGCAATGCGGAAAATCGGACCCTTTGGGAGCAGTTGGTGGCGTTGTCGTGGGCGGAATTCCAGAGCATCTATGATCAACTGGACATTCGTTTTGATGAGCGCTTGGGAGAAAGTTTTTACGATGCCGCCCTTGGGCCGTTGGTGGAAAAGTTGCTTGCGGCGGGAACGGCGGAGATCAGCGAGGGTGCCGTGTGTTTATTTTTTCGGGACATTCCTGCGCTTGCGGACAAGCCATGCCTGATTCGTAAAAGCGATGGGGGGTTTCTTTATGCGACGACCGATTTAGCTACGCTGGAATATCGGATGGAGCGGTGGAATCCGCAGGCTATTTGGTATGTCACGGGAGCACCGCAGCAACTTCATTTTCAGCAAATTTTTGCGGCTGCCGCCCGCATGGGAATAGCGGTACGCTTCGACCATATTGCGTTTGGAAGCATTTTGGGTGAAGACCACAAACTCATGAAAACGCGCTCGGGTGACAATGTGGCTCTTCGTGATGTTCTCGAAGAAGCCGTGACGCGAGCGCGGGCCATGATGGAGGAAAAAAATCCGGAGCTTCCGGAGTCCGAGAAAATCCGCATTGCACACGTTGTTGGCCTGGGTGCGGTGAAATATGCCGAGCTCTCGCAGCATCGCATGACGGACTACGTTTTTTCGTGGTCAAAAATGCTCTCGTTGCAAGGCAACACGGCACCGTATTTGCAAAATGCCTACGTACGTATTCGCTCCATCTTTCGGAAACTTGGTGCCGAGCTTGGTGACGTGAAGGAGATCGCTTTTACCGAGGCGGCGGAGCGAACTTTAGCACTCCTACTTCTGCAATTTGGAGAAGTCGTTCCGCTCGTTCTCCGCGAATTTCGCCCCAATCTTTTGGCGAATTATTTATTTGAAACAGCGACGGCTTTTCACACGTTTTATGAGGCGTGCCCGGTTTTGAAATCCGAAGGTATCGTGCGTCATTCTCGCCTCGTTTTGTGTGAAGCCACCGCCCGTATTCTCAAACAAGGTCTCCATCTTCTCGGCGTCGAAGTTCCCGAGAGAATGTAGTTGGTACCGTGCCGACCGCACATTTCAAGCGCGTCGCTTCGCTGTATCCATCCAAAGTACCTGCCGAAAATAAGGGCGGCGTTTTTGGTGGAACCCCCACCACCCCGCAGCGATGGCTAATTTGCGTAGCTCGGCAAAGGAAAACGCCCGCACGATAGACAGCCGTGCGTCATGGCGCGTCATCGGGTCGCGGTAAGTCAATGCGGTCGCGGCAAAAATTGCAGCTTGTGCCATGCGCGACCGCCTCAAATCGGTGATAAGTGCAGCTCCTTGCGTCAACTCCCGGCATCGCCGCAAAAGCCGAATGGCATCATGTTCTTCGAGATGGTGCAGCGAGAGATTGTTCATCACGACATCGTAGGGAACCTCGGAGGAGAAGGTCAGCATGTCGGCATGTACAAAGTGAATTTCGGTGAAGGACTGCGAACGTTTTTGGGCGATATTGAGGATGGATTGTTGATGATCTACTGCGGTGACTTGGAGGGGACATTCGAGGCGGCGTGCATGGGTGACGAGGGCGCGTGGGATGTCACCGCCCCCGGTACCTAAGTCGAGTACATGCAGCGGTTGCCTCGAACGAAGTCGGGCGTCGAGGTAATGGAGCACCGTGGCACAACCTCCGAAACGGCGATTCAGCGATTCGATATTGGTAAGCCCGCGCTCTAGCTCCGGCGTTTCTTTTTCGGCAATGTCCAACAACTCCGGACGTGCTTCCGTAAAATTTCGGATCATGAGCAAAGTGACAACACGGCCAACATACGCCCGGTGCGGCCTTTTTCGACGCGGTAGGAATAATACGCTTCTAAGTTGCTGCCGGTGCAGATGCCGTCATCGCGAATATCCATCACTCCGGCGGCATGTGCTTGCCGAACAATGTCTGTCGCAAAGTCAATTTCGTAAAGCGGTGGACGAATGCAGGGGCTGAGATGAACCACCACATCTTCGGGCAATACGCCAAATTCTTCGCGCATTTTGAGGAGGGTTTGTTCGCCGATATTGAGGGCGGTTCCAGCGCGACCGGAATGGGCCAGCCCAATCGCTCGCCCGCGTCTATCTGCAAAAAAAACGGCCGTACAATCAGCCACGTAAATACCAAGTACCAAACCACGCACCGAAGTTATCAGCGCGTCGGCTTGTGCATATTTTTGCGGATGCGTCGCGAGAGCAACCGTATTGCCATGTACTTGTTCTGCCGTGGCAAGCTGCGTCGGGTCTAATCCATTTTCCCGCATCAAGGCGTCATGCGAAGAAGCAAGGCGTTGAAGTACAGTCTCGCGGTCCGTATCCACAGGGACATTGGGAATTCTGCCAAAAAACGCGGCGCGTACATTAGGTACCAATGCGAGCGGCCGAAAAACCCCACGCATCGCAGCGTGCATATTCAGGGTTTCCCCGCCTTTCGATTCGAGCGTGGTGTGGGTGTAGGCTTGGCTTTTTTCGCGCCACGAAGTGTCTCGTTTTTACGCGGGGTAACGCCTCGCAGCACGCCGGGGTTCGGATTATCCGTTGAATTGAGTAGGTCATTGCGCCGCTTATCCCTCGCCGTCAGCATCGGATCGTCATAGGTGTCGGCGTAATCGGTATCGAGAGAGAGTACGCGATTGTATTCTGCGAGCGCAATGATGTAGCGGTAGCGGCCTTCGAGTTCGGTGGTCTGTGCTTGCAGCAGCGAAACCTGCGCGTTGAGGACATCCAGCTGCGTTCCTGCGCCGGCGTCGAGGCGTTCTCGCGAGAGGCGAAGAGCTTCCGTGGCCTGCACGACATTGGCGCGTTGGCTGTCAATCACCTCCTGCGCCTCAATAAGGTTGGACACCGCACGCTGGACATTAAGTTCCACCTCGCGAGCGGAATTATCGTAATTGATTTTCGACTGTTCGAGAGCGGCCCGTGCAGCTTTGGTCGCACCTACGGTGGCGAGGCCATCGAAAAGATTCCAGCTTCCCGTGAGCCCAAGGAACCAGCCATTGACGGTGTCGTCTAATTGCGAGGAGAGAGGGATATTGAATGTTTGCCAACCGGCGGTGGCATTGAGCGTGGGCTGGAATCCCGACATCGCAGCTTTGAGGTTTTCGGCGCCGATGAGGATGTTTTGGCGCTGAATTTTCAACGCGGGATTCCGAGCCAAAGCGGAAAACACCGAGTTAGCGAGGTCAATTTTAATCGGATTGTAATCAAGATGACCGGTGACATCTACGGGGATGGAGGAGGGGTCGCTGGGGTAATCGAGGCCGAGTTGCTTTATGAGGGAGAATTGAGCAATGCGCAGGGCGTTGCGTGCTTGGATGACGGGAGGAATGGCGTTGGCTAAGGCCACTTCGGCTTGCAGAACGTTGAAACGCGGCACCGTCCCTGCTTCAAAACGGCTCTGCTGATCCTGCAATTGCGTTTCCAGTACAGCGACCGATTCTTCGCGCACACGAATGAGAGCGCGGTTGAAAATGACATCATAGAAAAGGGTCTTTGTGTTGGCGACGACTTTATCAATTGTTTGTCGTAGGGCATAAAATGCGCTGTCGCTGGCGAGCCGTGCCGCCGAAAAGTTGGCCTGATTTTTCCATCCCGACCAAATGGATTGGTTCACTTGGATGGCAACATTCCATGCTTGAGTTTGAGACTGTGCGCCTAGGGCACCCCCGAGGATATGCGAATTCGGATTCGCGAGTTGGGTTTCTTGGTACTTGTAGGAGCTGTTGCCTTGAATCGTGGGCAGCAGTGCCGCTCGCACTTGAATAACTTGGCCGCTGGTCAATCGGATTTGCTGAATGGCCGCGAGAATTTCCGGATTTTTTTCCAACGAGGTCTGAATCGCCCCATCAATCGTGAGCTTTTGAGCATCCGGCGTGAGGTGCAATTCTAGCGAACTGGCGGGGGGAAGTTTGATGCTTGTAACCGGGTCCGGCCCTTTCTGTGGTGTGGGTGCAGCGATTCCCGGCGTCGTCGGGAAAGTCATTTGCATCGGGTCAGGGATGCCCGCTTCCATCCCTCCATCGAGCAGCGGGTCAAGTTTCGGAGCGGCGTGATTGGTGATGGTGAGTGCCGGAGATGCAGCAGGATTGGGAGTCGCTGCGGAATTGAGGGGAGCGTTTGTCGCTTGCTGCGCGAGCGAAACAACAACCGAGGGAAAAAATAAAACAGACGCCATTACGGCGGCGCGGCAGGTATGTATCATGACAAGCATTCGTATTAAACCCCAAGTCATCGCGGGAGCAAAGTCTTTCGTTTTGGGACAGTCGGCAGTTGGCAGGTGGGGAGTTGGTGGGGGGGTTCTATTTGCGTTCTCGTGAATTGAATTGAGGGCTGGTTTTGCGGAGTGTTTCCCGCGAGGCGCGGGAAACGGCGCCCGAGGCGGACGCGGTACCCGAGCCGCTCCGAGTTGTGCCTGAGCCGACTCGTCGCCACCCTGTTGTGATTTGGCGCCCCTTTTTTGTGGCTTTATGAGGGGAAACGGGTTGAAAAACCCGTTTTACGTCGCTTCTTGGGCTGAGGCTAACAAGGCTTCTTCCATGCGGTGGCGGAAGATGTCTATGTGGAAGTTTTTAAGGTAATGCTCGCGGGCGGCGGTGCCCATGGTTTTCCGAAGTTCAGGATCCCCTAAAAGTTTGGCTAAACGATCCGCTGTTGCTTTGACATCATGGGTCGGAACTATAAAGCCGGTTTTTCCATCCTCCACAATTTCGGGTAATCCCCGCCAGTCTGAGGTTACAAGCGGCAGTCTCGTCATGAGAGCTTCTAGTGCAACCAGACTGAAGGATTCGGATGCGTAGAAAGTTGGAAAACAAAATATATCAGCTTCCGCAAAAAGGCTCCATTTGTCGGATCCGGTCACTTGCCCTACGAACTGCACGCTCTCGCCGAGTTCGGCGGCCTGATTTTTGAGTTGTTGCAGTTCTTGCTCCGACGAAGCTTTGCCTGCAATTTTGCATTGGAAGGTATGCCCGCTCCCTCGAAGGATTTTACAGGCCTCAATGAGAATCCCTACGCCTTTTTCTTCACAAACCATAGCCAAGAATAAAATGGTGGGAATCTCAGTTTTTTTAGGAGCTATCTTTCCCATTCGTACATTATCAGGAATGCCATTAGGTATCAATATAGCTTTGTGTGCTTGAACGAACTCTGCATCTCGTAAACCACTTTTACTGACGCTAATAGCTACTTCCGGCCTCCAATATGTGCAGCGAAAGAGCCACTTTAGAGGAGCGGGTTGTTTATTATAGAATTCTAAGAGCCCTGCCGCATGAAAGTGAAAAACAGTTTTTGGGAAAAGCCAACGCAAGGGAATCAGGAGTGCACAGTCACGCAGGAATGGCACCATATTAGGACTCGCTGGAAGAAAATAAAAGACGTCCGGCTTTAGTTTTATACGCGCCATCGTTATGGCTGCCATAAGTTTTACCAAATGGATAATTTTCCTAAAGTCTGCCTTACCTACATCGGCTATGTTATCCGAAAACGCCATTCGAGTGAGGTGAAGCTCCAAATGTGTATAAGTTCCGGACAGCAGATATTCCGACATAATAGATTGTCCATGAATTGGCGGCGGAGTCTGGGCGACGACTAAGACTTTGAGTTTTTTGTCGGAAGCGTTGTTCATAGTTATTGGATCGCCCATCTCGCTAAGGCTTCCTGTGTTTCTTGCCCTTCCGTAGGTTGAAGCACTTGCCAATTATAGAATAAATAACTGCATAAAAGATACATTGGCATTTCAGCAATAGAGCCCTCAGGAAATGTGGTTGCAAGATAACGAAGAAATTCCGGGGTTTGTATTATTTTTTGTGCGAAGGAGAGAACACGGTTGGTATTCCACTTTTGTACGAGAATGGCCGGTTGAAGCATAAAATGGAGCCAATCCCAGCCGGGAAGTCCCTCCAATTCGCCGCGCTCCCAATCAATGGCTCTCCAAGAATCGTTGGGGGCACATTTTATATTCCAAGGGGCAAAATCTCCATGATAGAGACACGGATGTATTACAGTTTCAGCGAACATTTCCAACCATGGCGGGGTCCTGCTATCTAAAGAACAACGGAACCTCTTATATAAATTCGTTTCGCGAATACGGAGGGTTTTGGACGTATTAATCCAGGGTGTCAGGACATGCTCAAGTTGCCGATGATTATGAGTGGTATGTGGGGGATGGCCCATGACAAATTCCATTGCAAAAGCCGATCCAAGCGTA
>JBDHQL010000033.1:0-10592 GCA_039807035.1 Chthoniobacterales bacterium
GAAAGAGTGCGTTGGTTTCATGAAACCTCACGCTCTCATGCTACCCCGAAGCACTGCAATTTGCTTTCCACGGAGGTCATTCGCCTCCTAAATCTCTTACTATGCGTATTCTCGTTACCGGCGGCGCGGGGTTTCTTGGTTCTCATTTATGCGATCGCCTCATTGACGACGGGCATGAGGTTTTATGCCTCGATAACTTTTTTACCGGATGCAAATCCAACATCGCCGGACTCCTCACGCACCCCCGCTTTGAATTTTTCCGCCATGATGTGATTGATCCTTTTAAGTTCGAGGTGGATCAAATTTACAACTTGGCGTGTCCGGCTTCTCCCCCCCATTACCAATACAATCCGATTAAGACGACGAAGACTTCGGTGATGGGTGCCATCAATTGCCTCGGCCTCGCCAAGCGCGTGAAAGCCCGTGTTTTCCAAGCGTCAACATCCGAAGTTTATGGCGACCCCGCCGTTCATCCCCAGCCCGAAAGTTACTGGGGGAATGTCAATCCTATCGGGCGACGTTCATGTTATGACGAGGGAAAACGTTGCGCGGAAACCTTGTTTTTTGATTATCACCGCGAGAACAAAGTGGACATTCGCGTGGTGCGCATTTTCAACACCTACGGCCCGCGTATGCACCCCAATGACGGACGCGTGGTTTCCAATTTCATTGTGCAAGCTTTGCGGGGCGAAGATGTGACGGTCTATGGTGACGGGTCGCAAACGCGTTCGTTTTGCTATGTGGATGACCTCATCGAGGGATTTGTTCGACTCATGGAGCAAACGGAAACCGTCGGACCTATTAATATCGGCAATCCGGGAGAGTTTACGATGTTGCAACTTGCGGAACTTGTTTTGCGCAAAGTCGGCGGCAAATCTAAAATCATTCATCGAGAACTTCCCGCCGATGATCCCAAACAACGCCGCCCCGATATTTCTCTCGCAAAAAAATACCTCGGCTGGGAGCCCAAAGTTCCCCTCGAAGAAGGCATCGAACGCACGATTGCCTATTTCCGAGAGGCGATAAAAATTTCGTAAAAACGCGGCATCGTCTGTTTTTACTGCGTCTGCATAATTCAAATGGGAATTTGACAGGATGCATTGTAAAACATAGTTTAACGCCATGGTTAAAACGCTTACAAAGATTGGAAATTCACAGGGTATCATGTTTGACGCGCCCTTGATGGATATGGCGCGTTTAAAAGTGGGAGATCAGGTGAATGTGAAGGTTCATGAGGGTGGGACGGTCACGCTCACGCCATTGCGCCCCACATTGTCGCCTAGGGACGTGACGCGTGTCATCAAAGCAACGATGAAGGATTATTCTCGGACGATGAAGAAATTGGCATAATTATGTCGCCCGAGAATTGTTTTCATCTCACGGTAGAAATCGTTCGAGAAATCCACACGGAGGCTTTGGTGAAGTTTGGCGGTTCTGATGGCGTGCGAGAGATTGCATTGCTTGAATCGGCGGTAGCCGCGCCTCAGGCGAGCTTTGGAGGGACATCACCTTACAAAGATATCGTCGAGATAGGTGCCGCTTATTTATTTTACCTTTGCAAGAATCATCCATTTATTGATGGCAACAAGAGGGCTGCACTCGGTGCATGCCTCGTCTTTTTACGCCTCAATGGTATGGAGCCGGAGGCTGATGGCCCAGCGTGGGAAGAGTTAGTTTTAGCTGTTGCAGCTGGAGTAATTGATCGTGATGAAACGACACAACGGCTCCGGCGATTACTGCCAAAGTAAGGCGTTTGCTTTTAATTTTTTGGCGATTTTTGGAGCAGTGTGATCATTTTTTCCGGACTATCAAAAGCAGGCTGGCAGGTGACTCCCGTGCAGACGAAGGCGGTGGCGGTGTCTTTTTGCGTGGGTAAGGTTTTGGCAAATGATTCCACGGCTCCCGTGTTGCTTAAAATCACTTTGTTGGGGCAATAGATGCTGTGGGCTGCATGCAGCAGGGCATGAAATTTCTCGGAGCTCGCATCGCCTGTTATGACGATGCGCGTTGGCTCCTCCAACGAAAAATCCAGCGCGTGCAACATGGTAGCTAATGCTGTGGGTTGTTTATGAAGACGGTCTGCAAAAAATCGCAGTGTGGCGTCGGCAGGATGTTGAAAGTCCGAGCGCCCGGTGATTGCTGCGAGTTTTAGTAGCGCAAGGGTGGCCACGGAATTGCCGCTAGGTTCCGCGCCGTCATAGTCGTCTTTCACACGCACAATTAAGTCGCTTGCATCAGCTGGGCTTTGCCAAAAACCGCCATCATTTGAATCGAAAAATTTGGCGAGCATGACTTCGGCAAGTTCCACCGCAAAGTCGAGTGCTTCCGACTGTAGTGTGGCTTCGTAAAAATCGAGGACTCCCGCAAGCAAATAGGCATAAGTCTCCAGCAATTGCACCGTGTCGCGTTGTCCATCGCACCAACGATGATGGAGCGTCTTCGTTGTTTCATCCCAAAGCTGTTTGCGGAGAAAATGAAAATTTTTAGCAGCAGCCAAGCGGTACTTTTTGTCATCGAAAATGATGCCTGCGCGAGCGATTGCCCCGAGCATAAGTCCATTCCACGAAGCAAGGATTTTGTCATCGCATCGGGGCCGCACACGCTGGGCACGAGCAGTTCGCATTTTTTCCCGGGCTGCGGAAAGCAATGCCTCATCCGCAGAGGCGACATTTGGGTTGGCGATGCGCAAAACGTTTTGCCCGAGAAGCGGTGAGGGATGACTGTGATCCACGAAATTGCCATTTTTGGTGATGCCAAAATATTGCGTGGCCACGGAAAATTCCTCAACCGAAAGCAGCTTGGAGAGCTCGCCAAACGTCCAGCAGTAAAATTTTCCCTCGTGGCCTTCGCTGTCCGCATCCTCTGCCGAATAAAATCCGCCCCCAGGATGCGTCATGTCATGCAGAACATAATCCAGAATATCTCGCGCAACGTCCGCATGACACATGTCTCCACTCACGAGAAAAGCGTCGAGGTAGAGTTGCGCAAGTTGAGCGTTGTCATAGAGCATTTTCTCGAAATGCGGAACCTGCCACTGAGCATCTACCGCATAGCGCGAAAATCCTCCGCCAAGTTGATCATGAATCCCACCCGCAGCCATCGCTTCGCATGTGTGGAGGGCCATCTGACGCATGTTTTCCTCGTTGAAGCGTTGTGAGGCGCGCAGTAGGAGAGACGGAATGGACGGCTGGGGAAATTTGGGCGCATCGCCAAAGCCGCCATGAACGGTGTCGTAAGCTGCAGAAAATAACGGTACGGCGTGGTGCAGAGTTTCGGATGTGAGGGATACGCCGTGCCGTGTTTGGCGAGCCGCAAGATCGGCAAGATGGGATTGAACTTCATGAGCAGACGCGAGGAGTTCCGGTCTTTGCTCGCGCCATAGGCGAAGGATGCGTTGAAGAAGGTAGTGAAAACTCGGACGCCCATGAGCGGGTTTGTGAGGAAAATAGGTACCCCCGAAAAAAGGCTGACGGTCTGGCGTCAGAAAAACGCTGAGCGGCCATCCTCCGCTTCCCGTCGTTACCTGCACAAAGCTCATGTAAATTTTATCCACATCGGGACGCTCTTCACGGTCTACCTTCACGCTCACAAAATGCTCATTGAGAAATGCACCGATGGATTCATCTTCAAATGACTCCCGTTCCATCACGTGACACCAATGGCATGTCGAGTAGCCAATACTCAAAAAAATCGGCTTATCTTCCGCACGCGCCTTGGCGAAAGCCGCCTCACTCCACGGAAACCAATCCACGGGATTGTGCGCATGTTGGAGCAGGTAGGGAGACTTTTCATGAATGAGGTGATTGACGTGGCGAGCTGTATTCACAAGGGTTTTAGCGTCGCGCACGATGGGACATTTGGCAAAAGGAGAAACCGAAAAAATTGGCTGCTTTGTAAATTTTTTGAAAAACCACCTTGCGAGAAGTATTAGTAAGTGCGAACTTACTTACTCATCATGTCACGCCCGTTGGTTTATGCTAGTGCCGATATCCTCCGCGTGGCGGCGCGGGTGTTTCTGGAAGATGGCCACAAAGCGAGTACCAAGCGCATTGCGGATATTGCGGGCGTTTCGGAGGCGATGCTGTTTCAACGTTTTAAAACGAAAGAAGCACTTTTTGAAGCGGCGATGAGCGTGGAATTGGGGGTGGATGACTGGGGGCAGAATTTGATTTCGCAGGTGGGTCATCACGATCCGGAGACAAATCTTACGGAAGCGTTGTCATCATTGTTGAAACGACTTCAGACCATTGTTCCCAAGATCATCATGCTGCGTGCAGCGGGGAAGTATTCCGGACCACGGCGCATGTTGAAGGATTCTCCATTTCTTCGAGCGGCACGTGTCATCCGTGATTACCTTCTTGCGGAACAACGTCGTGGACGCCTTCAGCCTCGTCGTGCGCTTTTACATGCCCATCAAATGGTGGGCAGTGTGGCGCATTATGTGAGTATTGCCGAAATGAGCGGAACCGCGCCCGGACGTCCGCGAGAATATATCAAATTGCTCGTCGAATCGCAGATCGTCGTGATGCGTCCTTCGTTGCGCTCTCGCTCTCGTATCGTGGCAGTTCTTCTTTTATTTTTCTGTGGAATTTCAGGAGGATTTGCCGCCGAATCCATCACGTGGATGCAATGTGTCAAAGAAGCGGCCTTCAACAACCCCGGTATTGCCGCAGCACGGAAAGAAGTCGAACGGACAGATGCTGTGCGTAAGGGAGCGTATAGTACGTTTATTCCGCAATTGGGACTTTCCGCAGGATTTAGCAGGGCGAAGCAGGAACAAATGGTGAATTCTTCGACGGGAATTATCGAAGTTACCACATTCGGAGAGCCGGGATTTTGGTCGAATTATACCGATAGTTACTCGGCACAGTTGACCTTGCAGCAAACCATTTTCGATGGTTTTGCTACGCGGGGAAAAGTGACCAAAGCGCGTGCGGAAACCAATGTGGCGGTGGCAAAACTCCTCACGCAGAAAGCGGGCGCGAGTTTTGAGCTTAAGAGTGCTTATGCGCAGTTGCTTTATGCGCAGACGCTGCTGGGTGTGTTGACCGACATCATTGCTCAGCGCGAACGCAATTTTCGCATGGTGGAATTGAAATACGATAATGGCCGTGAAAATCGTGGAGCGGTTCTCATGAGTCGCGCGCTTTTAAGTCAGGCTCGACTGGAGTACACGCAGGCGCAACGCCTTCTCGAAGTGTCGCGCATTCAATTGGCCACCGTGATGGGGCGCAACACGTACGCGGACTTTGCCGTGAAAGGAGAGTTAGTGACGGAGACGCCAATGAAATCACCGGACTATCGTGCGCTGGCACTTTCTACACCGGCGATTTTTCAGCAGTCAGCAATCACGGAAGCTGCCAAGGCGGGAATTACGGTGGCGCAGAGCGATTTTTATCCGCAAATAAATGCCACAGCTAATATAGGTCTCCGTAGTGCCACAGGTTTTGATCAACAGCCCAACACATGGGCACTGGGAATGACGGGATCATGGGCAGTTTTTGATGGGACTCAGACTTATTTCAACGTTCGTGCCGCACGGGTTGCACACGAAACATCGCAGGCGACTTTGCGTCAAACCAACGACAACACCGCACGAACTTTGGCGGAAAATTACAATGCGCTGCTTGATGCGATTGATCAAATTGCCGTGGGAGCGGAGCTTTATGCGGCGTCTTCGCTACGTACGCAAATTGTCGAAGCGCAATACCGCAACGGCCTCGCCTCGTTCCAAGAGTTTGACCAAATCACCAATGACAAAATCACCCGTCAAAAACGCGACTTACTTAACCGCCGCGATGCTGTTTTAGCGGAAGCCCGCTGGGAGCAGTCTTTGGGTGTAGGCGCAATTCCATGAAAAAATTTACCTTCTTCATTCTCTTTCTTGCAGCAGCAGTTTTGCTCTGGGCGTGGTATTCGGGGCATCTTGTGTTGGCATCTGCACCGTCTGTGCCGGCGAGTGAAGAGGAATTAGTAGCGGTTCGGCGTGGAGATATTTCTGTCGAGGTACTCGCCAGTGCCATCATTACTCCCGAGCATAAATTGGAAATTAAACCGCCGCTTGCGGGCCGCGCGGAGTCGGTGTTGGTGGACATTGGTCAGGAAGTAAAACGCGGACAAACTCTCGCGATGATGAGCTCTTCCGAGCGTGCCGCTTTACTTGACGCCGCACGAGCGAAGGGGCCAAAGGAATCTGCGTTTTGGGAGGATATTTACAAACCCGCACCGCTGGTAGCCCCCCTCGATGGCGTGATTATTTCCCGCACCCTTGTTCCCGGTCAGGTTGTCACGACAACCGATGTCGCATTTATTATGTCCGATCATCTTATTGCTCAGGCCAGCATGGACGAAACGGATTTGGCTAAAGTTTTTCTTGGGCAAGAAGCCATCGTGACGCTGGATAGTTATCCCGATCAACCCATCAAGGGGAAGGTGTCGAAAATTGCTTACAATGGTGTCACGACAAGTAATGTGACGACGTATGCCGTGGATGTGACGATGGAAAAAGTGCCGGAATTTGCACGGAGTGGCATGACGGCAAGCGTCGGCTTTTTGATGGAGCATAAAAAGCAGGTGCTTCTTTTACCTGTGGATGCCGTCACAAAAGATGAGGAAGTGTTTTTGCCCTCCACAATTTCTGATCAAGAACCCAGAGCAAGGAAAGTGACGACCGGGCTTTCGGACGGTAAAAACATTGAGATTACGAGCGGCTTGTCTGAGGGGGAGCGCGTGTTCCGCTCGACTTATCGGTTGCCGGAGAAAAAGAGCTACGATGGATTTTCTCTTCTCCCTCGACCGAAACAGGTGAGGGGAAATGCTACACCAAAACCATCTCCTCCTCCTCCCCCGGAGCCATGAGTCCGGTGTCATGATTGAAATTGAGCATATTCACAAAATTTATCGTATGGGTCGTCTTGAGGTGGCGGCTCTTAATGATGTCTCATTGCGCATAGAACCCGGAGAGTTTGTCGCACTTACGGGGCAATCCGGTTCTGGAAAATCTACTCTGTTGCACATTTTAGGGCTGTTGGATCGTCCGACGAGCGGTCTCTTTCGTTTTGCGGGGAAGGATGTCGCGAAGCTGCATGACAAACAACTCGCTGAACTTCGTTCGAGTGAGATTGGTTTTGTTTTTCAGCAATTCCATTTATTGCGGCGTACAAGCGCGCTCGACAATGTGAATCTTCCGCTCGTTTACGGGGGCGCACGAGATCGGCAACGAGGATTGGAGCTGCTCGCGAGAGTGGGGCTTGCCGAACGGCCGTCCCATCGCCCGGGCGAGCTTTCCGGCGGACAACAACAACGCGTCGCCATCGCCCGTTCTCTCATTCGTCATCCTCGCGTCCTTCTCGCCGATGAGCCTACGGGCAACTTGGACTCAGCGAGCGGGCGCGAAATTATGTCTCTTTTTCGTGCGCTTAATGCCGAGAGCATAACGGTGATTCTTGTCACGCACGAAGCCTCGGTGGCGGATGTAGCACGAAGGCAAATTCGTGTGGCAGATGGTCGGATCGAGAGTGACAAACGTAGTGATGTTACGGTAAGCGTTCCGACTTTGCCTGCGGCCACCGGGCGGGCAGGGCGGCGACATGGCTTGTTTGTTCGTATTGGCGCGTATTTTACGCAGGCGGGGCGTGCCCTTTTGCTCAATAAAATGCGCACCTTGCTTTCTGCCTTGGGCATTATTATCGGCGTAGGCGCGGTGATTGGGATGCTTTCTCTCGGTGAAGGAGCCCAGGCATCCATCGCGAATCAACTTTCCAGCATGGGCTCGAATCGTTTGTCCATTCGCCCTGATGCCCAATCCGTGGGCGGTGTCCGTCGTGCGGTGGGTGGTGTGAGCCGGATGACACAGGATCAGGCGATGGAAATTTTAGAAAAAATTCCTCTCGTAAAAGCCACGTCAGCCAACATCACTTTTCGTGCCCAGGTTGTATGGAAAAATGAGAACGTAAACACGCTGATTATGGGAGCTATGCCGGGTTACGAGGCGATCTATGATGCCACGCCGAGTGTGGGGAGATTTTTTACTGAAATGGAAAATCAGCATCGGGAGCGTCTTGCAGTCCTTGGAAGAACGGTGGCGCAGAATCTTTTTGGAATGACAAATCCCGTGGGTGAAGTGGTGAAAATTAGCTCTACTCCATTTCGTGTGATCGGAGTACTTAAACCCCGAGGAGACCAGGGGTATTGGGATGCGGATGATATTGTCGTCATTCCTCTGCAAACCGCTTTGTTTCGCATGACGGGAAGGCGCTATGTGGATTCCATAGATGTTGCGGTGGAGGACAGTGCGATGGTGGATGAAGCTCAAACCCAGATTGTGCAGCTTTTTGATGATTGGCCTAAAACGCCAAACGCTCTTGGGACCGGCTACCGCATTTCCAATTTTGCGGCGATGCAAGAAGCCTTTACATCCATCTTTCGCAGCATTTCCATTTTGCTCGCAATCGTTGCTGCCATCTCGCTCGTCGTCGGAGGCATTGGGGTCATGAATATCATGCTCGTTTCGGTGACAGAGCGCACACGAGAGATTGGTTTGCGAAAAGCTTTGGGCGCCAATAATAGCGATATTCTTGCGCAGTTTCTTGTGGAAGCTGTGACATTATGTGTCAGCGGGGGTGCTATTGGAATTGGGCTGGGTGCAACCCTGACGTACCTTGGTTCCTATGTGACCGGATGGTCTTTAAGCGTCACATCGGGATCGGTGATTTTAGCCGTTGGATTTTCGGTGTTTGTCGGCCTCGTCTTTGGAATTTGGCCCGCAAGAAAAGCGTCTTTGCTCAATCCCATTGAAGCTCTGCGGCACGAGTAAGTGTTTGATGGATTGACGAAATTTTATTCCACAGGTGCGACGGGGCGTGGAGCCGATGTTGCAGCGGAAAAAGGAGGCATTCCCGTGGCACCCTCGTGCAGTTGTTTTGCGAGGCGGAGATTGAGGATAGAAAGCAGCAGCAGGGATGCGAAGTAAATGGAATAGCGATCCATGAGGAATGCTCCGACAGAAAACTCCACGGCCCTCAACGCATCCAGCATCGCTCCCCATAAAATCGGAGAGAGGCCCAGACCCAATCCCGAGATGACCGAAAAAAGAGCAAAAAAGTGATTGCGCCCCATCACGGGAATACTCCCCATAATAATGCGCAAATTAGCGACACCAAAGACCGCTCCGGCCACGCCTCCGAAGAAAATGAGGATGCCGACGAAAAGTGGGGTTGACGCAAGGACATTGCAGGCCAAAGCCAGCCATCCTGTAATCACAAGGGCGAAAAGCAGCAGGGCATAGCGCAACCAAGGCTTGCTGCCACTGGCATCCAATCGAGGGCCGGCCCAAAACACGCCTCCCACGGCACCGATAAATGCCAAGGCACTTAGTAAGAGAATCGTGTCCTCCGCAAATTTTCCCCGCACGACGAGATATTCGATCGTGAACACTCCCATCCCCCCCAGCACTGCTGCGTAAGCCGTCGTGAACCATAGCAAACGAGCAAAAGGCGGGTATTTCAGCATGGCAAACCAAGGTACGGAAATTCCGGACTTCCGCCTTTCCTCCGGCGACTCCGCGTCGGGAATGCGATGAATAAACCACAGACTTGCCAGTGCCGCGAGGAGGCCAATGCCAAAGACCGCCGCGTATTCCATAGGATCAACTTCTCCCGCCATCACCCAAGCAGAAATAAGCAATGCCGACAGACAGCCGATTTGGAGGAAAGCCTGATCGCGAGACAAAAAGCGTCCGCGTACATCTTCGGGAACCAAGACAGTCAACCATGGCAACCATGCTCCCGAGACAAATCCGCGCAGCGCATTAAAAATGAAAAGCAATGCCACCAATATTATGAGTCGTGTGGAGGATGCGAGCCCGGGGACCACCGGAAGCACGGCAACGCAAAAAGTAAAAAACGTGCGTACACCCCAGCCCGCGAGAAATAGCTGACGGTAGCCAATACGATGAAGAAATCGCACGGCCACCAATTGCAACATAGTCAACAGCGGCGTGAGCGAGGCGATAACACCCAGAATTAGGGAGGAGGCACCTAGCGATTTCGCGTAGAGAATCACCGGAGGCCCAAGGACAATTTGAAACGAGACGGCATTAAAAAAACTAAAGCCGTTAACGTTGAGCGAGCCTCGCGGAAATAATGGCGTCCGCACCGCACCGGTGTTCATGCGCCGTCATCTTACATGCCCTGTCCAATTTTTCTCATGGCATGAAAGGAAATTCAGGGGTCTCCATGTTCTGGATGTAATTCGGCCATTATGATGAGATTCAATGATACAACCCTTTCAGTGTTGGTTTGATGTTGTGATAAGAACCCAAGGTAGCCCGCTTCGCGGACAACCTTGGGCTATCGGATGAAATCCCGTTGGGATTTTTGGGGAGAGGAGTAGTTCTCGTCGTCAGAATTTGGCCACATAGAACGAGTTTTCCAACTCGTTTCGATTTGAAGAAATCTCACATCAGCGTGGCAAAAGAAAATTTAGGTAGTGAAATAATTTGTCTGTAAAAGTGGTTCTGCCTGATCGCCCGCGTCGTGTTTCTAAAATCTTAGAAAAACTTTGTGGCTTGGAAATCACATCCACGCAGGTCA
>JBDHQL010000034.1:0-10403 GCA_039807035.1 Chthoniobacterales bacterium
CTGGCGTGAAAACACCATGTGAATCCAAGGAAAAATGACAGCGTGCCAATGGCAATTTCCCGATAGGGTTCTAAATCCACAAGCAGGGCGGTAAGGCCGTAAATCGTGAGGCAAAACACGCTGTAGATCGGAACAAAGTAGGGCGCAAGCGCGATCCAGGTGTTGATTTTTGAAGCGATGATGTGGCCGCCACTGCGCCCGACGCCGATGGCGCCATCCACTTTTCCGCCCATGAGCTTGACGGCAATCACGTGGGTCAATTCATGCCCAAAAACATAGACAGTCACCCATTTCGGAAATCCAAAATACACAATCAACCACGCGAAAAGCCCGAGGCTGAAAAACAGAAACTCGCTGGACATCCAGAAAGGAGCCCGCCCTACCGCTTGCGCCGTAAAGGCGTCAATGAGGGCGTTAAAAAACGTCGCGGTGAGAATGTAGCAGGGCGCGAGTAAAAAAAGGCCGACGATAAATTTTACCCAACGAATGGGCACAACCATGGTGGCATCCGCCGGCGCAACAAAAGACGCGTTGAGACGCCGCCCCTTGGTTGCTTTTTTGCGGCGGACACGGGGTGCCATGATGCGTGTGAGGCGGCTTTAAGCACGCCCCATGTAATGCCCCGTCCGCGTGTCAATCTTCACCATTTCACCTTCTTTAATAAAAAGCGGGACATTAACGATGATGCCGGATTCGAGCGTGGCGGGCTTTTGCACATTGCTGGCGGTATCACCGCGCAAGCCTTCGGGTGAGGTGATGACTTTGAGGGTTACGGAGGCAGGGAGTTCCACTTCGACGGCGCGGCCTTCGGCATAGAGCACTTCGACCTTGAGATTTTCGACGAGGTAATCTTTGGCGTCGGCGAGGAGCTCTTCGTTAAGTTCCACCGTCTCGTAAGTTTCCGGGTCCATAAAATGGTAGCCTTCGTGGTCTTTGTAGCTGAACTCGAGCGCACGACGTTGCAAATCCACCAGCTCCACTTTTTCCGTCGAACTAAAGCGAACGTCGGCGGAGTTGCCGGTTTTAATACTGCGCAGTTTCGCTTGCACGAAGGCGCGGAGATTGCCGGGTGTACGATGGTGAACTTCCAACACGATATGCGTGTTGCTGTTGTATTTAATGGCCATTCCTTTTCGGAGATCGTTGGCTGCGGGCATAGAATTGAGTTTGGTGTTGTTGTGGTTTTTCAGACGCCTCGAAGGCGAGAAAGGTCTTGGGAATCAATCACGCCGATCGGGCGGTTGTCTTCATCCACCACGATGAGGTCATCTATGCGGTGGGTCTTTAGCACGTGAAGGGCTTCTGCCGCAAGCTTGTCGCCCCCGATTGTCACCGGCGAGGATGTCATGAATTGCCCGACGGGTAAGGTGCCGAGATCGCGGTGGGATTGATAATGACGAGCAAGATCACCATGCGTGAAGATGCCGGAAAGTTTGCCATCAGGCGCAATAATCACCGCCGCTCCCGTGCGGCATTTTGTCATTTCTTTGAGCACTTCCAGCACGGGAGTTTCGGGCGTCACCTTGGCCAAGCGATCGGGTTTGCGCATGATTTTTTTCACCCGATTGAGCAACACGCGCCCAAGGCTCCCGCCCGGATGGAAGCGGGCAAAATCCTCTTTGCGAAATCCCCGCGCTTCCAAAAGCACCATGGCCAGTGCATCGCCGAGGGCCAACATAGCGGTGGTGCTGGATGTCGGGGCAAGATGAAGCGGACACGCCTCCTGACTCACCGAAACATCGAGAACAATATCGGCGGCTTGCGCGAGGGTGGAGTTGGGATGACCGGTGATCGCAATGAGCTTCACGTGAAAGCGTGCCAGCGAGGGCAGCAGGCCAAGTAGCTCGGAAGTTTCGCCGCCATAGCTGAAGGCCAAAACAACATCGCCATCGGACACCAACCCAAGATCGCCGTGGAGGGCATTGAGCGAATTAAGCACCACGGCTGTGGAGCCGGTACTCGTGAGGGTGGCGGCAATTTTGTCGCCGATGTGGCCCGATTTTCCCACGCCGCAGACGACGATTTTCCCGTGGCCATCAATGCAGCTTTTAAGTCCGCGAACCGCTTGTTCAAAGGCATCCCCATCGAGACGTTCGGCAAGGCGTGTCAGTTCCTCTGCCTCAATCTGTATCACGCGGCGTGCTTTGCTAAGGTAATCCATCGGCGGTGGTATCATTTTGCAAATACCCCCCTAAAAGCGAGAGGGATTTTTTCAAGTTGCTCCACGGGGAAGCGTCTATTAAACGATAGGGATGCGCGGGTTGATTATTATTCTCTCCATTTTTGCCATGACGGTGGGTTGCTTTGCCCAAGACTTTGTGGCACCCCGTCAACCCCGACGCGAGGTGACGCCGCCTCCAAAATCTGTCTCGCCCTTGGACCCCGATTCTAATGTGGAAGGTGTCGTCGCGGCTGTCTTTCAAACCAAGCAACCCTTGCAGCTCATCAATCCCGCCGCCGCTAAAGGGTATGGTGACGGACGTTATTTGACATCATGGGATGAGCGGGATCCGGGAAAGCCGAAGGGTTTTATTGTCTTCGGATTCCGCATTTGGTGACAACGGAGCAACGACGGCGATGATGCGCTTGCTCTTCGTCAAACTTCGTCACATCGGTGATGCCTTGTTGCTCACGCCTACGTTGGCGGCGGTAAAACAGGCCATGCCAAAGGCGGAAATTTGGGTGGTTGTTCGCGGGGGATGTGAGGGGATTCTTGCAGGGTGTCCGCATATTGACCAACTCCGCACGGCCATGATTCCCGAGCGTGGTAAAGCACGCGAAGCCCATCGTGGAGCGGATTGGCGGTTATTGCGAGAATTGCGGGCGGCGCGTTTTGAGCATGCGTTTGAGCTGAGCGGCGGGGATCGGGGACGTTGGATGGTGGCATTGAGTGGTACACGAGGGCGCTCGACAACAACGTCGGCGATGGTTTTTCCGAAGCATTGGAAAATCGCGTTTAATCGTCCGGCGGTGAAACGGCGTTACGGTTATCACGAGGTGCAACGCGATTATATGACGGTGCGAGAAATTTTATCGCTGCCCGATGTGATTCCGCCGTTGACGTTCATAAAAGAAGCAATGCTGCCATGGAAGCCGGCGGAGGAAGTGCGTGATTTTGCTGTCATTCATCCGGGTACGCGATGGGCAAAAAAAGCGTGGTCGGAGGCGCGTTGGGTGGAGCTTGGGCGGGCGTTGTTGAAGCGTGTGCCATACGTGGTTGTGAGTGTTGGGCCGGATGCCGAGGAGCGGGCTTTGGGGGAACGCATTCGTGCCGCGCTGGGAACGGCGGTGTTTTCTACCGATGGACAGACAAGCTGGGCGCAACTTGCAGGGTTGTTGCAACGGGCAAAATTTTTCGTGGGCGTGGATACAGCAGCCATGCACCTTGCAGCAGCATGTGACTGCCCTACGGTCGCGCTTTTTGGAGATTCCAAAGTCTTTGAATGGTATCCGTGGCGTGTGCGGCATCGTTTGATTCGAGCGCATCAATGGCTGAGCGAAAAACAATGTTCTTCCATGAGCGGTGAAGCACTGATGGATGCCATTCCATGCGAGCGCGTCCTTGAGGCGGTGGAAGATGTTTTAGCGGGAGGCGGGGTGGTGCGTCCTACGGAAAGTCGTTTAGTGCCTGTTAGGAATTTTTAAAGGCCAAGTTTAGAGCGTGTCATGCACCTTCCAACGGGACGCACCCATGGGGAACACCAAAAGTGTGGCCATATCCCAGCCCACCCCAACGGGCAGGATTCCCATGCTCTCAGGTTCCCAATATCGCACCCCTTCAGGGCGCAAAACCTTCTATCACCCATACCCAGCCCGTTGGGCTGGGATATTATCGCGCCTTAGGTGCTCTGGAGTTTGGACATTCTCCGACGCGCCTTTGGCGCTTAAAAAGTGCATGACGTGTTCTAATGATCGCGAAGCAGGGTTAGCTCGGCCAATCCTCGTAAAATCGCCGAATCTTTCCGAAAACTTTGGAGCGAGCGGATGGCATTTTCCGTCCAATCCGCCGCAAGCGTATGTGAGCCTTCAAGTCCAAAAAGCGCTGGAAATGTCATTTTCCCTGCGGCGGCATCTTTGCCTGCTGTTTTCCCGAGTTTTTCCGCGCTTTGGGTGGCATCGAGGATGTCGTCTTGAATTTGAAATGCCATGCCAAGAGCAAATCCAAAATGATCGAGAGCGGCCAGCTGCCCCTTAGTTCCGCCTCCGCACATTCCCCCAAGTTTTAACGAAGCACGCAGCAACATTCCCGTTTTTGCGGCGTGAATAAAATAAAGCATGGGCTCCATGGGCGGGCGATTTTCCGATTCCAAGTCCGCCACTTGCCCTGCAATCAATCCGCGTGACCCTGCAGCGTGTGCAAGTTCTTCCACGAGGTTGCCTACCGAATAGCGGACGCGAGGTTTGGCCTGTGCCAATAAAGCAAAGGCATGTGTGAGTAATGCATCTCCGGCCAAGACAGCAATGCCTTCGCCAAAAACTTTGTGTGATGTCTGACGTCCCCGTCGCAAATCATCATCATCCATGCACGGGAGATCGTCATGGATGAGGGAGTAAGTATGGATAAGCTCCACGGCACAAGCTGCTGGGAGAGCTTGACGCAGCGTACCTCCGCAGGCTTCCGCAGCGGCGATGCAAAGAACTGGACGCAGCCGTTTCCCACCGGCGAGGAGACTGTAGCGGAGAGCGCGGTGAAGGGTGGTGGGTTTTGTTGTGGCACGGGGAACGCTCGAACGTAGGGATTTTTCAATGGCCGAGCGTGTACGTTTAAGCCAGGTATCTAGGGTGGAAGTTGCCGCTTTTTTTTTCATGAACGACGTCGTTTAGCTTCGAGCGCGGGAATAACTTTGGCCAAGGGCAGACAATTCACGATGTCGTTTTTGGTGAGCCAACCTTTGCGTGCCGATCCGATGCCAAAGTAGAGATTTTGCAGTCCTTCCATCGAATGGGCGTCGGGATTAATCACGCATTGCACGCCTTTTTCACGGGCCATGCGCCACCAACGCCAGTCGAGATCGAGGCGGTGCGGCGTCGCATTTAATTCCACCATCGTTCCGGTCGCTACCGCTGCGTCAAGAATGGCGGGAATATTGACGGCATAAGGCTCGCGACGCAGGAGAAGACGTCCTGTCATGTGGCCCAGCATGGTGACGCAAGGGTGTGAAATAGCGCGGATGATGCGCTTGGTCATGTCAGCCTCCGACAGCGTGAATGAGGAATGGACGCTCGCGACGACGTAGTCGAGTTCAGCGAGAATTTCATCCGGAAAATCGAGCGTTCCATCTTTGAGAATGTCGCACTCGACGCCGGAAAAAAGGCGAAAGCTCTCAAACTCGGTATTGAGTTTCTTGATGTCCGCAATTTGTTTTTTGAGGCGTTTTGCATCGAGACCATTGGCCTGCACGGAAGATTTGCTGTGATCAGCGATACCGAGATATTCAAACCCCAGCTCCTGAGCTGCAGCCGCCATTTCCGCGAGGGTGTTGCGTCCATCGCTGGCGTTGGTGTGGCAGTGAAATGTCCCGCGTAGGTTTTCTAATTTTACGAGGTCCGGCAGTTGATGCTTTTCCGCAGCTTCAAATTCTCCCCGATGCTCGCGCAATTCCGGTTCAATGTAATCAAAGCCAAAAAGAGCATAGAGATCGTGTTCGTCTTTGATTTTCGGGATAGGCGGCGCGTCCTTTTCGGTGGGTGCGAGGCGGTATTCGTTGAGTGTCCATCCCCGCGCTTGGGCAAGCGAACGCATGTGAATGTTATGCTCCTTGCTGCCGGTAAAATAATTCTGAGCAAAGGGAAATTCAGCGTCTTTCACAACCCTCAGATCGGCTTGAATTCCGTTGGTCAGCATCACACTCGATTTCGTGTCGCCCGCAGCCAAGATGCTTTCGACGAGCGGATGAGTGCGGAACGCGGCGGAAATCTCTTTGGGATTGTTGGAGGAAACAATGAAATCCACATCGTGAACGGTTTCATTGCGGCGACGGGTGCTTCCACCCACGGAAACGCGTAAGGCGTCTGGTTGCGCTCGGAGAAATGGAAGCAGTTCTTCAACGACTTGTGCGGCTTCGGAAGCAAGATGACGGCCGGCACTGCGTTTTGCCATGGCGATGGAATGAAGAATGTTTTCCTGCGATCTTTTTCCGAAGCCTTCGAGCGTGGCAATTTTGCCTTCGTGACATGCCTTTTCGAGCGTGGCCAAAGAAGCGATGTTTAACGTTTCGTAGAGGATTTTGATTTTTTTAGGACCCAGACCCGGAACGTTGAAAAGCTCAAAAAGTTCTGGTGGGAATTTCGTCCGCAGCTCGTCGTAATAAGGAAGGTTTCCGGTGGTGACGAGGGTGCTTATTTTTTCTTGGAGTGCCGTACCAATCCCGGGAATTCCTTTGAGTCCCGTGTCAGCCACGAGTGTTGTCAAATCACCTTCGAGAAGTTCGAGGGCGCGGGCACCATTGCGATAGGCGCGGATTTTGAAAGGATTTTCGCCCTGCAGCTCCAACAAGAGCGCGATGTGTTCGAGAACTTCAACCACTTGGTCTCGTGTCATTGTTGCCATGCTATTGCTCGTAGGTAGCCACGCGATTGCGCCATCCCGGGAGCCAACGCTTTTCCCCGCGTGCAGGAGAAGAAAGTTCGACGCGGCGCGTGAGAACTTGATCGGCACTTTTTGCAAATGCCGTAAGAGGGTCGCCTTGCGAGGACATGCCTTCCAACACTTGAAGCAATCCCCAACCTTTACCTTCGTAACGCTCGGTGGATGATGTTCCTTCGCCTTTGAAATTGACGTAATCCATCAGCGCATAAAGTCCGCCCGGTGCATTGGCAACGCGGTAAAAATTGGTGCGAATCTTCTCGTGGTACGAAGCAGGAGCTGCCGCGAGCATCTGTGGTAACGCAGCCTCGAGTCGTAGTGCCGCAAAGCGGGCTTGCTGCCCGACGGTCGCCGTAAGCAGCTCTCGCAACTCTTCCATTTTGGGAGAATGAAAATCCGCCATGAATGCCTTGCGATTGGACCATGGACAAGCCTTTGCCGATTGCAGCCATGACGGGAGTCTCACGCCACTTTTGATAAGAAAATCACGCAGCGCGGGAAAACTTTCCTTAAACGGACCACGTTTTCCCTGCGGATACCAAATAAAATGCCCAATTCCGAGTGACGCAAAGTCTTCACCTTTGTTCCATGATGTCAGTCCATCACGCGTCCCCGCACATTCATTGCGCCAAATTTTTCGTCCGATAGCCGAGGCTTCTGCATTGCCGAGCCGAAGCTCCGAGGCAAATGAAACTGTCGCCGCTGCGGCCATCGTTACCGTCAGAAAGATGACAACGTGGCGAGCGGAAAAATTCACCGGATTCTTGGTCAGGCCGTGGCACCGACGCGCATGGGCATAATGACGTACACGAAGGGTGCCTGAATTTTAAGGACGCCTGGGCTGACGTTGTCAATCAGCTCAAAATGAATTTCGTCATCCTGCAAAAAACGCAGAGGTGCCATGAGAAACTCGGGATTAAACGAGATGGAAATTTCCGCGCCTTTGTAATTGATGGCGAGAGATTCGTGGGCTTCGCCGACCTCCGGTGTCACGGAAGAAACGGCGAGATTGCCAGGCGTAAAATCGAGGCGCACGGAACCATTTTTTTCGCTATTGATGAGCGAAACACGGCGCACGGCATTGAGCAAAAGTTCTCGCTCTACGCTCACTCGCTCGTTGACTTTATTGGGAATGACTTGTCGGTAGTTGGGATAATTTCCATCCACCAATTTGGAAATAAAGGTGGTTGTGCCGCAGTCAAATTGAACAAGATTTTGCGCCAGACGAATGACGATGTCGTCTTTGTCATTGAGGACCCGCATAAGTTCATGAATCGTTTTGGTGCGCACGATGAAATCCCGTTCTTGGCTGGTGGGAATTTCAAGATCGTTGATTTCCGCGAGCGCGAGGCGACGCCCATCGGTGGCAACCAAGGTCAATTTGTCGTCCTTAAAAGAAAAGAAGACGCCATTGAGAACGTAACGTGTTTCATCCAATGAAATCGCATAATGCGTTTTTCGCAGCGCATCCTTGAGGTCTGCCCCACGAAGTTTGAATTCTACGGCGTCTGCAAACGCCGGCAGCCCGGGGAACTCCGTTTCGGGTAATCCGAAAATTTTATATTCCCCCGCGCCACTGCGAAGTGTGGCTAAGTATTTTTCGTCCACGCTTACTTCGATGTCGGTCTTAGGAAGGTCTTTTACCAAGGTGCTAAGGCGTCGAGCCGGCAGCGTGGTGGCTCCGGCTTTGCCGACTTGCGCGGGCACTTTGGTGCGAACGGTAAAGTCGAGGTCTGTCGCCGTGAGGGTGAGAACCCCATCCTCTGCCTGGAGGAGAGCATTGGAGAGAATTGGTAAGGTGCTGCGGGGATTAATAGCACTGACGGCGTTTTGTAAGCCGTCGGAAAAAACTTCCTGCGTGATGGTGAATTTCATGTGGTATTTTAGTTCGCGCCTTTAGGCGCAGCAAACCTTTCTATTTCGGAAAAAATCGTCTGTCTGTCAAAATCAAACACGTTCATCCGCGTTGTAAGGAGGATTCCAAAAAGCCGATGACTTGGCGTAGGCTTTCTTCTCTGTCCATGCGCGTCTGCACCGTTTTGCAGGCGTGAATGACGGTGCCATGATCGCGCCCTCCAAAAGCTTCGCCAATATCTTGCAGCGAATTTTTTGTCTGCCGCCGCGAAATATACATGGCAACTTGCCGCGAAAACGCAATGTGCGCCGTGCGGCGTTTGCTGGTCATATCCGCCAAGCGCACATCGTAATGTTCGGCGACTTTGCGCTGCACTTGATCCACCGTGATGGCGCGGCGTGCCTCTTCTTGCAAAATATCACGCAGGAGATGTTCAATGGATTCGTCGGTGAGGGGACGTCCGCTCAGCGATGCAAAGGACGCCACGCGCAGGAGAGCACCTTCCAAACGGCGAACGTTGGATTTGATGCGATGGGCGAGATATTCGAGAACATGCGGTGGAAGTTTTACCTGCAGTCCATCGGCTTTGCGGCGCAGGATGGCGAGGCGCGTTTCCATATCGGGCGGTTGAAGCTCCGCCGTGAGGCCCCATTCAAAACGCGAAACGAGTCGCTGTTCGAGTTGGGCGATTTCGCTTGGGGGCTGATCGCTGGAAAGGACGATTTGTTTGCGTCCTTCAAAAAGGGAATTAAACGTGTGAAAAAATTCTTCCTGCGAACGTTCTTTGCCGGCCAAAAATTGTATGTCGTCAATCAGCAAAACATCCGCCTGCCGATAGCGACGGCGAAATTTTACGATGGTGTTGGTTTGAATGGCCTGAATAAATTCGTTGGTAAAAGTCTCGCTGCGTACATAGGCAACTTTGGTGCCACCTTTTGCACAGGAAACATGATGCCCAATCGCGTGGAGTAGATGAGTTTTGCCGAGACCCACGCCACCATGGATGAAAAGCGGGTTGTAGGTACGCGAAGGAGATTTTGCGACAGCCAAGGCGGCAGCGTGCGCAAACTCGCTATTGGAGCCCACCACGAAGGTGTCGAAAACGTATTGTGGATTGAGTCCTCGCGCACTTTGGGCCGAAGGTTCTTTTTCCTGCGTCTCTACCTCGACGGGTGGGGGAGTGTGGGCAGCGATCACGGGTGCGTGATTTTCGATGACAAATTCGAGGTTGCGCTGATTTCCAAAAACCGTAAGCAATGCCGCCTGTATTTGCGCCGCGTAGTTACTCTCGATCCAAACCTGATAAATGCTGTTGGGAATTCCTAATATGAGTGCCTTCGAGGTGACGCCGACAAGTCGTAATGTGGAAAACCATCGGTCGTAAATTCCTTCCCCCACTTCGGCCCGCAAGGCCGATGAAATCTGGTTCCACAGCGCATCCAGCTCTGCTTCGGAAGGAGAGTTATTCACCGTCACCGCCTCATCAGGCGTTGGGATGATCTCCTCTTTTCTCTGTCCGCGTGGTTTTTTCGCGGATGTCAGCCCTTTAGATGGGCGATGGAAAGCGGTTTTTGGCATAAAGTCCTTCTGTTAAAGGGGTCAAATCGCGTCGTCGCTTCTCAAGCGAGCAGGAAAGCGGAACGCGGTGTGTTGAGGCTTGGAAAACGTGATTTCCAGCCGTGGGGCGAGGTGCTTGAGAACTGTATTGTGAATGTTACTCACAAGTTGTTCACAAGGGGTTTTGTTTTCTTCCGCCGTCACAAGCGTGAGCGTATCGCCGCGAAAATCAGCACTCAAGAATTTAAAAGCGTTTGAAAAATTTTTCCGAAAATCGCTTGACCCGCCCGCAAAAACCGTGGAGTCGCCTCCGCAGTGGCATGATAAGTCCTCACATCCGTTCGCAGCGGATTGTCTGGTCAGGGGGGCACAGGCGTCTCGCCTGTGGTCCACAAACCATCACAG
>JBDHQL010000035.1:0-10245 GCA_039807035.1 Chthoniobacterales bacterium
CCTGAGGAGCAACTCAAAGTCGGTGTTCACATGCTCGGCTATCTTGCGGAAACAGATGCCCAAGCTGCGGATGACTTTTTCCCGGGCTATGCGCGAACTTTTACGAACATTGGCAAAGAACGCGGCTGGCCACCGGTGACGCGTGCTCATTTTGACGCGCTTCTCGAACCCGGCGGAGCCATGCTGGTCGGGGCTCCCAAAACCGTCGCCGAAAAAATCCGCGAAGTAGATCGGGATCTCGGTGGCATAGACCGCCTTACCCTTCAAATTAGCGTTGCCGATCTTGATCACGACCAAACTCTTTCCACGATTGCGCTTGTGGGCCATGAGCTGGCAGGGAAAATTCAGTCCGCCGCAAAATAAATAGCTATCGTCGTGATAACGCATGAAAAATTACGCGGCTTACGTATTTCTCTCGTTCCTCTTTCCATCAAACACGCGCGGGATTTTGCTCGATATTGTGGAGATGCATCATTGTGGGTTTGGTGGTTGAGAAAGCCGCCTCTGACTTTGGAGGGCATCACGCAGGAAATAGAGTTAGCACTAACGCAGCAAAAAGAAGGCAGGCGTATTTCCTATTCTATATTTCATCAGGAGTGTCAGGAATATATTGGGAGTACGTCCTTTTTAAATATAGATATTCCCAATCGCTCTCTCGAAATAGGGGCGACTTGGCTGGCAAAGCCGTTTCAACAAACTGGAATCAATGGAGAGTGTAAAACATTATTGCTTGCACATGCTTTTGAAGTCTTTGGGATGCAACGGGTGGCACTACAAACAGATGAACTCAATCTTCCGGCGCGGCGGGCTATTGAAAAACTTGGGGCGAAATTAGAAGGCATTTTGCGTCATCATCGTCTTGTCTGGAATGGCCGCGTCCGTTCAACGGCGATTTATAGTATTTTGGCGCAGGAATGGAAGGCGCGTTGATTTTTACCAACCTCCCCCGCCGCCGCCCCCACCCCCGCCGCCGGATGAGCCTCCGCCACCGCTGCCTGATGAAGAGCCCGGAGAGCGAGAAGATGAGGCAATGGAACTTGTTAAGGACGAGCCTAATCCCGTGGCGAAACTTGCGGCTTGGAAGTGATGGAGATGATTTCCTGAATACCACGTAGGTTGATATTGGGCTTTTGCGAGAATATCGGCAAATTGTTGTGACCAATCCTGTTCCACACCGAGGGCGAGAGCGTATGGGAGGAATTTTTCAAAAAGCTCCGGCGTTCGTTCGGGTGGGTTTTCCAGATTGAGGCGCTCTTCTTCAGCGACCGAAAGATAATGGCGGAACCCCTCAATTTCATCAAGTTTCCGGCGTCCTTCAGCGGTGGGTTGTTTTAGAAGCCGCTGGAAAAAGATAACCATGAAAATTCCGGCTAAATAAATACAACACACCCAGAGGGAGGTTGCATAGATAAGAACCCCGACGCCGAAAATCCATCCTATGAGAAAAGGGATGGCAAAAAGTGTAAGAGGAAGTGCCAACCATTTGCTTTGCCCCGATTTTTGCCATTGCGTTCCAATAGCAATCAATAAAGCCAGCACACCCAATGACCAAATGCTAAGCCACACCATGATGAAAATGGCAAGCGGAATCTCCTGGGCGTTGAAAATAGATATGCCTAAGGGCGCAAGAGTGAGCAACAAACCCAGAATCCATAGTAAAGTATTACGACGAAAATAAACTTTATCGCACTGCTGGCGGAGCACTTTCCAAAGGGCTAAATTTGTGTTTTGAAATGTTGTGCGGTTTTTATTTATGAAGGTTATGGAATCTTGATCGCCGAGAAGGCCATTATAGACGGCGGCATTGTCGTCCGATAAATTTGGACAACTTGAAGACCGTTCAATTTTGTAGTGACTTTCATTTCCGCCTTGAATTTTTAAGGCACCTAATACCGCGAGATTAATGATAGTTGCGGCTAACGAAGTATTATCAAACTTTCCCAGCCCATAGAGGTATCGTACGGCCGCCGGTGACATTCCTTCCGGCGCATCGTAGCGTGGGATGATAATGCCTCTCTTTGGATCGCGTCCATACGCCGACCATGCAATGGAGTAATAGCAAAACACAATAGCTAAACCAATGAGCCCGAAAAAGATGCCTGTATTAGATTTGGCAATAGCCGTCCATAGTTGGGTTGTTGTGGGAGGCATTATGAAGCCCTTTTCCCAGGTTACGACCACGGTGAGTCCCTCTTTGGGAGCGAGAGGGTGCGTTGTTTGAAAGAGGGCCCGTGATCCCGATTTCTCTACAACATAGTCGTGCCCCTGTGCGCCGGATGGGCCCGTGTAGGCTTCCGAACTTTTAATAGTTATCTGTGAAGGAAGCACTACTTCCGCCGTAGCGTGTTGTATGGAAAAAATCCAGCCATTGCCCGTAACATTCCAATATAATTCATCATGATTTTCAAAAAATCCAAGTTGCTGCCCTGTGCGATAGCGGAATTGATAAGTATATTCCCCCGCATCGAGGAGGACACCCTCTTGTCCGAAATACACACGCATTCCATGGCGTTGCTGCTCTTGATGCCAAAGTTCATTTTTCCTGTCACGCAGCACGCTTAAAACTTCGAATGGTACCTCACTTTGCAAACCATATTTACCCTGATAAATTGTTGGAAAATCACGATAGATGCCGCGTTTGATGTCGTTCCCCTCCGCCCGCACTTTGATGGTTTCGGTGACGATTAAATCACCATTCGTTTGAACTTCAACTAAACTATGGAAACTTAGAATTTCCTCAAGGGCGTACAGGGGAGAGCTTATACAAAGCAGCAAGAGGAAAAGTGCTAACTTTTTCATGTTATATCTATAGTTGGTGCTGTGCGTTCGGTGACATTTTCAACTTCAAAAAATTCTCCGGGGTTAAAGCGAAAAATTTGTGCTGCGAGATTGGTAGGGAAAGATTCTGCAAAGTTTCGATAATCTCGTACAGCTCCATTGTAATAGCGACGAGCATATTGAAGATCATCTTCTATTTGTATAAGTTGCGAAGTTAAATCTCGAAAGTTTTCACTCGCTTTGAGATTGGGATAAGCTTCCGCAACGGCCAATAGTTCACGCAAGCCCTCGACGAGCGTCCTTTCATTTCGTGCCTCAGCCACTTTGCGAAAAACAGAGCTTTCATGATCGCGGTAACCTTTCACGCACTCCACCAAGGGAGGCACAAGGCTATGGCGTTTTTTCAATTGAACATCCACCCCGCTCCAAGCTTCATTTTGCTGATTGCGAAGTTTTACCCCACGATTGTAGGACCAAATTAACCATAACCCGATCGCTCCCACACATAAGCATAGCCATAAGAGGAAAGAGCTCATAAATGTTTGAAGAATATGTTTTTATAGTTTTCCTGTCTCCAAAAAACTGAAGTAAGTACTTCGATTGAAGATGATATGGTTGAGGAGTTCGATTTCCACATTTCCTCGGCGAGGTTGTGGAGGCGGGCTTTATCGAGATGGGATGGGGGCGGAGTCACGCACGGCGCTTATTGGGAGTCATAGGGATGGAGTTTGTGGCCCCACTATTTTAATTTTTCGGCGATGCGGACTATGCGTTTGGCTTGGTGGCGAGCGGCGGCGAGGACTTCTTCAGCAACGGCAACTTCACGGGTGGCTGTCGCACTGGTTCCGTAAGGGTTGCCGCCGGCAGCATAGATGCAGGGATCTGTATAACCCGGGGGCACGAGGATGGCTCCCCAATGGTGCATCGTGTTGTATAATGCCAATGCGGTGCTTTCTTGTCCGCCATGAGGATTTTGTGCGGAGGTCATGACGGAGACGACTTTGTCGGATAATTTTCCTTCCATCCAAAGTTTGACCGTGGAGTCTAGGAACATTTTCATTTGCCCTGACACGTTGCCAAAGCGAGTGGGGGTGCTGAAAATATAGGCGTCTGCCCATTCGAGATCTGCCAGTGTCGCTTCGGGCACATCGGCAGCGACGCGTTGATAATTTTTCCAGCCTTCGTTGGATTCCAATTGAGAGGCAGGGATTAACTCGGGAACGTGTGCTAACCGCACTTCGGCTCCAGCTTCTTGCGCGGCTTCTGCTGCGGCTTTCGCGAGCTGATAATTGTGACCAGTGAGGCTGTAATAAATGATGGCTAGTTTAACTTTTGACATAAATTTTTCCTTAATGGGTGGGTGCGTAGTTGAGTTTAAGGTCTATTTTTTTGAAAGCAATTTATCTCGGGCTCGCAACCAATAGAAAATCACGAGCACTTAACTTTGCTCCAAAGAACGCCGAGGTGGACCGTATGCCGTTTCCTCATCCTGTCCATCCTGTCCATCCATGTTCCCTTTCTTCCCTCCTTTAAAGCGGGTGAAGCGTCTGTATTCTAAGCGAGGAACCCCGAAATTGATGAGCAGCCCGACAGAAATGCCAGTGGCGTTCAGATAGTTGATAATTTGAGCCTGATGTTCGGGAGCAAGAGCTTTGATGGCTTTGAGTTCCACCAGAACACGACCCTCCACAAGCAAATCCGCATAAAAGTCACCGACTATCTGAGAACGGAAAATGACTTTAATGGGTTTCTGATGTTCGACAGCAAGCCCCGCCTGGGTCAGGGTGATCAACAAGGCTTTTTCATACACCGATTCAAGGAATCCAGAGCCTAATTCATTGATGACATCAAATGAGCAACCAAGAATCTGCCGTGTAAGCTCGGCGTGCTCTCTTTCTCTGCTTTGGATATTCATGTTCCAGAAAAATTAACATGGATGGACAGGATGGACAGGATGAACAGGATGAAAAACCGGGTGATTGCAAGTTTTTGTCCGTCTAATTGAAAGGCAATTTCTTCCGGCTTTGTCGTATTTACAGCTTCGTGCAAGTTAAAGAAATTGTTTGTACTTAGACGGCAGGATTGTCAGTGGAAGAGCTTGTTTCCACATCATCGCCGCGTAATTCGCGTCTTCGAATCCAATAAAAAATCACGGGGGTGACGATGAGGACGTGGAGGAGGCTGCTGGCCATGCCGCCGATGACGGGGGCGGCGATGGGTTTCATGACTTCGGTGCCGGTGCGGGTGCTCCACATGATGGGAAGGAGGCTGGCAATGACGGTTCCGACGGTCATGACTTTCGGGCGAAGACGCAGCATGGCTCCATCGAAGACGGCGGACTTTAGGTCGGTGAGGTTAAAGGCAGTCCCGCGTTCGGCTTGTTTTTTGGCGAGCGCTTCTTCGAGATAAACGACCATGACGACACCGGTTTGGATGGCGGTGCCAAAGAGGGCGATGTAGCCGATCCAAACGGCGACGCTAAAGTTGTAGCCGAGGAGGTATTGGAGGAGGAGTCCGCCGGTGAGCGCAAAGGGGACAGCAAGGATGACGTGGGCGGCTTCGAGCGCGGAGTGGAAGGTGATGGTGAGAAGCATGAAAATAATGAGCAGTACAATCGGGACAATGAGCATGAGGGTGCGTTGGGCACTGAGCTGGTTTTCGTATTGTCCGCTCCATTCAATGGTGACACCGGGCGGAAGGGTGATTTCGTTTTTGATGCGGGTTTGAATTTCTTTGACGAAACTGCCGAGGTCGCGGTCTTTCACATTGGCTTGAACGAAGACGCGGAGGAGTCCGCTTTCGCTATTGATTTCGCTGGGGCCGCTGCTGCGGCGGATATCGGCAATTTGCCCAAGCGGAACGGCGTGACCTTCGGTGGTGGGGATGAGAATGCCGCCGAGGTCATCGAGGTCTTTGCGTTCGCTGCCTTGAAGGCGGAGCTGAATGGGATAGCGGGCGCGGCCTTCGATGGTGGTGCTGACATTGACGCCGCCGAGTCCGATTTCGACGACATTCATGACGTCGCGGATGTTGAGTCCATAACGTGCGAGGGCGAGGCGATCGGGGCGGATTTCGAGGTAGGGTTTGCCTTGCACGCGGGAGGCGGCGACGCCGACAGCACCCGGGATGGTGCGGACGAGGCTTTCGATTTTGTAGGCGAGTTGTTGGATGGCGTTGAGGTCATCGCCGAGGATTTTCACGCCAACTTGGGCGCGGATGCCGGTGCTGAGCATGAGAAGGCGATTTTCGATGGGCTGGAGAAAGCCGGGAACATAGCCTGGAATGAGGCTCAATTTTTCGGAAAGTTCGGCGACGATTTTTTCTTTGGTCATGCCTGCTCGCCATTGGTCGGGCGGTTTGAGCATGATCGTAGTTTCGATCATTTCCACGGGCGCGGGGTCGGTGGCAGTGTCGGCGCGCCCGAGTTTGCCGGCGGCGGATTCGACTTCGGGAACGCCTTTAATCACGCGGTCTTGCCATGCCATCACACGATTTACTTCGGTGAGCGAGGTGCTGGGGAGGAGGACGGGCATGAGGAGGAGGCTGCCTTCATTGAGCGGGGGCATGAATTCCGACCCCATGCGGGTGGCAAGAAAAAGGGTGCCGGCAAGAAGAGCGACGCTGATGCCGAGAACGCTGCGTTTGTGGTTTAGTGCCCATGAAAGCGCAGGGCGATAAAGGCCCATGAGAAAACGCATTACGATGTTGTCATTCTCATGATGAAACGGCCCGCGCACGAGCCAGGTGCAAAGAACCGGCACTAGCGTCACGCCCAGCAGCGTCGCGGCGATCATGGCAAAGGTTTTGGTGAACGCGAGCGGATGAAAAAGTTTTCCTTCCTGTCCGCCGAGTGCAAACACGGGAAGGAAGGCGAGAATGATGATCGCCATGGCGAAAAAAATGGGGCGTCCGACTTGGTGTGCCGCTTCGCGTGTGGCGTTGAATGTCTCCTGCGCCGTGAGGGGAGAGCCCTTGGCTGTCTCCGCTCGTTCGCAATGTCGGATCACATTTTCTGTCATCACAATCCCCGCATCCACGAGCACACCGATGGCAATGGCGATGCCGGCGAGCGACATGATATTCGAGCTAATCCCGAACTGATTCATGAGGATGAACGAGATGAGAATCGAGATGGGGAGCGGGATGGTGACGATGAGGATGCTGCGGAAATGCCACAAGAAAATGACGTGGGCGAGAATCACGAGAATGATTTCTTCCGTAAGCGCATGACGCAATGTGCCGATGGTGCGCTCGATGAGTCCGCTGCGATCGTAAAAAGATTCAATCGTCACGCCAGCGGGAAGACTCGGAGAAATTTGGGCGATCTTTTCTTTGACGCGGCGGATCACGTCCATGGCGTTTTCGCCCGTGCGCATGACGACGATGCCGCCCACGGCTTCGTGTCCGTCAATATCGAGCGCACCACGTCGAAAATCCCCACCGAGCGAAATCTCCGCGATATCATCGAGGTAAATCGGCAGTCCATTGCGATTGCGCACCGCGATGCGTTTGAGGTCATCCAATGAATTCACGAGACCGATACCGCGCACCACAAACTCCATGCCATTTTCCTCGATGACCTTGCCGCCAACATTGAGGTTGCTGGCCGAAAGCGCGTCCAACGTCTCCTGCAAGGTGACGCCCGCTTGTCGCATTTTTCCCGAGTCCACGGCGACTTGGTATTGACGTACAAAACCTCCGAGGCTGGCGACTTCGGCGACGCCTTGCACGGCGGCGAGCTGGTAGCGAATAAAGAAATCCTGCAACGAGCGCAGAGTTCCTAAATCGTAGCCGCCATTGGGAGCGAGAGCGGGGTCAATTTTGAGATAGTATTGAAACACCCAACCCAACCCGGTGGCGTCCGGCCCCAGCTGCGGAGCGACACCCTCGGGCATGAGCTGTTGCAGATAGCTGAGGCGTTCGAGAATGCGCGTTCGTGCGAAATAGTTGTCAATGTTGTCCTCGAAGATCACCGTCAGCAGCGAGAATCCGAACATCGAAGAAGCACGCACTTCGCGCACGCCGGTGAGTCCTTGGAGATTGGTAGAAAGCGGATAGGTGATTTGGTCTTCGACTTCCTGCGGGCTGCGTCCGGGCCAATCCGCAAAGACAATCACTTGGTTTTCGCTGAGGTCGGGAATGGCATCTACGGGTGTGTGGCGCACGGCCCAGATTCCCCAGGCGATGAGCAGCAATGTCGCGCAAGCGACGAGGAAGCGATTGCGCAGCGACCAATCAATGAGGGCGTTGATCATGGCTTAATTTCTGCACCGCAGTTTTGCATTTCTGCGCCGAAGTAAGGATTGAGTGTTTCGTGTCCGGCTTGCACCCAACGCGCTTGGGCGGGAGCACCCGGGAAACTGTCACCGGTCATCGGACATTCAAAAACCGCGACGCCCGGGTTTTGCCCGCTCTTGAGAAGTGCTGCAGCGAGCTCCGAACCGGCCTGACTCCATGGATAAAACGCCTTGCGAAGGGCTTTGAGGTCGCTGCCGGTGATGGCGTCTTTGAGCTCGTGGAGAGCGTGAATTGCCGTGTCGGCCTTGGCGTTGCCGAAGGTGAGAATCGCAGCGGCGAGGGTTGGGAGTTCGTTGGCGGCGGCCACAGCAGCCACGGCATCATCGGAAGCAAGCGCGTCGGAAACTTTTGCCAACTGCTGTAGAAAAGCGGCGGCATTTTCTTGCGGCGGATGATCGGCATGGTCCGCATGATTCTCATGTTCTGCAGATGCAACCGGCCCGCGAATTTGTGCTTCGGCATCAATCATGAGATTGCCATTAGTCACGATGCGTTCGCCTTCCTTGACGCCCGAAAGAATTTCCACGCCTTGATCGCCGGTGCGTCCGACTTCCACAGGACGCGGTTCGTAACGCCCTTTGGCGTCCTCCACATAGACAAGCGAGCGACGTCCATCGCGCAACACCGCAGAACGCGGTAGTACCAAAACATCCCCGAGATTCGCGGTGATGTCCGCCTCGGCATAGGCACGGTGCGGGAGAATGCGGCGCAGACCTTTTTCGCCCGAAAGCGGATTATCCACCTCGATGCGCACCTTCGTGCTGCGCGTCACCGGATCGAAATTGGGATCAATGAAAGTTACGACACCCGGAAATTCGCGTCCGGGCACCGTGGGTGTTGTGAGAACGACCTGCTGTCCGTCACGAATATACGGAAGGTCGCGCTCGTAAACTTCGGCGTGGAACCACAGGCGCGAGAGATCGCCCATTTCGAAAAGCGGCTCGCCGGTTTTGATGTATTGTCCGCGATAAGCTTTTTTTACGAGCACGGTGCCGCTAATCGGTGCCAGCAAGTCCACGGTAAAAACATCGTCCTTCTTTTTTCCGAGTGCTTCGACTTGGTCGGGGCTGAGTCCGAATTGGATGAGGCGACGTGCAGTGCTTTGCACGAGGTTGTTATTTCCGCCACGCACGGCGGTTTGGTATTCTCGCACCACGTAGAGCAATTCGGGGCTGTAAATGGCCGCGAGCGGCGCGCCCTTTTCCACAAATTCACCCACGTGTTCGACATAGATTTGCTCGATCCGCCCATCGTAAAATGCGGCGATGATGCGGTGAATGTTTTCGTTATCTTCGAGAATGCCGCTCACGCGAAGCGTCTTGTTTAGCTCCATGCGCCGTGCGGGAACTGTGGCAACATTGAGGATTTGCACGGAGTCGGCACTGAGCGGAATCACGTTTTTTGCCACATCGGATTCCGCACCATCAGCCCCCTCCTCACCCTCGTAAACCGGCACTAAATCCATTCCGCAAATCGTGCAATTTCCTGGTTTATCCGATGTGATCCACGGATGCATCGGGCTTTGGTAAAACTTGATTTTGTGCGATGCGTGGTCGTGGTCTTTGCAGGAAATAAAAGCCAGGGGAACGACGGCAATGAGTGCCACAGAACAAATCGAGTAAAGTGTCTTCATGGGCGAGTTGAGCCATCAAGCCACAACGTGCTTGAGCGTTTGAAAGTTAGCATTGAGTCATCGAAACATCCAGTCGCACAGCCGTGGGAAAATTTTTTTCGATTGTGGCAATGCGGGTAGAGTCGTAAGAATGGAGTTTTCCCATAAGTTCCATGAGCCAGAATATTGAATCTCACTTAGTCGAAAACCGTGTCATCAAACCCTCGCGCGATTTTTCCAAAAACGCGCGTATCAAAAACATGGCGGAGTACCGACGCATGCACGAAGCGTCCATTAAAAATCCCGCGAAATTTTGGGCTGCCGAAGCAGCGGAATTGCAATGGGGCCGCAAGTGGAAATCGGTGCTGCAGTGGAAAGAGCCTTTTGTCAAGTGGTTTGAGGGCGGCACGATCAATGCAGCGGAAAACTGCGTGGATCGTCATGCTGAGGGCGATCGCAAAAATAAAGCGGCCATCATTTGGGAGGGCGAGGCGGGCGAAAAACGCACCATCACCTACAGTCAGCTGCGGCGTGAAGGTTCTCTCGTCGCCAATGTC
>JBDHQL010000036.1:0-10184 GCA_039807035.1 Chthoniobacterales bacterium
GTTGTTGTCCGATCACATAGAGCAGCCACAGCAATGTGGCGATGAGTGGGAAGCCCATGAATTGCTTAAGGCGATCCATCCATAGACCGGGTTTGGGAAGGTATTTCATCCAGCCGGGTTTGGCGGAGAGAAGGATGTAAGGGAATCCCATACCTGCGGCGACGGCGGCGAAAATGGCGAAGATAACAGCGGGGGAGCGACTAAATGCAAAGCCAAGGGCGGTTCCGAGAAATGGTGCGGTGCAGGGAGTGGCCAAGAGCGTGGCGAGAATGCCTTGGGCAAAGGAACCGCTGAGGCCTCCGCGACCGGACGCTTCGGCGAGACCGCTGGCGGCACGTCCGGGGAGCACAATTTCGAAGACGCCAAAAAGATTGAGCGCAAAGACAAAGATAATCGCGCCTATGGTGAAATTGAACCACGGGTTTTGAAATTGGAAGGCCCACGTCACTTCGCTGCCGGCGGCTTTAAGTCCCACCACAATGGCGGCGAGCCCGAGAAACCACACAAAGATGCCGGCGATAAATGCGAGGCCGTGTTTTAAAATACTTGCTCGCGAATCTCCCGCCTGACGCATGAAGCCAAAGATTTTCAGCGAAATCACCGGCAACACGCAGGGCATGAGGTTGAGGATAAATCCGCCTATAAATGCAAAAGCGAGGAAGGTCCAAAAGGAGGTTGCCGGTGCGGCGGCACCGGCGGCGGGAGCCAATGATTCACGAGGTGCCGTTGAAGCCGCTGTGCTGGCGATAATCCACCCTCGACGTTCTCCATTTTCCAAAGCAATCACACCGCGCACCGGTGCCGATTGGGCTATGGGAATGGAAAGATCGGCGTGGCCTTCCACGATTTCTCGAGATTCGGAAGGGCCCGGGGAAACATCGTCATTCGCATAGGGAAAAAATTCCACACGGCTTGCTTCGGTTGGCAATTTGCGCAGTCCGAGATTCCACCCGGTCGGCGTGGGCGTCCATTGAACGTCAAAAGGCGGCGGTTCGGAGGAAGGGAGGAGTGCTTCGTATTTTGCAAAAAGTTCGGTGTTTGCTTGTGACGCTTCCGCAGCGACAGGCAATGTGATGGCAAGGTCCGCCTGCCCGGGAATGCAACTCACTTTGCACACGAGCCACGAGGCGTTGGCTTTAATTTCTACGGCGTCCGATAATGTGGGTGGGGGAGTGACCGTGATAATGAGCAAGGTTTCCTCATTGTAGGCATAGACCTGGATGTCGCCGGCCTCCACAAAGCGCTCTGGAAGTGGCCAAGCAATGGGGCTTGCAGAGAAACCTTCGGGCAGGTGGAGATTAAATGTCGTATCAAGTCCCGCGTCTCCGGGATTTTGCCAATACACATGCCAGTCCGGCGCCATACGAAGGAGAAGTCCGAGGCGAAATGGCTTGCCGGGAACAATGGCTGTTGTATCCGCCACCAGCGAGGCCCTGACAAGTTGCTGCCCATTGTGTTCCTGTGCTGCCAGTGGTTGGCATGTCACACTCCAAAATAACGCGGCAATGAAAAGCCCGAGACTTATTGCCGTTGCCCTGTGCCCTTTTAAAAAACTCATGATTGCTGTGGCGGAATTCCAAATCCGTGAGTCATCTTACGCCAACTTAGGAGCATTTTCATGTAGTTTGCCCGTTCAAAGGCACTGGGGTCAGGGCCTGTCTTGAGATTGAGGCTGCCTCGAAGTTGTTCCAGATTCTCGTATTCATGCTCCGACATCCAGTGCCCGAGGAATTCTAAAACCTGACGAAAATGTTCCGGTCCGTGGCGCAGAAGGGCGGAGACCATTTGCACGGTAGTGGCACCGGCCATGATGGCTTTGATGACATCCAATCCGGTATGAACGCCGCCGGTTGCCGAGAGATCGAGGTGAAGATGGGCACTAAGAATGGCGAGCCAACGCAAACGCAGCCGCAATTCGTAGGGGTCGGAAAGTTGGAGGGTAATTTTTATGTCCAAGGACTCGGGGTCGAGATCGGGTTGATAAAAGCGGTTAAAAAGCACGAGGCCATCCGCACCGACTCGCTGCAACTGTGAGGCGAAATGTGGCAGTGCGCTGAAATACGGAGAGAGTTTTACGGCAACAGGAATGTCCACTTTGTTTCTTACCGCACGAAAGACCTCAATGATTTGGTCTTCAATATCCTTGCTGGTTCGTAAAAGATTTGTGGGAAGAAAATACGTATTTAATTCCAGCGCATCGGCACCAGCCTCTTGTATTAACCGTGCATGATGAACCCAGCCTCCGAGTGTCGTGCCGTTGAGTGAGGCAATCACGGGAATCTCGGTGACCTGTTTTATTTGAGCGATTTGTTTGAGGTACTCGTCCGACCCAAAGGCAAAATCGGCGATGTTGGGGAGATAGCTGGCAGCTTCGGGTGAAGAAAATTCATGCAAGTTCACATCTTCCAAAGTGGCCTGTTCCTCCATGATGAGCTGCTCCTCGAAGAGCGAGCGCATGATAATCGCCGGTGCACCGGCATCCTCCAAGCGACGCACCGTGTCGAGATCATCGGAGAGCGGCGAGGCTCCCGGAAGAAGTGGATTTTTAAGCTTAAGCCCTAGGTATTCTGTCGTGAGATCCATCAGTTAAATTGTCTCCTCCGTGTCAACATCCGAAACTTTCATCACATCCCGCAGCCGTTCGTAAAGCTTGTAATGCTCACGCACCTGCTGTTGGGCGGCCTCCTGTAACGCTCGTGCTCGCTCTGGCTGAGAACGCTCGACGATGCGATAACGCATTTCGTTGGCGGTGTATTTTTCCAAGGGCACTTTCGGTGCCGGTGAATCCAATTTGAGTCGTTCATCCCCCGGCTGATCCCGCAGCGGGTTAAATCGGAAAAGCGGCCAATAACCGGAGTCCACAGCGAGCTTTTGCTGTTCGAGTCCAAACTGCATTCCGTAACCATGCGCTATGCAATGACTGTATGCAACGACGAGAGAAACTCCGGGGAATTGCTCGGCTTCGGTGAGCGCCTGCACGGTTTGTCCGTCCTTCGACCCAAAGGCAACTCGCGCCACATAAGCCGTGCCATTCATCATCGCATAAAGGGCGAGGTCTTTTTTTGGCAGAGCTTTTCCGGATACCGCAAATTTCGCCGCCGCACCCATCGGTGTGGCCTTTGAAGATTGCCCGCCGGTGTTGGAATAAACCTCCGTGTCCATGACGAGAATGTTCACGTCGCGCCCGCTCCATAGCACATGATCGAGGCCGCCAAAACCGATGTCATACGCCCAGCCGTCGCCGCCGACGATCCACACGGATTTTTTGACGAGATAATCGGCGATGAGTTCCAGTCGTCGAGCGGTGATGTCTTGAACATCGCGCAATTTTTCTCGAAGGGTCATCACCCGCGCCCGCTGAGCTTCTAATGTGGCTTCATCACCGGCGTAACCGCCGAGAAGTTCCGTCACCAAAACTTCGCCGACTTGAGGCGCGAGAAGTTGGAGCAATTCCACGGCACTTTCATGATGCTTATCCACGGCCACGCGCAAACCAAGTCCATATTCCGCATTGTCTTCAAATAAAGAATTTGACCACGCTGGCCCGCGCCCGTCGCGATTGGTGGTATAGGGCGTCGTCGGGAGATTGCCGCCATAAATTGAGGAGCATCCGGTGGCGTTGGCGATAAACAGGCGATCTCCAAACAACTGCGTGAGCAACTTGAGGTAGGGCGTTTCTCCGCACCCTGCACAGGCACCCGAGTACTCGATGAGGGGTTGGTAAAATTGCGTAGCCTTGACCTCCGCCTTTATCAATTTGCGATCGGGCTCCGGCAAGCCAAGGAAGAAGCGGTAATTAACGCGCTCCGCATCGCGCAACGGCAACTGCGGAGCCATATCGAGAGCTTTGTGACGCGGATTGGATTTGTCCTTTGCCGGGCAAACTTGAACGCACAACGTGCAGCCCGTGCAGTCTTCGGGCGCTACTTGCACGGTGTATTTGAGGCCTTTGAGTGTGGGAGAGCGGAAGGTCACGCTTTTGAAGGTTGCGGGAGCGGACGCAAGTACATCCGTTTCATAATACCGAGCGCGGATGGCGGCGTGTGGGCAGACGAGTACGCACTTGTTGCATTGAATGCAGAGATTTTCATCCCAAACAGGAATTTCCTGAGCAATGTTTCGCTTCTCCCATTGTGTTGTTCCCAACGGCCAACTTCCATCCACGGGAAAGGCACTTACAGGCAAGAGATCGCCTTGTCCCGCGAGCATCACGCCGGTAATGCGTTTTACAAATTCCGGCGCTTCCTCGGGAACAGGCGGTGGACGATGCCGCAGGCCATCGGCAGATAGGGGCACTGTCACTTCGTGCAAGGACGCAAGCGTGGCATCCACAGCGGCAAAATTTTTCTCGACGACCTCGGGCCCTTTGCGGGCGTAGGTTTTTTCGATGGCTTTCTTAATATGCGCGATGGCTTCTTCGCGGGGAAGGACGCCGGAAATGGCGAAGAAGCAGGTTTGCATGATCGTATTGACCCGTGCGCCCATGCCGGTTTCACGCGCGACTTTGTATCCGTCAATGGTGAAGACACGCAGCTTGTGTTCGACGATGGTTTGCTGTGCTTCCACAGGCAGTGCCGCCCAGAGGTTGTCGGGGCCATGAACCGCATTGATCAACACCACGGCACCCGGTGCAGCCACATCCAAAATGTCGAGACGGTCAAAAAATTCCCATTGGTGAACGCCGACAAAATTGGCATGGCTTACGAGATAGGTGCTGCGGATAGGACGCGGCCCGAAGCGCAGATGCGAAATGGTGACGGCACCCGCTTTTTTCGAATCATAGACGAAATAGCCTTGGGCAAAATTATCCGTTTCCTCACCGATAATTTTAATCGTGTTTTTATTGGCGCCGACGGTGCCGTCTGACCCCAGCCCATAGAACACGGCTCGCGTGACATCGTCCGGCTCGATGTCCCATTCGCGATCCCAATCGAGCGATGTTCCACTCACGTCATCCATGATGCCGATGGTAAAATGATTGCGCGGTGCCTCCGTTTCGAGTTCTTCAAAAACGGCTTTCGCCATCGCGGGAGTGAACTCCTTCGAGGAAAGTCCGAAGCGCCCGCCAACCACCACCGGATCACAACTCCTCGGCAACAATCCGAGCGAACGTGCCTCGGCAAGTGCTGTGACCACATCCTGATAAAGCGGCTCGCCGATGGCACCCGGTTCTTTGGTGCGATCGAGGACCGCAATGGCACGAACGGTTTCGGGAAGAGCGGCGATAAAATGTTGTAATGACCACGGACGAAAAAGTCGCACTTTGAGAACTCCTGTTTTTTTGTCATGAGCATTGAGCCATGCGGAGCATTCGGTGGCTGTTTCCGCGCCGGAGCCAATCATGACAATCACCTGCTCCGCCTGCGGATTACCCTCATAATCGAAGAGCCTGTAATGACGCCCGGTGAGTCGTGCAAACTCCGCGAGCAATTCTTCCACCGCCCCGGGCACAAGTGCGTAAAACGGATTGCATGCCTCCCTTGCTTGGAAAAAGGTGTCGGGATTTTGCGCCGAGCCACGCAATACCGGCGCATCCGGCGTGAGCGCACGTTCGCGGAAAGCCGCCACGTCTTCTTCTTTTACCAACGCACGCAGTATATCGTGTCCGATGAGGTCAATTTTCCCGACTTCATGCGACGTACGAAAGCCGTCAAAAAAGTGCATAAAAGGCACCCGGGTGCGCAGCGTTGCTGCATGGGCAATAGCTGCCATATCCTGCGCTTCCTGCACGGAAGCTGATGCCAGCATGGCCATGCCAATTTGACGGCACGCCATCACATCGGAATGATCGCCAAAAATGGACAAGGCATGTGTCGCCAAGGTGCGTGCGGTGACATGCAGAACAAAGGGCAAAAGTTCGCCGGTGATTTTGTAGAGATTCGGAATCATCAAGAGCAGCCCTTGCGAAGCTGTAAAGCTTGTGGACATCGTACCTGCTTGAAGCATTCCATGAAGGGCCCCCGCCGCACCGCCTTCGCTCTGCATTTCCACCATGCGCGGTACCGAACCCCAAAGGTTGGGCTGATTTTTAGCAGACCACTCATCACAAAACTCTGCCATCGGCGATGAAGGCGTGATGGGATAAATCGCCAAGGTTTCCGTGAGAGCGTAAGCCACTGCCGCCACCGCTTCATTTGCATCCAGGGTGGCCTTCAATGCGGAGGATTTCATCATTAGCTACGCTAATACATCGGCAGGTGCGGGTCAATGATTCTCGTAGGTGTAGAACGGGTTTTCCAACCCGTTCCCGAATCCAATTTTCAAATTTTTTTCAACCGCCGCACGGAACTTTTCCTTGCATCCGGTAAGTTTCGCGAATAATGTCTGGTTTTATTTTTTTCATGAAAGCCGGACTGCATCCTGATTACACCGAAACAACGATCACCTGTACCTGCGGTGCCGTTTATCACACCCGCTCCACCCGCAAAAATGTCAAAATCGGCATTTGCGCAGCGTGCCATCCTTTTTTCACCGGCGAACAGAGATTCGTTGACACAGCCGGACGCGTGGAGAAATTCTCGCGCCGCTACGGTTCCGTGAAAGCCGCCCGCGCTTCCAAAGCCTAATCGGCTGTCATTCACACGGCGGTCACACCGCTTTCGGCTTACACGCCGTTTTATTTATGGAACTTGCCCCGCTCATTGAAAAAAAACGCGAGCGTTTGGCGGAGTTGGATGTGCTGATTGGTTCCAATGATTTATTTGCCGATCCCGTCAAAGCCCGTGACATCATGCGTGAACATGCGCGGCTCAAAGAGCTCGCGGATGCCAGCGATGAGATGACAAAATTGCGCGGGCAGTTGCGGGAAAATCAGGAACTTGCTGGAGGTGCCGATCCCGAAATGGCGGAGCTGGCGAGTGCAGAAATTCCGGTGATTGAGGCGCGGCTTGCGCAGCTGGAACAGACGGTTCAGTACGCGCTTTTGCCACCTGATGAGAGCGAGGAACGCAATGCGATTGTGGAAATTCGGGCGGGTACGGGTGGGGATGAAGCGGCACTTTTTGCGGCGGACCTTTACCGCATGTATCAACACTATGCCGAGGAACACGGATTGAAAATTGAGCCGGTGGATTCCAATGCCTCGGGGCTTGGCGGGTTTAAGGAAGTGATTTTCAAAGTTTCCGGCGATGCAGTTTTTCGTCGTTTGCGCTATGAGAGCGGGGTGCATCGTGTGCAGCGCGTTCCTACCACGGAGGCTCAAGGGCGCATCCACACCTCCACAGCAACCGTGGCCGTTTTGCCCGAAGCACAGGAGGTGGATATTGAGCTTCGCCCGCAAGACCTTCGCATCGAAGTCTGCCGCTCCGGTGGGCCCGGAGGGCAGGGCGTCAATACTACGGATTCCGCCGTGCAAATTCTGCATATTCCCACGGGAAAAATCGTGCGGTGTCAGGACGGGCGTTCGCAGCAAAAAAACAAAGCAGCGGCATTGGAAATTTTGCGCACGCGATTATTGGAGGACAAGCGCAACGAAGAGGAGGCCAAGTATTCCGCGCATCGCCGCAGTCTCATTGGCCGTGCGGGGCGCGAGGAAAAAATTCGTACTTACAATTACCCTCAAAACCGAGTGACCGATCATCGCATTGGCCTCACGCTCTACAATCTGGATCGTTTTGTTGAAGGGGATTTGGAAGAAATGATGAGTGCACTTCAACAGCACGATATGGAAGACCGTTTAGCCGAAGCGGGTCTCGTTTAAGCATGGCCGACACGCTTCCTTTGCTTGAGGTTTTGCGTGGTGCAGAAACCTATCTTGCGGCGCGTGGCGTCGAAAATCCGCGCCTGAATGCGGAACATCTTCTCGCGCATCAGCTGGGTCTAAAACGCATGGAGCTTTATTTGCAATTTGATCGTCCTCTCGGTGAAAAAGATCGTGCGCCTTTGCGTGAATTGGTGAAACGCCGTGCGACACGTGAGCCTTTGCAGCACATTCTTGGGACGGTGGAGTTTCATGGCCGCAATTTTCTTTGCGATCAACGCGCCCTCGTGCCTCGTCCGGAAACGGAACAACTCGTAGAAATTGCCCTCGAAATTGCAAAGGCAAAAGCACAAGAAACTCCCCTTGCTATTCTCGACATCGGCACGGGGAGCGGAGTGATTGCTCTCACGCTTGCGCTGGAACTTCCCAACGCCTCCATTCAGGCTACGGATATTTCTCCTGACGCTCTTGCGCTTGCGAAAGAAAATGCGGTACGACTTGAATGTGAGGAACGGCTTTCATTTTTTGCCGCAGATTTGCTGCCACCCGATGGTGGTTTCTTTGACCTTGTTGTTGCTAATTTACCTTACATTCCATCGTGCGAAATCAATGGACTTGCCGAAGAAGTTCAGCATGATCCCCGCACGGCTCTTGATGGTGGAGAAGAGGGGTTAGACATCATTCGTCGCCTTGTGGACGTTGCCCCAAATCATCTGACGCCCGATGGTGTGCTGCTACTGGAAATAGGGCTGGGGCAGTCCGAAAAGGTAAGTGCAATTTTGGAAAGCCGTAAATTTCGGGACATTTCCATTCGCTGGGATTATCAAGGTGTGCCGCGTTTTGCGGTAGGTTTTCATGGATAAAATTCTTGTTCACGGCGGACGAAAGCTACGTGGTTCTATTCGCGTCAGCGGCTCAAAGAACTCTGCCCTGCCCATTCTTGCTGCGGCACTTCTCACGCGTGACACCTGCGTGATTCGAGGTGTTCCCGATCTCAGCGACATTCATTACATGCTCACCATTCTGAGCCATCTTGGTTGCGAGGTGGAACGGGCCAGCGGCGTGGTGAGTATTCGTGCGGATAAAATTCGCACCGAAGCTTCTTACGACCTTGTGCGAAAAATGCGAGCGTCCGTCTGCGTTCTCGGCCCTTTGCTCGGACGCGAACGCGAAGCGTGCGTGGCGTTGCCCGGCGGATGCGTTATTGGCGATCGTCCCATTGATCTTCACCTTCTCGGCTTTGAAGCACTCGGTGCGGCCGTGCGCGTCACCGGCGGCAATGTGAAAGTTTTTGCACCACACTTGCGTGGAGGTTCTATCAACATGTGCGGCACGCATGGCACGACCGTGTTGGGGACGGACAATGTGATGATGGCGGCTGTCCTCGCCGAAGGCGTTACGGAAATTCATGGTGCTGCCGAAGAACCCGAAGTGGTGGACCTCGCCAATTTTCTCAATGCCATGGGCGCACGCATTCACGGTGCCGGAACATCGCGTCTCACGATTGAAGGCGTCAAAGAATTGCATGGGGCGGATTATACGGTCATTCCCGACCGCATTGAAGCAGGGACGATGTTGGTAGCCGGAGCAATTGCCGGGGAAAAGCTCACCGTTCGTCGCCTTCGCCCCGATCATTTGGAATCCGTAATTACACCCTTGCACACTGCCGGTTTTCAGATCGAAACGGAAGCCGATGCCGTGACCATTTCTCCCGGCGAGAAAACGTCGCCCTTGCATCTTGAGACGATGCCCTATCCCGGATTTCCTACCGACATGCAGGCGCAAATGTGTGCATTGCTTGTGCGAACGCCCGGGGAAAGTGTCATTACTGATCACGTTTTTCCCCAGCGTTTCATGCATGTTGCCGAGCTTTCGCGCATGGGTGCGCAAATTCGCCTCGAAGCACCGACGGCATTTATCACGGGCAATGGCAGACTCAGCGGCGCACCTGTCATGGCCAGTGATTTGCGTGCTTCGGCAGCATTGCTCCTCGCCGGACTCGCTGCCGAAGGGATTACCGAAATCAATCGCGTCTATCACATTGATCGTGGCTACGAACGCATAGACGAAAAATTCAATTTTCTCGGCGCACATATTGAGCGCGTCAAAGCCTAGGAAACTGTACAACATGACACATCTCGACCACGATTTTCGCAGCTATGCGCCCGGCTATTGGCTTGCGGTCAAGCCCGAGGAGTGGAATGACTGGCGTTGGCAACTTCGCCATAGCGTCAAAACTCTCTCGCAAGCGGAAAACTTTCTCACGCTCACGCAGGATGAACGTGAGGGACTGCTTCTCACGGCGCATAAACTCGCTTTTTCCATCACGCCGCATTTTTTTAATCTCATTGATCCCAATGACCCGCATTGCCCCATTCGTCGCCAGGTCATTCCGCAGGGAGGGGAGGCAACGATAAGCCCGGGAGAAATGGCGGATCCGTGCGGCGAGGATGGCGATATGCCTGTGCCCGGTTTAGTGCATCGC
>JBDHQL010000037.1:0-9963 GCA_039807035.1 Chthoniobacterales bacterium
TAATGGAACGGAGTCTCGTGCGAAGGCGATTCCGGCGGCCGACCCGCAAGGGATGCTTCGATTGGTTTTTGTCGGACGTATGAGCGTGCAAAAAAATCCCGTATTTCTTGCTCGGGTTCTCTTGACTTTGCGTGGGCAACCATGGCGTGCTGTTTTTTTAGGCGATGGGCCCTTGCGTGGGGAGATGGAGGCGGAATTGCATCGTGGCGGTGTGATGACGCAGTGTGAAATACGAGGATGGGCCGACGCAAAAACGGTAGGTGCGACGTTGAATGGTTCGGATGTACTCGTGATGCCGTCGCTTTCCGAAGGCCTTCCTGTGGCCGCTATTGAGGCTGTTTCGCACGGATTGGCGATTATGGGGAGTCGGATTCCGGGTTTAGCGGACGTTCTACAAGATGGGGTCAATGGTTGGGCGTTGCCGGTGTCGGATGCCTATGCGTGGAAGCATGCGCTCATGGCAGCTCTCCAAGACCGTGAAGAGTTACGGCGTCGCCAAGAGGCAAGTTTGCAAATGGCGGTGAAGTTTGACTTGCCGAACATTATTGATGCCTACGAAGAAGCGCTCACGACAGCGGCGAAGAGTGGGCGTTAACGCGAGAGAAGTTCGGTGAGTTTCCACGCGCCCCAAAGTGCCGCGAGTCCCACGAGAGTGCTGCCTGCCGCGTAGGCGATAGCGATGCCCATTTCTCCTCGGCGTAGGAGATAAAATGTCTCCATCCCAAAAGCGGAAAACGTGGTGAAGCCGCCGAGAAATCCGGTTACTAAAAAAAGCCGCCCCGCAGCATCGAGAATTCCAAATTTTTCCGTGAGGCCGGCGAGTGCCCCGATGACAAAACACCCTATGACATTGACGGCAAATGTACTCCACGGAAACTTCGCTTCGAGGGTGTGATGCAGAATCCATCCGCCGAGTTGATAGCGGGCGATCGCGCCAAAAAATCCCCCCATGCCAACGAGAAAGGCATTAATCATAGCAGGACATCAGTGCTTCGGAGCGCGAACCGTAGCCGCCGCCAAATCACTACGACGTTCTTCGACAATTTTGTCCGCGATCTCGATGACCATTTCTTCGAGAAGGAGCCGTAAATGGCTGCCAGGGCGGTAATCCGCCGGTGCAATGTGTCGCACGCGATCGGCATGGGCGATGAGCTGATAGCATTTTTTGAAGCTTGTACGCGATTTATCCTCCGGATTGTAAACCGCAATGGCACGCCCACCATTATGTTTCATTACGGTGAAACAAGGCACGTCGGTCGGGCCATCGCCGATGTAAATCATGTTGTGAAACGGGATCGGACGCAGCTCGGGCGGCATGTGATCATTTACATCATCCGCAGGGTCGAGCATCCCTTTATTGATGCGGAAAAGAAATTGCGTCTTCTGCGTGTGACTAATCACGCGCTTGGGAAACGCGATGCGTCCGTCGGCATCCTCTGCGTATTCGCAGCCAAAGACTTTGCGAACGTGAGGCTGAATGCGGCTGCCGAGGATGAGCTCTTTAATGCCCGAACTTACGATGTAATGCTCGAGAGTAATGCCGTGTGCTTGATGCTCCGCCGTGAGAAGCTCTTGTTTAAGCTCATCAAACATTTCCGGGATGCCGGGAAAAAAGCTCAGCTTTGCCCCGAGTTCGCGAAGTTGGGCATTAGTGGGACGACCTGGTTCGAGGTAATCGAGAAGAGCCTTCATATATCCCAACTCGTGCTCAAACCCATGCTTCTGCACCAGCTCCGCACAACGCTCCCAGAACTGCTTTCCGTTAATTCCAAAATGCGGGAAAATCGCCTCTTCCTGCATGTAATTCGGGCTTAATGTCTGATCATAATCGTAAATGATCGCGATGGTACTTTGTGGGGCCGACATGGAAATAGGGTTTGCCAAAACTTATACTCCCGGTGCCATGAACCTGCCAGCAGTTCCTTCAATGAAAACGAGCCGCGCTTGATGCGCAAGAGAGCATTGCAGGAACATGCAAAATGCGTTTGCCATCTCATCTCCCAACGCCATCTTGTGTAAGTAGGGGGAGTCATGATTTTTTCTTGCAGCAAAACCCAAGTACGACAATCTTTAGGCGACATCTCGCGGGTGTAGTTCAATGGTAGAACGGCAGCTTCCCAAGCTGCATACGAGGGTTCGATTCCCTTCACCCGCTATCTCTCTGATAAACGGTGATTTAGGGCGTAAAAATGGCCAAAGTCCTAACAAAAGTCCTAACAAGTCCCCCCATGTTCAGCTTGTTTCGTGATGTCTCACGGGGTGCGTTTTCTTCACGGTCAGCGGCGTTTCCGTGAGTCCGAAATACCGAACAAAAAGGAACAAAAGTTTTTGCCCCTAGCCTGTCAACGATTGACAATCTCTCTTTTTCCTCGCGCCTTTTTCTCCCGTCGCAAGCGTGCAACAAACTCGTGGCTCGTTCCGGTCATGCGGGCAATGGCTCGTGCGCTTGTCCGGCGCGGCAACGCTTGCATGGCTTCGGCTACGGCGCGGCGTTTATCGGCGTTGCTACGGGCGGCAGGGAATGAAGGCAGGGGCAACCAGTGGCGCAACTCGGTGTTGCTTGGGCGTTCAACGGGCCTTCCGTAGTATTGCCAAGCTTTGCCTTCCAGCATTTCCGGCGCGGCTTGCGCTTTAATGGTGTCGGGCAAACTAGCCCAAGGTTGAGGTTCAGTTTTCATATTGGCATTTAACGCGCTGGTTGAGTAATGACGATTTAAGAGGATTGCTTTTTTGCCTCTAGCTGGCTTGCTGATAACCAAGGATTTCGGGACTAATACGCGCGCGCGAGGTCGGCAAAGCGTCGTGCGGGTGCCTTCGCGTCTGTTTTCATATCCTTGCAACAAAACACCACAAACACGCTGGCGAGTTTTGGGCCTCTGTCTGCCTCGTGGCGGCGTTTTGATTAAATCGAAAGGACAAGACAGCGGGCGCATGACAAAATGCTTTGCAAGTGGGTTTCCAGCTTCGCAATGACATAGGGTCAGACAATCTGTGTCTCATGGGGGAGGACAGACCATGTCTTAGGCTTCGGCGGCGGTTATTCATGGGTGCCGCCTCGGGGGTATGACGGATATGGCGCGGGTCGGTGCGGTTAGGCTCATGCGGCTCGGGCGTCACGAAAGGTATCGAGAGCAATACGCGCCCCCGCACTTCAGGCGGAAGTACCTTCAATATCGCGTCTAGCTCCCACAACGATTGCAGCCTTTTTGCGTACTTGTCCGGCGATTCTTCCTGCATCGCCTTGCGCCGTTCATTGGCTTGGTCGAATAACTTTTGCGCTCGCTGATACATCGCCAACCGCTCGCCCGGAGCCAGTGACATCGCCGCGTGCATTGCATCGCGTACGGGAGTACGGCCTATGGAGTAGGCGCGGTTGACATCCGCGCCGCGCTGGTTCATATTGTCGGCGGAGTCACTGTGTGTGGACGGCGTTGGCGAATTGCTTTCAGAATCCATGTGCGCGGTGGCTTCACTTTTTGGAGTAAAATCAAACTCACCCGGATTGCGATAATGTCCAAGATTAAGAAGTCCCTGATTGTTGTTGCTGACTTCAAACTGCCCCTCCACCAACGAAAAGCGACTATCGGCACGCAAACGCGCATTAACATCAGGCGGTACAAGGTAGCCGCCGCCCTCAAGACTAATTACACGTGCGCGGTCGGCTTTCGGAAGACTGATAAGCATTTGCCGGAAGATGCTACGCTCTTGCTTGCCCTTGCTTGCCAGCTTGCGAGCCTCCGCCGCCACCGCTCGCACGGCAGCGCGTTCAGCCAATAGGCGCAACTTTTCTTCCGAAAGATTCAGCCCAAGCCCTTGAGCCATCTTGTAAATCGGCGTAACGATCTTCTCAAACCAAGTCCTTCCCTTCCATGCTTCACGCAAAGCATCCACGGCGCGAGCGTCCGCTTCCTTCGTGTCGGCGGCATTGTAGCCCAACCATTGCATATCCGCTGCAATCCGTATGCGCTCAGGCTCGCTTAATTTGGTTATTGTCTCTCGCAACCCTCCCCTTTCCGTCGCTGCATGTCCAAGCTCATGCTCGAATACCCGCCGCACATCTTCCGGTGAGTGAAGATTGTCGGCATTTAATTCAATGCGTAGCAGGTTGCCTTGGGCGTCGAAAATACTGCGGCCTTCCCAGTGCGATGGTGATTGTCCGTTGGAATAAAGAACCCTCGTTGTTTGTTTCCTTGGCTCTCCAAAAAAGTCTGTCAAATCTTTGCCTTGATCAATGGCGCGCTCAAGGGTGCGCGTCATTATCGCACGCTTAATGCTCGTAATGCCAATTCCGGTTACACTCGGGTCGGCTTGTCTCGCCATGTTCCTAAAAATCGTATCAGTTATAGGTCTGCCGTTCGCGGCATAAAAACGTCCATTCGCCCACCGTGCCCCCTGTATTCCCATTATAGCATCGAATACATTTTTGGATTCCATGCGGGTCATCTCCTCAAAGTTTTGAGAATCTGTGCCATTAAAACTTAACCGCTGCCCTATACCTGGGCTTAAATGCCGTGTCGTTCCCCATCTCATTGCGCTTGCAAGCATGTTCGCTGTGCGCCGTACCTTGTTAATTTTAGTCAGATTATCGCTGACTATCGTTTTCCCATTATTATGCGCCCAATCGAACGCAACCATATAAAGAGCCTTTCCGCCTCCATTTGCTTTGCCGCTGGAATTAGCATGTTCAGCGTCGATTATTGGCGTAACCGTATCGGCTTTTTTGATTGTAATATAACCATTCTTTCCGTGGATTTCGATTTCGGATTCTGAGCCTTGAAAAATGTTTATTATGTCATGTCCACCACCAACAGCCAGTGCAATTTTATGAATGTCAGGAGAGTTAGTTTTTCCAAACATGTGAGCGTCGTCGTGTGCGGCAAACTCCACCCATGCCCTTTCAAGTGCCGACATCGCCCTTCCATATTGAGAATCCATGAGACGATTCCATAATTTTGCGTACTCAACAGACCTTTCTATACCCTCACTCGATTTATTGGATGGTTCCGCGCTGGAACGCGCATTGTCACTAGCCAACCACTCCATTGCGGACGCCGATGACATCGCATCTTCCGCAATCATTACCGCATTAGATGTTGGGAATGGCGCAAAATCTGGATTTTTATTTCTATCACCCCAATTAGACCGCTCCCATATTATATCACCTTTGGCGTTCTTAACAATGTCTGCCCTAATAGCTCCGCTTGCTGTATCTTTTAATTGTTCTTTGCTTGGAACAAAGCTAGTTGTATAGACCACAACATGAGTTTCGCTATAATTATCATGTCCGTCCTTTGACGTGATTGCGTTTCTAATTCCGTGTACACCAGGTGGCAGTTGCAGTACCGCTCCATGCTCTCGCTCCCATACAGCCCTTTCTGGCTCCTCAAGTTTCCGGACGTCTTCCAGTCGCTTTTTCGCAAGCTCTCGCACGGCTGACGCTGTTTGCACGGAAATACCGCCCATTGCAGCAGCCCGCAATGTCTCCACGTTTGACATTTCCAGCGCATCGAGTATGCTTTGTACGTCGGAGTAATCCGGCGTTCGCCCAGAAATGGGCGCGGATTGAAACAAGCGGCCAGATAAATCAGGCTGATTTGATTCAGTCGAGGCCCCGCCTGCATCATTGCTGGCGGGGCCTCCTTTAGATTCGCGGATGGTGGCTGGTTGTGCGCCAGAACCTTGATCACCATCCACAACTCGAAACGCCCCGCTTTCTTTGACGCCATATTCTTCTGCAATCTGTTCGGCTATCGCTTCGCGTGTCATGCCAGAGCCTTGTCCCGCCTTTCGCGAATACCGTATATTCTCACTCCCGCTAAACATCCCCTCGTTGCCCGTGGCGGATTTGATTTGGTTGGAGTTGAAGGCGACTATTTGACCTCCCAGACGAGTCCCATCTATTCCAAGTTTTTCATAAGCCTCTTTGTCGCTCGGTGTTTCAAGATAAACTGATTTCTCCTCGTTGCTTAAAGAATCAAAACCGCTCCAATATTTTTTAATGTTAAGAAACGCCGGAACAACTATACCCTTCGAGGTATATTCTCTAGCCATCTCTTCATCCTCTATAAAGTAAAAGCCATTACCAACTGTCCGCCCATTTTCGACAGGTTGGTTAATGTCGAATACATCAAACTCATTGTCCGTCCCATGATAAACAACCATCGGCTCGCCGTTCTCATCAACGACCTTGCTGACGGAATCGGGGTTGACAGAATGCCACCATGCGTGTAGTTTATCTTTGGAAAGGCTATCTGGCCCTGCTTTGAAAGCAGGTGACCGGATGGCCTTTTCCGTTGTAACCGTTGAGTCGTCGAATAAATCAAGCGAGCGGCTCCCGTCCCGTTGCTCTCTGACTACCAATTTGACAAACACTGGCTCGCCGTCCAAAACCGCACGAGCTGCGTAAGTGTGCCAAAATAGAATATCTTCACTCCCTGTTCTGTCTCGTTCGGAATAAAGCGGGATGGCTTGCTCCATCAATCCTTTGAGACCCGGAATAATTCGCAGAGTGCGGCTATCGGCACTGTGGTTCTTGAGCTTGCGAAACCCGCTCATTACAAACTGGATTTCGCGTCCCCGATTCACGGCAGATTTTAGATTACTATATGCGTCCTTAGATTTTTGAAAGAATGCTGAATCGGATGGAGAGCCAAGGGCTTCGGAACTTACCGACAACGGCTCTAAGGCTTCCAGAGCGTTTCTTTTCGCCAACGCCTCCCAATCCCCAAACCACCGCTTAAATAACGGCGTCCGCACTTGCACCCATTGACGACTGTTCAGCTTGCTAGGCTCCCCATTAGGCGCAGGAAGTGGCTTGCCCTCCTCGTCATGCGCTCGCAATATCTCGGCGTTCTCTCGCTCTACCCGCGCAAACTGCACCGCTGCAACCTTCCGCAAACGCTCTTGTTGCGGCTTGGATAGCTCGCGCGCTCAAAATCCTTTACCGAATCTTCCATTGCCGCGCTTTCGTCGGTAGGGGTGACGATAGGCGCAATGCTCGCTGTCTTACGCTCAATGACTGTTCTCTCGGGCGACGCAGTCAGGGCAAAGTCTCCCGTCTCAAGTGCGGCGCGGGTGGCAGTCCATCCGGCTGGCAAGTAAGTTTGCCACGGGTGCGGGTCGGGTTCGCGTGTGTCAATGGTTAGCCTCATTCAAAATGGGCGTTGCTTCAAACAATTCAAAAGCGGCGGCGAACGTGCGGGCGGCAGGGTCAGACAATTCATATCTCACTGGGCAAGACAGACCATGTCTTAGGCTTTGGCGGTGGTTATTCATGGGTAGCAACCTCGGCGGTATGACGGATATGGCGCGGGTCGGTGCGGTTAGGCTCATGCGGCTCGGGCGTCACGAAAGGTATCGAGAGCAATACGCGCCCCCGCACTTCAGGCGGAAGTACCTTCAATATCGCGTCTAGCTCCCACAACGATTGCAGCCTTTTTGCGTACTTGTCCGGCGATTCTTCCTGCATCGCCTTGCGCCGTTCATTGGCTTGGTCGAATAACTTTTGCGCTCGCTGATACATCGCCAACCGCTCGCCCGGAGCCAGTGACATCGCCGCGTGCATTGCATCGCGTACGGGAGTACGGCCTATGGAAAAATCGTTAGGACGATTTACTTTTTCGCCGTTGGTCTGTTCCGAACTCGCAAATCTTGCGTGTCCGCCCAAGCGTGAATCTTGCGCGTTTCTTCCCTCATGGAAGCGATTAAGGAAGCTCTGGATTCCGGGGTTTCCTCGTAGGAGGATGAACCCTTGGAGCTCCGAACCGGTATAGGCTTCGATGGGTAATCCTGTGGCACGTTGAAAAGATGCACCATCCATCCCTAGCCTGTCAAGTACCGCCTGTTGTCTCGCTTTTGGTACCGCCATATCCTTACCGTAGCGACTAGCCGCCAGCGTGAAAATATGCTCCGCTTTTATTCCTTGTGCGTGCAGGTAATCGTAAAGCGCGGCTAGAGTGTTGCCGCTTGTAAAAGTATCATCCACAAGCACGACGCTTTCGCCTTCATTTACTTTCAACGAACCAACAAAGTCATGTTGTCGGTTGCCTCGCTCCATCGCGCTTGCGCCCGTGTTGCTGCCTTCTCCGATTTGGTGGACATCATCGGAAACGCGCCCACCAATATCTTGCGCGAGGACTTTTGCAAATAGAACAGGCAATACGTTCACCGCCTCCCCCTCCCTTTGCTGGACAGGCACAAACAAAGGTTTTTTACCCTCTAGTGCATCGGCATATTCCTGAATCCGCTTCGGTGTTAGAAAGTGCAAAACAATATCCCGCGCATCTTCCTTGCCGCCCTCGCGCTTGGCTCGCTTATAGGCGGGAGAAACCATCATGGGCTTGTCCTTATCTGGGTCAAGAATCACCAGCGATTCATCCGCCTTTAGCAACGCTTTGGTTAAGGCCGATACGTTTGTTGTCGCAATAACCCTGTGCGCCGATTCTGGATAGCTTGTTGGCGGAACGACACGCGCAACGCTATAATCAATCCTCGTACTCCCGCTAAACATCCCCTCGTTGCCCGTGGCGGATTTGATTTGGTTGGGATTGAAGGCAATATAATCATCATCCAAGCGCACTGAATCAAAACCTTCTGCTTCTAGCTGGCCAAGACTGCGTGCGTCATATTCATCCCATCCCGCAAGACGCTTTGCGTTCAAGAATAAGGCCATTGTTTTGTCTCTCTCTGCCGCGCCAATTTCGCCGCGCTCAAGTGATTCGCGGTTACGAGTCAGCCAAAAATAGCCATCTTGCGTTTTGTTTGAATCAAAAGTGTCAAAATCTACTCCCGTCCCATGATAAACCACCATCGGCTCGCCGTTCTCATCAACGACCTTGCTGACGGTTTCAGGGTTGACGGAATGCCACCATTGATATAGTCTGTTCTTGGCGAGTGAAGCCGCGCCTTCCCCCGGATTTGGGTTCCGGGTAGGTTGGCTGGCTCCCTCGCTGCTTTGATTTGCGGAGAACACTTCAACGCTTGTAGCATCATGGTCGTAGTGGATTTGCCCGTTGTCATCTTCACGAATCACAAAACGAACATAGGAATCTATATCGTTTAGCACTGCTCTTGTTCCATAATTGTGGAATCTCCTGACATTTGGAAAATTGGAGTCAGTGTTATCTTCGCTCCACAAGTGAATTGATTCAGAAAGAAGAGACTGCAAGTTTGCTGCAATATGCAAAACGCGAGTGTCTGCGTTGTGAATGTTTATCTCCTTCCACCCTCGTTTTGTAATGTTGATTATTCTGCCATCCGGCATGACGAATCCACTGGCTTTTTGTGCCTCATAAAGTGGCTTTACCGCATCGCGCAATTGTTTTCCGTGAAACCCTTCGGGAATTGCAATCTTTGGGGTATTTGCTGGCATCGCTTCCAACGCGCTACGCTTCGCCAATGCCTCCCAATCCCCAAACCACCGCTTAAATAGTGGTGTCCGCACTTGCACCCATTGGCGACGATTCAGCTTGCTAGGCTTCCCATTAGGTGCAGGAAGCGGCTTCCTTTCCTCATCATGCGCTCGCAATATCTCGGCGTTCTCACGCTCCACGTCAGCAAACTGTTTGGCTGCAACTCTCCGCAAACGCGCTTGCTGCGGCTTGGATAGCTCGCGCTCAAAATCCTTTACCGCATCTTCCATTGCTGCGCTTTCGTCGGCGGTGGTGAGAATGGGCGCAATGCTTGCTGTCTTACGCTCAATGACCGTTCTCTCAGGCAAGGCGGTCAGGGCAAAGTCTCCCGTCTCAAGTGCGGCGCGGGTGGCAGTCCATCCGGCTGGCAAGTAAGTTTGCCACGGGTGCGGGTCGGGTTCGCGTGTGTCAATGGTCAGTCTCATTTTTCAAAAATGGGTGTTGCCTCAAACATCATTATGACCTCCGCAAAAAGGCGGGTGTTAGGGTCATCAGGGCCAGTAATCCATCCAGCTTTATGAATCCGGCGCAATTGCTCGGCGGTATGGGCGAC
>JBDHQL010000038.1:0-9908 GCA_039807035.1 Chthoniobacterales bacterium
TTACTGCGGCAGAAGGATGCTTAACTAACTCTTAAAAGACACCGATGAAAAAAGCTCAGGGGGCATATGCGTCTCGCCTGTGATCCAAAACAAACACAGGTAAGATCCCGCACATGCGGGATGCTCCCCGACAAAATACATCGCTGCTGAATTTCCTTCTTATCACATTCATAACAGGCAGATTGAAGGAATCCCTACAGACTTTCTAAATTTTCACGAAGTACAGCACGTTCCTCCACATGCAAATTCGGAAATTCACCAAGTACAGCGAGTGCAGAATTGTAAAATCGTTTCGCGGTATCCATATCACCACGCATTTGATGAATGACGGCGAGGTGCCCTAGGCTGAGTCCGATTTCCGGATGCGTTGCCCCATAAAGTTGTTCACGAATTCCGAGGGCTTGCATGTGGCGCTGTTCCGCTGCCGCCAAATCACCCAACTCATAAAGTACCGTGCCGAGATTGGCCGCAAGGAGAGCGGTTTCCGTATGAATATCGCTATGGCAAAACGAAGCTTCTTTGAGGGCGAGCTCCAATAAATAAGCGGCCTCTTCAAGATGGCCCAATGCTTTTAAAAGCATCGCCTGATTGTTTAAGCATGTGGGAATGCGATAGGGCTTCTTTGACTTTCTGAAAAAGTCCGCTGCCATCGCATAATGCGCACAAGCATTTTCCACATCGTCTAACCTCTCCTCAGACTCCGCCAATTTTGCCGCCACCCGCGCTGCTTCGGCATCTAAAAGTTGACTACGATAAATTTCCAGAGCCTCACTCCACCGCGCTGCTGCCTCTGGAAAAGTTCCGTTCGAGAAGGCGTCATCCCCTGCAATTTCCGCCGCGACGCCGCTCTGAGAGAGCGTTGCGTCTGCCATTTCGGCAGCCTTTGGGGGGGCTGATTGCGACATAAGCCGCAGCATACCGCCCCCACAAACGAAAGCAAACTCTCTCGGTGCCAACGCCGCCTCGGGCGTTGAAAGCAAAGATTATTACCTCGAATAAAGCTCGACAACCAACTGCTCGTTGACCACCGGAGCGATTTCTTCGCGGGTAGGGATGCGTGAGACGGTGCCGGTGAAATTCTCGCGATCAGCAACGAGCCAATCGGGCACGGTGCGGATTTGTGTGGCTTCCATTTGACGCGCCGCCAAGGAACGGGCCTTGGGTGCATCTTTAATTGTGACCGTATCGCCAGGCTTGAGATTGGACGATGAAATGTCGCATTTGCGTCCGTTGACCTGCACATGTCCGTGCGAAACCATCTGACGCGCCGCTGTGCGAGTGCGAGCAAAACCAAGGCGATAAACGATGTTGTCTAAACGTGTCTCGAGTAGTTGCAGCAACGTTTCACCCGTGATACCACGACGGGCAATGGCGGTTTCAAAATAACGGCGAAACTGACGCTCAAGCACGCCATACTGCGCTTTCAGCTTTTGCTTTTCGGCAAGAGCTTGTCCGTATTCGGAAATTTTGCGGCGCATGCCTTTTTGTCCGTGCATTCCCGGAGGATAAGGACGGCGTTCAAAGTTTTTGGGTGAGCCGACGAGATAAATGCCGAAGCGGCGGCTCAATTTAGTCTTGGGTCCGGTGTAACGTGCCATAGGGAAGTTTACAGTTGAGAGTTGAGAGTTGTGAGCGATTAGACGCGGCGGGCTTTGGGCGGACGGCAACCATTGTGTGGAACGGGTGTGACGTCTTTGATGACGGAAATTTCGAGACCGATGGCTTGAAGCGCACGGATGGCGGATTCGCGTCCGGCACCCGGGCCTTTCACGCGGACTTCCACTTCCTTGAGGCCGTGTCCCATAGCCTGCCGAGCGGCATCCTGCGCCACAAGCTGCGCGGCATAGGCGGTGCTTTTACGCGAGCCCTTGAAGCCAACTTTACCTGCACTGGAAGCACCGAGAACGGCACCACGTGGATCGGTGATGCTCACAATCGTGTTGTTGAAAGTTGCGAGCACGTGAGCAATGCCTTGATGAACATTTTTGCTGCCCTTAGCTTTGACAATTTTCGCCGGAGCGACGGGCGCATCCAAGGAGAGGAGGTCATCAGCAGACTGCGAAGCCGCCGTATCGCTCGACTTAGCAGCTACTTCTTTTTTCTTAGCAGTCTTACCTTTTGTCGCTTTCGGTTTCGCGGCCTTTTTCTCTGCGGCGGGTGGAGCAGCGGTTTCCGGTGCTGGTGTTGCGGGTACCGGAGAAGCTTCTACGGCCTCAACCTTCGTTTCAACGTCCTGTGGAACGTTTGGAGTTTCTTTCGTTTCGTCGCTCATACTTCGTAGGAATTAAACTTTGCCCGATTTGGCATCAGGGTTTTTCTGAACACCAACCGTCTTGCGCGGTCCTTTGCGGGTGCGAGCGTTGGTGGATGTGCGCTGCCCACGCACGGGGAGTCCGCGACGATGGCGAATGCCGCGATAACAATTGATAGCTTGCAAGCGTTTGAGATTGCCCTGCTGCTCGCGGCGCAAATCGCCTTCGATGAGTACGCCATTGCTGGAAATGACGTGAACAATTTGCGAAATTTGCTCCGGCGACAGATCCTTTGCCCGCGTGTTGGGGTCAATGGAAGCTTCCGCGAGGACGCGTTTAGCGATGGTGGGCCCAATGCCGTAAATATAGGGCAATGAGGCTTCGATGCGTTTGTTGGGTGGGATTTCTACCCCAAGTAAGCGTGGCATAAGCGTGTTATCCTTGTCTTTGTTTGTGTCGTGGGTTCTTGCAAACAACGCGCACGACGTTGTTCCGCCGGACTACCCGGCAGCTCTCACAGAGTCGTTTAACTGAAGCTCTTACTTTCATAGTATGTGTTCTTTATTTACGGCGATAGGTGATGCGGCCTTTGCTCAAATCATAAGGAGACAGCTCCATCATGACTTTATCACCTGGCAAGATGCGAATGAAGTGCAGGCGCATCTTGCCCGAGATGTGCGCGAGAATCCGATGTCCATTAGGTAATTCCACCCGGAACATCGTGTTCGGCAGCAGCTCGACAACCTTGCCTTCTACTTCAATAGCGTCTTTTTTCGCCATGTCAAAACTTCCGGTTCACTTTTTGTGACCAAAACCGTGTGTTCAAAATGTGCCGAGGGTTGACCATCCGCTGTCACCACCGTCCATTTATCGTCCAAAATTCGTATCGCCGCCTTCCCCAAATTGATCATGGGTTCAATGGCAAGCGTCATCCCAGCCTTCAATTTCGGCCCGCGTCCGGCCTTCCCGTAATTAGGAATTTGCGGTTCTTCATGCAACTGACGCCCCACGCCATGTCCCACGAATTCACGCACGACGGAATAGCCTCGTGCGAGAGCGGCTTGTTCGATGAAAGATGAAATATCTCCCACGCGGCGACCTTCGGTCACCTGCGGAATCACATCGCACAACATGCGTTCGGTATCCTGCACAAGACGATCCACCACGGGAGGAATCACGCCGAGGCGAATGGTGGTGGCAGTATCGCCAATCCAACCATCTTTCACCACGCCCACATCGAGTTTGAGAATATCGCCATAAGCCAAGCGGCGATCACCTCCGATGCCATGGACAACTTCTTCGTTGACCGAAACGCAGAGCTGCCCGGGAAATTTGCGATAGCCCAAAAACGCGCTCTTGGCACCTGCTTCGTGGATAAACTCTCCTGCAGCTTCATCAATATCCCGCGTGCTCATGCCCGGTGTGACGAGGGCTTCCAAACGATCGAGCACGCCCGCTGCAATACGACACGCTTCACGCATTTTTGCGATCTCGTGGTCATTTTTAATCGGGATCATGGCGGATAAAAAAGGGAATCGAAAAGATACGCGGCAGAAGAATTCTATTTGCTGCTCGCGAGATAAATGGTCATGCCTGCAATCACGAGCACGGCCAGTGCGGCATAAAACCAAACAAGCGCGGAGGACGAAATCACGCGACCCTGACCTCCGGCTGTGCGTTCAAAACGTCCGCGCAATTTTCCACGTCGGAGGAATCCGTCGTAGTGACGTTGCAGAAGATACGTCTCGACCTGACGCATCGTATCGAGGGTGACACCCACAATAATGAGCAAACCTGTGCCCCCGAAAAACTGCGATGCCATGTAAGGTACGTTCATTTGACGCGACAGCAAGGTGGGAAGAACGGCGATAATTGTGAGGAAAATGGCTCCTGCAAATGTCAGGCGCGTCATCGTGTAATCCAAGAAATCCGCCGTGGGCTTGCCCGGACGCACACCCGGAATGAAGCCGCCATATTTTTTTAGATCATCGGCAATCTGCGCAGGTTGAAATTGCGTTGCCACCCAAAAATAGCTGAAGAAAAAAATCATCCCGCCAAACAACACATAGTGAGGCCAGCCCACAGCGAGCATGTTCGAAAGTTGACTCGCCCATCGTTGCGTCGGGAAGGCCATGTTCAAAATCGTCGAAGGGAAAAGCAAAATGGCCTGGGCAAAAATGATCGGCATCACGCCTGCGTAATTGACCTTGAGCGGCATGTATTGTGTCTGCCCGCCATAGACCTTGCGCCCTACGACACGCTTCGCGTACTGCACGCTAATGCGACGTGTGGCTTGGGTCACGGCGATGACTGCTGCGACGACGATAATTAAAAACGCAATGAGAAGCACTAAAACCATCGGATTGACCGCCGCAGCTTGTCCGCCCGTAGGCACAAAGGTCCGCCATGCTTGAATCAGCCCCGCCGGCAATTGCGCGATAATGCCGATGGTAATGATAATGGAAATACCATTACCGATGCCGCGTTCGGTAATTTGATCACCGAGCCAAACAAGGAACATGCCACCGGCAGTCATGGTGACAACGGTGAGGAAGCGGAATCCAAATCCCGGGCTTGACACTAAGGGAACGCCGAGGCGGTTGATCGTGTCCATAATGCCGGGCAAAAACGGATTCGACTGCGGGCTCTCGAAAGACAAGGCCAGCAAATAACCTTGGAAAATGCAAAGAACGATGGTGAGGTAGCGCGTGTATTGCGAAATTTTTTGCCGTCCTCCATCTTCCCGCGACATGCGCCCTAGCTGAGGAATCACCGCCGTCATCAATTGGAACATGATGGAAGCGCTAATGTACGGCATAATGCCGAGAGCGAAGATCGCGGCATGACCGAGGGCACCACCGCTAAAAAGATTGAAGAGTGCCGCGACGCCACCACCCGTTTGCGCATCGGCGACATTGATAAACCACTGACGCAAAACTTCCGCATTCACGCCCGGCGTCGAGATCACCGATCCGGCGCGGACAATCACGATCACAAACAGCGTGAAAAGTACGCGTTGGCGTAACTCGGGGATTTTGAAAATGTTCGTGAATGCGGAAATCATGAACACTTACAAGCAGAACGAAGGCTGCACCTTTGTATGTGGGAACGCTGCGGACATCTGCTCAGGCAATCGTTCCTCCCGCCGCTTCAATCTTGCGTTTCGCAGCCTCGCTGAATTTCGCGCCAGAGATTGTGAGCTTTTTGGTAATTTCACCACGGGCAAGAATTTTGACGCCATCCACCTTACCTCGCACCAATCCCTGCGCACGCAAGGCCGTTTCATCCACCGATGCTCCGTCGGCGAAGTCATTGAGGTCATCGAGATTGACGACCGCATATTTGGTTTTGAAAGCGGCGTTGTTAAACCCGCGTTTAGGCAGGCGACGAATAAGGGGCATTTGTCCGCCTTCAAATCCGAGGCGAATACTTCCGCCGGAGCGGGCTTTTTGACCTTTGTGGCCCTTGCCGCTTGTTTTACCGCGTCCGGAGCTTTCGCCGGAACCAAGGCGTTTGCGGCGTTTTTTTGAACCCGGACGGGGTGAGAGATTGTGCAGTCGCATGATAATTAGGCAGTAACGGTGGCAGTTTCTGCGGCGATTTCAGCAGGTGCCGCAGCAGGTTTTACTTTGAGTCCGCGGGCGCGGAAAATTTCCTCACGCGGGCGGAGTTGGGAAAGTGCTTCAATCGTGGCCTTCACCACATTGGCGTGATTTTTAGAACCAAGGGATTTCGCCAAAACATCGCGAATTCCTACGGCTTCGCACACGGCACGAACGCCGCCACCGGCAATGATACCGGTTCCGGGCGATGCGGGACGCAAAAGTACGCGGCCACCGCCGAACTCGCCCGTGACTTCGTGCGGGATCGTCGTTTGGAGAAGGGAAAAATTCTTCATGGCCTTCCGAGCGGCATCCGAAGCTTTGCGAATCGCTTCGCTGACTTCCTTGGCTTTGCCAAAGCCACAGCCGACGCGACCTTTGTGGTCTCCGGTGACAATGAGGGCACTAAAGCTGAAACGGCGACCGCCTTTCACGACCTTGGCACAGCGATTGATAAAAACAACTTTCTCAACCGTGTCGGAAGGTTCTTGGGGGGTTTCCTCGCGACGGTTATTGCGGCGTCCGGTATTGCGTGCATTTGGAGCATTTGGAGGCATAGCGTTCTTTCTTAGAATTCAAGGCCGGCGGCGCGTGCGGCGTCGGCAAGGGCTTTCACTTTGCCCTGGTATTGGAAGCCTCCTCGGTCGAAAACGACTTTGGAGATGGATTTTTCTTTGGAGCGTTCGGCGACAATTTTTCCGACACTTTGAGCACTGGCGACATTGGCCGCCGGTTTATCCGTCACGCTTTTTTCCAGCGTGCTAGCGGCAGCAAGGGTCACGCCCTTGGTGTCATCAATCACTTGAGCGCGAATATGACGTCCGGAAAAATTGACGGCGAGACGTGGGCGTTCGGCGGTTCCGGCGACTTTTTTACGAATGCGTTTGTGGCGCAGTTTGATGCTATCTTGACGTGTCATGGCGTTACTGGACGGTCTTGCCCTCCTTGCGGCGCACCTGTTCATCGGCATAGCGCACGCCTTTGCCCTTATAGGGTTCGGGCGGATAGTGGGCGCGGATGTTGGCCGCGACTTGACCCACGAGCTGGCGATCAATGCCTTCGACGAGGAGCTTGGTGTTATCGGTGACGGTGATTTTGATTTCCTTGGGAATGTCAAAAATAATGGAATGCGAAAACCCGAGAGAGAGATTGAGTTTTTGCCCTTGGACGGCGGCTTTAAAACCAACGCCTTGGATTTCGAGTTGGCGGGTAAAGCCGGTGCTAACGCCGGTGACCATGTTGTTGAGTAGGGCACGGGTGAGGCCATGGAGGGCGCGGACGCGACGGGATTCGGATTGACGCTCGAGTTTAAGCGTTTCGCCTTCGATCTTGCCCTCGATGCCCTCGGGAAGACTCCAAGAAAGTTTGCCCTTGGGGCCTTCGACTTGAACCGAACGGTTCGGCGAAAGAGCCACCTTGACCTTGGGCGGAATTGAAACGGGTTTGTTACCTATGCGGGACATGTTTTTCTCCTTACCAAACGAAGGCGAGCAGCTCACCACCGACTTTTTGGCGGCGCGCCTCGCGTCCGCTGAGCACCCCACGCGGGGTGGATAAAATGGAAATTCCCATCCCGCCGAGAACGCGCGGAATATCATCAGCACCGACATAGCGACGCAGCCCCGGGCGGCTTACGCGTTTGAGGCCGGTGATGGCGGGGGTTTTGCCGGAATACTTGGTCACCACACGCAGCTGCGGGCGACCTTCGGACTTCATTTCAAAGTCCGTGATGTAGCCTTCTTTTTTGAGAATGGCGGCGAGGTCCGCTTTCATGCGTGAGTAAGGCACAAGCATCTCGGCCTTGCGTGCGCGGCTGGCATTGCGCAGGCGTGTGAGAAAATCAGCAATAGGGTCTGTATTCATCAGGATTTAGTGGCAACGGGTTTCGCACGGTCGGTGAATGGCATTCCCAGCTCGCCGAGGAGAGATTTCGCCTCTTTATCGGTGCGGGCCGTGGTGACAATGGTGACATCAAAGCCGACGTTACGTTTAATTTTATCAAGTTCAATTTCCGGGAAAATGCTTTGGTCACTAATCCCAAGAGTGTAGTTGCCATTGCCATCGAAGGCGCGGGACGAGATTCCGCGAAAGTCACGAATTTTCGGAAGCGCGGTTTTAATGAGGCGTTCGAGAAACTCATACATGGTGCGTCCGCGCAAAGTCACTTTCGCGCCGATGGGCTCATCTTTACGGAGTTTAAAGTTGGAAATACTTTTCTTCGAGCGTGTGCGGACGGGCGTTTGTCCCGTGATGGTTTGTAACTCGGCCACGGCGATAGCAAGGGCGTCCTTGGTATCTTGGGCAGAGCCAACGGAGGTATTGATGACCACCTTTTCCACACGCGGAACTTGATGTGGATTCGTGTAGCCGTGCTCTGCCTTGAGGGCAGGCACGACACGCGAGGTGTATTCTTTGTAAAGTTCGACTTCCATGGATTACTTAGCCTTAGCGGCTCCCTTCTTTTTTTCGGCGGCCTCGATGCGTTTCACGTTGGAAATGTGAATCGTTCCCTCGCGTTCGGCGATTTGGCCTTGGGGATTATCTTGCGATTTGCGAAGGTGCTTTTTGATCATGTGAACGCCCTCGATGATCACGCGATTTTTGGTGCGTTGTACATGCAACACCTTCCCCTCGGCACCTCGGTGATTGCCGGTGATGACGCGGACGATGTCGCCCTTATTGACGTGAGTTTTTAATCGGCTCATAGAACCTCCGGTGCCATGGACACAATCTTCATGTAGTTTTTCTCGCGCAATTCGCGCGCCACCGGGCCGAAGATACGAGTGCCACGGGGATTAAGGTCTTTATCAACAATGACGATAGCATTGGTGTCAAAGCGAAGGATAGAACCATCGAGACGCTTGAGCGGCTGGCGTGTGCGAACAACAACAGCGCGGACGACATCGCCTTTTTTAACAGCACCGCCTGCGGAGGCTTCGCGAACGTGAGCCGTAATGACATCACCGACGCGAGCGGTGGAAGATTTTTTGCCAATGACGCCAATCATCTTGGCCATGCGGGCACCGGTATTATCGGCCACATTGAGGCGTGAGCGGAGTTGAATCATGGCAGTGGTTTAGTGTTTGAGGATTTCGACGAGGCGCCAGCGTTTTTGACGGCTCAGCGGGCGCGTTTCCATGATGCGGACTTTATCGCCGAGCTTGGCTTCATTTTTCTCATCGTGCGCGTGAAATTTGGCGATGTGTTTGACGATTTTGCCAAAGCGACGATGGGGTACACGGCTGACCGTGCGGACGACGACGGTTTTATCCATCTTGTCCGAGACGACTTCGCCGACGAGAGATTTGCGGATGCCGCGCGTCGGAGCGGCGGCGGTTGTGGTAGCGGTGTCGCTCATGATTTGGCTGCTTTAAGTTTCTGTGTGAGGAAAGTTTCCACCCGCGCCGCCTCACGGCGGAGGATGCGAATGACGGATGGTTTTTCCAATTGACCGCTCCGTTGTTGGAGGCGGAGGTTAAAAATTTCGTGACGCAATTCGCGTTTGCGTCCGCGAAGTTCGTCCACGCTCAGTTCGGCAATTTCCTTAGTTTTCATAGCGTCAGGAGGCGTGGTGGCGGGTGATGAACTTGGTGCGCACGGGCAATTTATTGGCGGCGAGGCGCAGGGATTCACGGGCGATGCTTTCGGGCACGCCGTCAAGTTCGAAGAGAATGTTGCCTGGGCGAACGACAGCCACCCAGTATTCGGGCGCGCCTTTACCTTTACCCATGCGGGTTTCCGGCGGGCGCGAGGTGACCGATTTATCGGGGAAAATACGAATCCAAAGTTTGCCTTTACGCTTCATGTTACGCGTGAGGGCGACACGGGCGGCTTCGATTTGGATGTTGGTGATCCAGGCGCGGTCCAGCGTTTGCAGTGCGAACTCGCCGAAATCAACAGACTTATTGCGCGAAGCATTTCCCTTGCGGCTTCCCCGCTGGGATTTGCGATACTTCACACGTTTGGGCATCAATGGCATGACAAATATCTCCTCAAGGTTTTAAGCGGCTGGAGCCGGAGCCGATTGGTCGGCATTTTTCTCTTCGCGGCCAGA
>JBDHQL010000039.1:0-9772 GCA_039807035.1 Chthoniobacterales bacterium
TCGTGCGAGCATCCTTCATTATGTGTGCCACTGCGTGAGCACTTTCGAGAGCGGGAATAATGCCTTCGATTTTTGCCAGGGTTTGGAATGCGTCGAGAGCTTCGTCATCCGTCGCGAAATTGTAATCAATCCGCCCCGTATAGCGTAGATAGCTGTGTTCCGGCCCGACGGCAGCATAATCGAGGCCGGCGGAAATGGAATGTGTCAGCTCAATTTGTCCATCATCATTGGCCAGGAGAAATGTTTTGCACCCTTGCAAAACGCCCAGTCGGCCGCCTTGAAATCGCGCCGCATGGCGCCCCGGTTTAAGCCCTTCCCCGCCACCTTCCACACCGGTCATGCGAACATCCTTATCTTCGAGGAACGCGTAAAAAAGCCCAATGGCATTACTGCCACCTCCGACGCAGGCGACGAGATGGTTGGGAAGACGTCCTTCTTTTTCCAAAATCTGCCGCCGCGCTTCTTCCCCGATCACGCGGTGAAAATTACGAACTATCATCGGATACGGATGCGCTCCGTAAGCGGTACCGAGAATGTAATGCGTCGTACGAACATTGGTCACCCAATCACGAATCGCCTCGTTGATCGCCTCCTTCAGTGTCGCTTGCCCTGCAGTTACCGGCACAACTTTTGCGCCGAGGAATTTCATACGCGTGACGTTGAGAGCCTGACGTTTCATGTCCGTCTCTCCCATATAAATCACACATTCCATTCCAAAGCGTGCGGCAGCGGTTGCTGTGGCAACGCCGTGCTGTCCGGCACCGGTCTCGGCAATGATGCGTTTCTTTCCCATGCGACGGGCGAGAAGAATTTGTCCCATCGTGTTATTGATTTTGTGGGCACCGGTGTGCAGCAAGTCCTCACGTTTGAGGTAAATTTTTGCCCCCCCCAAATGTGTCGTGAGCCGTTCTGCAAAATAAAGCGGCGTCGGACGCCCTACGAAATCAGCAAGGAGATGCTGCAGCTCGCTCTGAAATTGTGCGTCATCTCGCGCCGCTTCATACTCGTACGTCAGCTCCGAAAGAGCCGTCATGAGTGTCTCGGGAACAAATACTCCGCCGTAAGGGCCAAAGTGCCCGCGAACGTCAGGCAGATGCGTCATGGCAGCCATTTCAACTGCGGAAGACCGTCAACTAAGCCTCATCCACGCCATCGCCCACCATGTAGCGGGTAAAACGGCGAATGATGATGTTTTCGCCAAGCTCGGAAATCTTGGACTTCACCAAATCGGCAATGGTTAAGTCGGGATTTTTAATAAAAGACTGCTCCATCAAACATACCGTGCCATAAAACTTTTCGACTTTTCCTTCGACGATTTTATCCACGATATTGGCGGGCTTGCCTTCGACTTGCTGACGGTAGATAGACTTCTCGCGTTCAACCTCTGCGGGATCAACTTGCTCACGCGAGACACAGGTTGGGTTGGCGGCGGCAATGTGCAGGGTTATGTCTTTGACAAATTCGCGGAAGTTTTCGTTTTTAGCGACGAAGTCCGTTTCACAATTCACTTCCACAAGAACGCCGACTTTACCTTGCAAGTGGATGTAGGAAGCGACAGTGCCTTCCTTCGCCGAGCGCGAGGCTTTTTTACCGGCGGAGGCGATGCCTTTAGCGCGAAGAATCTCTTCGGCTTTATCCAAATCGCCTCCGGATTCGGTAAGAGCGCGTTTACAATCCATCATCCCCGCATTGGTTTTTTCACGGAGGTCACGAACGAGTTGAGCAGAAATAGCAGACATAGATAAAATGAAACAAGAAAGGCCGTGGCCTTATTCAGCGACGGCAGCGAGTTCGGCTTCCATGGCCTTTTGGCTGATAGAAGACGTTCCATTGATGGCATCCACCAACTTTTGCAACACCACGCGAATTGAGCGAATGGCGTCGTCATTACCGGCTATCGGATAATCAATGAGTTCGGGATCACTATTCGTATCCACGATGGCCACCACGGGAATTCCAAGGCGATTGGCTTCCCGAACGGCAATGTCTTCGCGGGTGGTATCAATGATCACAACGGCGGCGGGCAATTTATCCATCTCACGAAGGCCATCGAGATTTTTGGCCAAGCGGGATTGCTCGCGACGAAGGGAGGCTTGCTCCTTTTTACCGATTTTCACAACGCCCGGACTTTTCAGCTTTTTCTCGATTTCGTGAAGGCGCGCCACGCTTTTGCGGATGGTTGTGAGGTTGGTGAGAGTGCCACCAAGCCACCGATTATGGACATAAAATTGACGGCAGGATTCCGCCGCTTCCTTCACGGCCTCTTGGGCTTGTTTTTTACATCCGACAAAAAGGACACGCCCTTTTGCGGCCACCGTTTCGCTGAGAAACTGCGAGGCGCGCTCCAGCTGCTTGACGGTGCGGCTGATGTCAATGATGTAGATGTCGTTTTTTTCCTCGAGGATGTATTCGCGCATTTTCGGGTTCCAGCGTTTGGTCTGGTGTCCGTAATGCACTCCGGATTCGAGGAGTTCGTTAATCAGCTCAATGGATTCCATGATCGTAGATGTATGCTTTTTTCAAACGGGATTAGCCCGCCTCTTTTTCTGATTCTTTTTTGGTAGATTGCTCGTCGAGATCGGCCTGGGCTACTTCGATATCGCGACTGGTCGGGAAGCCTGTTCCTGCTGGGATAAGGTGCCCCATGATGACGTTTTCCTTAAAGCCACGCAAGCGGTCCACCTTACCCAAGGTGGCAGCCTCGGTGAGGACTCGCGTGGTGTCTTGGAACGAAGCTGCGGAAATAAAGCTCTCGGTACTCAGCGAAGCACGTGTGATGCCCAGCAACACCGGTTCGCCTTCTGCGGGTTTACCGCCTTCGTTTTTGATGCGTTGATTCTCCGTATCAAACTCCACGCGATCCACCTTATCGTCCCACAGCAATGTCGTATCGCCCGGGTCGGTGATTTTTACTTTGCGGAGCATCTGGCGAATGATGATTTCGATATGCTTGTCGTTAATTTCGACGCCTTGGGCGCGATAAACTTCTTGCACTTCGTTGAGCAAATGTTCCGCCAAAGGAGCCACACCACTCACTTGAAGAATTTCATGGGGTAGCACGGCGCCTTCGGTCAGCTCTTCGCCTTTTTTCACTCGGTCACCATCGGTCACGATGATGTGTTTGTTGGGCGGAATCAAATGTTCCTCTTCATGATTTTTCTCGGTATCAATGACCAACAAACGACGCTTGCCTCGAACAGAGCCTTCAATTTTAACGAGACCCGCAATCTTCGCAATTTCTGCGGAATCCTTAGGCTTCCGTGCTTCGAAAAGTTCGGCCACCCTCGGAAGACCTCCGGTAATATCCTTCGTCTTGGAAACCTTACGCGGCGTCTTGGCAAGCAACTGCCCCGCTTCCACGCGCCGATTGTCTTGCACCACGATATGGGCGCCCGACGGAATCGAATAACTGGCCACGACTTTTTTATTATTGTCCACAATAACAATCTGCGGATGTAGATCTTCTTTGTGCTCGATAATCACGAGGCCGGTAATGCCCGTGGCTTCGTCCACCTCGCGCTTCACGGTGAGGCCGGGAATCACGTCGCGGAATTCCACTTTGCCGGGTTTCTCCGTGAGAATCGGCAAATTGTAAGGGTCCCATTGGACAAACTCCGCGCCTTTTTTGATTTTGGATTCATCCGCAATGGAGATGACGGAACCAATGACAACGCTATGGCGTTCGAGTTCACGTCCATCCTTCTCGCTATAAATTCCAATCGAGCCATTTTTATTCAGCACGATGAAATTACCATCGGTAGATTGCACCGTACGCAGGTCAATGTAGCGAACGACACCATCATTTTTGGCCTTAATTATCGGCTGTTTGAAGGTCTGGCTGGCCGTTCCACCGATGTGGAAGGTTCGCATGGTTAGCTGCGTACCGGGTTCACCGATAGATTGAGCGGCAATGATTCCGACGGCTTCGCCGATTTGAATCGGTTTACCATTGGCCAAATTGCGGCCATAACAACGCGCACAAACGCCACGTTTTGACTCGCAGGTCAACACGGAGCGAATACGCAATTGCTCGACGCCCATGTGATCGAGATTTGCGGCGATATTTTCATCCACGAGTTGTCCGTTCTTCACCACGATTTTATTCGTGACCGGGTCCTTAATGGTTTCGCAACTCGTACGGCCAATGATGCGGGTTTTAAGTTCGACCACCTCTTCGTCACCTTCATAGACAGGCTGCACGGCAATGCCGCGAGGTGTTCCACAATCTTCCTCGGTGATGATCACATCCTGCGAAGCATCTACAAGCTTACGCGTAAGATAGCCGGAATCAGCAGTCTTCAGCGCCGTATCCGCCAATCCCTTGCGGGCACCGTGAGTGGAAATGAAGTATTCCAACACAGTGAGACCTTCACGGAAGTTCGATGTAATCGGGCGCTCAATAATTTCGCCCGAAGGCTTGGCCATAAGTCCGCGCATACCGGAAAGCTGCTTCACCTGCTGACGATTTCCACGCGCTCCGGAGTCCACCATGAGAAACACGGGATTCATTTCACGGCGACCTTCGTTGTGGACAATCGTGCGGAACATCACGTTAGAAATTTCTTCACCTGCGTGAGTCCAAATATCCAGAATCTTATTATAGCGCTCACCGTCGGTGATAATGCCCTTGCGGTATTGCTTTTCGACTTCCTCGATTTGCTTGTGAGCACGATCAATTTCCACCTGTTTTTCCTTCGGAATAATCATATCCACGATTCCAATGGAAATTCCCGCACGTGTCGCTTCGCGGAACCCGAGGTCTTTCAGACGATCCAAAGTTTCCACGGTACCTTCCTGTCCCACGATCTGGTAGGTGTTCCAAATAATTTCGCTAATCTGCTTTTTACCTGCGGGCTTATTAAAGAACCCGAGGTTTTCCGGCCAAATTTCATTAAAGCGGACGCGGCCTGCGGTGGTTTCAATGATTTTTTTTGCAGGGTCACCATAGACCGTTTCGCGTCCGAAATCCGGATTCTTCAGGCGAATCCAACTATGGGTACTAATGGCCTTCTCGGCGATAGCGAGTTCCACCTCAGCGGAGCTGGCGAACAGCGGACGTCGGCTCTCTTTGCTTTCGGTAGTAACGCGAGGATTTTGCGTCAGGTAATAACACCCGAGAGTAATATCCTGCGAGGGCGTCATAATGGGCTTACCGCTGGATGGCGAAAAGATATTATTGGTGGCCAGCATCAACATACGGGCTTCCAATTGCGCTTCCGCCGAGAGCGGGACGTGAACCGCCATCTGGTCGCCGTCAAAGTCGGCATTGTAAGCCGTACAAACCAGCGGATGTACGCGAATGGCCTCTCCTTCGATAAGTACCGGCTCAAACGCTTGGATCGAGAGGCGGTGCAGTGTGGGCGCACGGTTGAGAAGCACAGGGTGATTCTTGGTAACCTTTTCGAGCATCTCCCAAACGATGGGCTTAAGTTGCTCAATCATCTTTTTCGCCGCACGCACCGAATGTGCGTGGCCTTGGGCCTTAAGTTCACGAATGATGAATGGCTCGAAAAGTACGAGCGCCATTTTTTTCGGCAATCCGCACTGATTTAGTTTGAGTTCCGGTCCGATGACAATAACCGAACGACCGGAGTAATCCACGCGTTTGCCGAGGAGGTTTTGACGAAAACGTCCTTGCTTTCCCTTAAGCATATCGCTCAGAGATTTAAGCGGACGATTTCCCGCGCCGGTTACGGCGCGACCGTGGCGACCATTATCAAAAAGGGCATCCACGGCTTCCTGCAACATGCGCTTTTCGTTGCGAATAATGACCTCCGGCGTTTTCAACTGCAGCAGGCTCTTTAAGCGATTGTTGCGGTTAATAACGCGCCGGTAGAGATCGTTAAGGTCCGACGTGGCGAACCGTCCGCCTTCCAAAGGCACGAGCGGGCGCAAGTCCGGCGGAATCACGGGAAGCACATTGAGAATCATCCACTCTGGGCGGGTGCGGGAATGTAAAAAGCCCTGGGCCAATTTGAGGCGTTTCGCCAATTTGGTTTTGATGGTCTTGCTGCGCGTTTTTCCCATGTCCTCTTCGAGCTTCTCCACGAGCTCGTTGAGGTCCATTCGCTCCAAAACTTTTTGCAAAGCCTCGGCACCCATTCCGACGACGAAGTCTTCACCGTATTGGTCTTCCGCTTCACGAAACTCAGCTTCGGTGAGAAGTTGTCCCACTTCCATCGGCGTATTCCCCGCATCAATCACGATGTAATCTTCGTAATAAATCACGCGCTCGAGTTGCTTGGCCGTAAGGTCAAGCATGAGTCCCAAGCGAGACGGGGTGCATTTATAAAACCAAATATGAGAAACCGGCACCGCCAGCTCGATATGGCCCATAAGTTCACGACGAACGCGAGCGAGTGTCACTTTAACGCCGCAGCGATCACACGTGACATCCTTATGTTTAATGCGCTTGTACTTTCCGCAGGCACATTCCCAATCGCGGGTTGGCCCAAAAATACGCTCGCAAAAAAGGCCACCTTTTTCCGGCTTAAACGTGCGATAATTGATGGTTTCCGGGTTTTTCACCTCACCACTACTCCAATTACGAATGGACTCCGGAGATGCCACAGTAACGGAAACTTGGTCGAAGAACGGCTCATTCTCGCCGACTGGGTCGCGTAACTTTTGATCGCTCATGATGGTATTTTTATCTCGGTTTATATTTAGGCTGCTGAGTCGGCAGTCACTTGATTCGGCTTACCAACCTGAACGTTGAGGCCGAGGCTCTTCATTTCTTTAATTAACACGTTAAAGGACTCCGGCGTTCCTGCATCGAGGGAGTTGTCTCCCTTGACGATGGATTCGTACATACGCGTGCGTCCTTGCACATCGTCAGATTTGACGGTGAGAAGTTCCTGCAACGTATAAGCCGCACCATAGGCTTCGAGGGCCCACACTTCCATCTCACCAAAACGCTGACCTCCATATTGTGCTTTACCGCCCAAAGGCTGCTGGGTGACCAGCGAGTAAGGCCCGACGGCGCGAGCATGAATTTTATCGGCCACCAAGTGCCCGAGTTTCATCATATAAATGCAGCCCACCACAACGTCCTGGTCGAAGCGGTCGCCGGTGCGCCCGTCATAGACCACGGCCTTACCATTGGACTGTACCCATTGATAGCCCTCGACCTTGCTGGCGTCTTTAAGGTAATTGAAGATTTTATCTTCATCCACGCCATCAAAAACCGGTGTGGCCACCTTAAAGCCGAGAGCTTGCGCGGCAATACCGAGGTGCGTTTCGAGAACCTGACCGACATTCATGCGGCTCGGCACGCCCAGTGGGTTAAGAACGATATCCACCGGTGTTCCATCGGCCAAAAATGGCATGTCTTCTTCGGGGACGATTTTCGCCACCACGCCCTTGTTGCCGTGGCGTCCAGCCATTTTATCACCGACGCTGAGTTTGCGCTTACTGGCGATATAGACCTTCACTTGCTTCACCACACCCGGTTCAATTTCATCGCCACTTTCCACGCGAAGAAGGCTGTCCTCCTTCTCGTGTTTTAGCTCATCAAAGCGATGACGATATTGTCCAATAATATCGAGGATTTTGTTGCGGATGGGGCTGGGGTCAATTTCTATCTGATCATAAACTCCCGCCAGCTTGCGCAGCAGGGTTTTGGTGATTTTACGGTTAGCCGGAATAATGATTTCGCCGGTTTCTCCATTAACCACATCCAAAGGAATTTTTTCGCCGAGAAGTACGTTTGATAACGCCTCGGTCAACTGCTCATGTAATTCGGCACTACGGCGGGCAAAATCCTCACCGAGTGCTTTTGCATGTTTCTTCGCTTCTGCAGGTGAAAGCTTGGTTTTGGCCAGTTCCTTTTTGGAAGAAACCTTCACATCCATCACAATGCCATAAGTGCCCGAGGGAACTTTCAGCGACGAGTCTTTCACGTCGGCAGCCTTTTCACCAAAGATGGCACGCACGAGACGCTCTTCCGGAGCAAGCTCGGTTTCGCTCTTCGGCGTGATTTTACCCACAAGAATGTCGCCGGGTTTTACTTCGGCACCAATACGAACAACGCCATCGGCACCGAGATTGCGGAGCATTTCTTCACCGACATTGGGAATATCACGCGTGATTTCTTCCGGCCCCAACTTGGTATCGCGGGCACCAATTTCAAATTCATCAATGTGGATCGAGGTATAAATATCCTCCTTCACCACACGCTCATTGATCATGATGGCGTCTTCAAAGTTGTAGCCACTCCATGGCATGAAGGCCACCAACACATTGCGCCCCAGTGCCAATTCGCCGCCGTCCGTGCAAGGGCCATCGGCAATGACATCGCCTTTTTTCACATGCTGGCCAACTTTCACAATGGGACGTTGGTTAATACATGTGCTGCTATTGGAACGCATGAACTTGCGCAGTTCATAAGCGTAAATATGCTTCGAGGGATCGGTCTTAATTTTCTTTTTGCCCCTTACATCGGGACGTTGACCATCCTTGGTAATGACAATCTGATCCGCAGATACGGACGCAACTTTGCCGGACTCCACCGCAAGAATAACGGCGCAGGAATCGCGGGCGACGCGGCCTTCGAGGCCGGTTCCAACGACAGGTGCATCGGTTTGCAAAAGCGGAACACCTTGACGTTGCATGTTCGAGCCCATGAGGGCGCGGTTGGCATCGTCATGCTCGAGGAAGGGAATCAAACCCGCAGCCACCGAAACCAACTGCTTCGGCGAAACGTCCATGTAATGTACCGCCGAGGGCTCCACTTCGAGGAAGTCCCCGCGATAACGCACGGAAACTTTTTCACTCGTTAAACGCCCACGGGCATCGGTGGTGGAATTGGCCTGCGCCACGATGAAGTTTTCTTCCTTGTCTGCGGGCAAGTATTCAACTTCATCGGTGACCACACCCTTAACAACCTTGCGGTAGGGCGTCTCGATAAAGCCAAAATCATTGATTCGAGCAAATGTCCCCAACGAACTAATGAGACCGATGTTCGGCCCTTCCGGCGTTTCAATCGGGCAAATGCGCCCATAATGCGACGGGTGAACGTCACGCACTTCAAAGCCCGCACGATCGCGACTAAGACCGCCCGGCCCCAGTGCCGATAGACGACGCTTGTGGGTAAGCTCGGAAAGCGGATTCGTCTGATCCATGAACTGGCTCAATTGCGAACGTCCAAAGAAATCGCGCACAACACCGCTGAGCGCCTTCGGATTAATGAGCTTCGCCGGCGTGATGAACTCAAGGCCGGAATCAAACAATGTCATACGCTCTTTCACCACACGCTCGGTGCGTGCGAGGCCGGTGCGGCATTGGTTGGCGAGCAATTCACCCACCGTGCGAACGCGGCGACTGCCGAGATGGTCAATGTCATCCACCGTTCCTTCCTCAAGTTTCAAATTGAGAACGTATTTAATGGCGGCAATAAAATCTTCACGCGTCATCACCCGCGTAGAATCCGGAACATTGAGGTCAAGCTTGATATTGATTTTATGACGTCCGACACGACCGAGGTCGTAGCGTTTGGGATCAAAAAACATGCGCTTCAACATGCTCTTGGCATTCGTCACGGTTGGCGGATCGCCGGGGCGCAATTTGCGATAAATTTCCTTAAGTGCTTCTTCTTCACTGTGCGCCGGATCTTTGCGAAGCGATTTAATGATGGTGTCATCCTTCGAAACATCCACCACCGTCACCTTGGGAATCCCCGCCGCAAGAAGGCGGGCAATCGTAGCTTTGTTAAGTGGCTCAAAAGCGTTGGCGAGAATAATTTCTCCGTCCTTAATATCCTCAATCAGCACCT
>JBDHQL010000040.1:0-9716 GCA_039807035.1 Chthoniobacterales bacterium
CGATTTAGGCACGAAGTTCTGGAAGCGAAATGCCAAAGGCTGAAGCCACATCCGTCGAAAAAAGGGCGCGGGCTCTCTCATCTCCCACATCCAACCAACGCGCCACATTCGCCACGCCGTCATCCGGCGTGAGAGCGGAGCCGGCAAATCCCTGACCACCCGGTTGACGCACCACGCGATCGAAACCAACACAAACTTCTACTTCTCCAATTCGATACGTGCCATCCGGTGCTCCTGCGGCAGACATGCAATCGGTGGTAAATAAAACGCGACCGTCGGGTTTGGCGCGAAAGAAGTTTTTCAATGCCGAAGGCGGGATGTGGATGCCATCGGGAATAAAAAAAGCGATCAGCTCATCACGCGCTAAAAGCCGCTGAATCACGTTGTCATGACGGTGCATCATCGCCGGAACGCCATTGCCCAAATGCGTGCAAAACCGCGCACCCGCTGCAATCGCGGCGTCAATCGCCGCATCATCCGCATCCGTATGCCCCAGCGAAACAGCCACGCCATCAGCCACAACTTTACGAATAAAATCCGCACTGCCGGGCCACTCGGGAGCAACAGTCAGCAGCTTAATGTTCCCACCCGCCGCCGCCTGCAAACGCTGAAATGCCGCGTAATCCGGCGGCCCCATATACTTCGGATTATGTGCTCCGTGAAAGCCGGGCTCACAGCTCAACCACGGGCCTTCCAAATGATACCCACACGCCGCCTCGCGAACGACCGCGTCATTTTTTCGAATGTCCTCAAACCGCGCAAACTTCGCCTCCAGCCTCTCCAACGTATCGGTGATGAATGTTGGAAAAAACCGCAGCGTCTCATGCTTCGCCAAAGCATCCACCGCATGACGCACGGCTTCCGGACTGAAATCTGCGGACTGGAAATCCGTTCCAGCGAAGCCGTTGGTTTGAATGTCGAAAAGGCTGACGGACATAAATGGCAATTAAGCCTTTTCCAACAGCGACGCCGAATCCTTATCGAGGTAACACCATGCCGCCTTATGACGCTGTAAAATGGAAGCAGGGTGCATGGGCGTGACTTTGCCCGTGAGGCAATCCTTCACCGCCTGGGCCTTACGTTTATCGGGAATCGTACAAATGATCGCCTTCGATTTCATCACCTGCCGGATAGACATGGAAATGGCTTTCTTTGGCACCTGCGCCAGCGTCTTAAACCAACCCTCACCCATCTGCTGTTTGCGGCAGGCTTCGTCTAAATCCACGACGAGATACGGCGCGGTGGCTTTAAAATCCGCCGGCGGATCATTAAAAGCGAGATGGCCATTTTCACCGATGCCCGCGAAGCAGACATCAATCGGATGCTTCTTAATTATTTCGCCAACGCGCTTACATTCCGCCTGCGGATTGCCTTCGCCGCTGATGTAATGAAATCCGGCCAGCGGCAGCGGAAGCTGTGAAACAAAACGTTCCCATAGATACTTGCGGAACGAAGCCGGATGCGTGATGGAAACGCCGACGTATTCATCGAGGTGAAACGCCGTGACTTTGGTCCAATCAAGCCCCTTGGCCTTAATCAAATTTTGCAGCATCTCAAACTGCGAGGCACCCGTGGCGACAATGATGTTGGCGCGACCGCGTTTCTTAATGGCCTGACGAATGAGCTTCGCTCCTAATTCTGCCGCAGCGGCACCGGAAAGTTGTTTAGTTTTATCAATGACGACCTGAGGCTGACGTTTTTTCATAAAGGGCAATTACACATCGGAAACATGCTTTTTCCAAGCATCGAAACGCTGACGATGAAACGCAAGGCGATCTGCTCGCGGCGTTCGTGTGCTTTCCGGTGCGGGTGCGATGTCTTGCACGGGACATCCCGCGAGACGCGCCGCGCCGCTTAAACCATCCGTCGTTCCCGGACGCAACGGGCAGCCAAAAACATCCGCCGCCATTTGCAACCAAAAACTCAAGCGACTGCCGCCACCGAGCACGACAATTTCTTCGGATGTTTCGAGGAAACCAGGAGGAACAAGCGCAAGGATGTCATAAAGAATTCCCTCCATGGCTGCATAGGCTTTTTCTTCCACCGTCCCCTCCCCGCGCCACGCCGCCTCGGTACCCCATCGGTTCGGATAAAAAAGCGGCGCATCGAGTGTCATTGCCGCACGACTTGCATACTCCGCAAAGCGCGGACTATCCACCGAGCCGAAAAGAAATTGATCCGCCCAATCCATCGCCGAGCAGGCATTGCCGATGACAACCAATTCGTAAAACCCACCGCCCGGATACAAGCCCCACAAACCATGTTTGCTATAAGGTCCGAGTTGATCTCCCGCCAAGCGATAGAGCACACCCGCCGTTCCCAACGTCAGCACAGGCCGCCGCTCCGCACATCCGCACCCCAACGCTCCCGAAGAGTGATCATTTCCGCCTAGCACAATCTCCAATTCGGGAGAAAACTCCGCCGGTCGCGAGGCGGTCAACGTAGCAATAGGCTCACCCGTTTCCACCACCGACCCAAGTTGATTTTCCGAAATCCCCGTGACTTCCAACATGCGAGCCCACCAGGCGCGTTGGGGGATGGAATAAAAGCCTGACATCGGTGCGATGTTATTGTCGGTCACATGGGGTGCCCCCAGTTGCATAGCTAAAAGCGAAGGCAGCAAAACGATCTTGTCGCTCGGGCGTAGTCCGTGATGCTTTTTAAACCAAAGTGCCATCGAAATAGAATGCGAGGGAGAAATGGTTGGCCATCCCGTTTGCGCCTGATAATCCTCCGCAAAAGCCGCGCGCAAAACTTCCGCCTCTTCCTCCGCCCGAACATCCATCCAGCTGATGAGTGGCCCACGCGGCTGTCCGTTTTCATCGCAAACACAGCATGTCTGAGCCTGACTCGTGAACGACACACGACGGATGGCAGATGCGGGTAATCCCGCCGATTGCAAGGCATCCTGCACACAGCCCCTAAAACACTCCACAACCGCTTTCGGATCCAACTCCGAATGTGTCGGGGTTCGTACAAGATAAGGCAAAGGCCGTGATCCCTCAGACACCCGCGTTCCTTCGGCATCAAAGAGTGCCACTTTGAAATTCGTCGAACCGAGATCCGCTGCGAGAATATACGAGGGTTTCATAAGTTGTGATCAAACCAGAGAGTCCACCAACTGCAATGTTGTCTCCACAAATTGATCACCTACCGAAGGCGGGAAAAGGCTATTTTGTGCCTCGTAACCGCCCGCTTGGAGAGCTTCCTCCGTCACGATGTAACCATGCAATTCGCCATTGCAGTAGGAACTAACAAACAGCGGAATCTTAGCACGTTTTTTAGCCTCCAATCCAAATTCGACGAAAAACTCTCCGGGCCATGCAGCCAAGGCAGAGGAACCAAGGCGAAAAACCTGAACCTCACCCTTGCTGTATTTCTGACGCACTTCCTCCGCCTCACCGCTCACTTCGGCTCGCGACCAAAGAAGCAATTTCTCAGCTCCAAAAACGGTACATTCCGCCGTACGAACGGCTGCATGGCCCGCATTCTCGGCTTTGAGACGCTCAAAGGTTTGATTCGCTTTGTCCACCTGCGCCTGAGCTTCTGCCAACGGAGGAAACTTTTTCCCCTCGAGGGAAATCATTTCCTGACGCACCTCTATGGGAAAATCGGAAGTAAAATTCTGCGTCTTATGAAGTGCCTCCACCATGCGTCCGCCCAGCGCATTTCCCAGCCGTTCTGCCTCGGCAAAAGTTTGAGCGCGAACCACACGACGCGGACTTTGATTGCCTGCGGTTCCATTGAGATAAACCACACCCACGCCGGGAAAAGCGTTTTCAATTTCCTGACGCGCATAGGCAATAAAATCCCCGCTGTAGAGGGTCGAATCTTCATGCAGCACCGTCGGGTGCATACTATAAACAGACAACACCGCCACCGGCGCATGACCTTCACGCCGACGCACAATGAGCAATCCCGCTTCGGGGTCTTCCGCGCCATTCGCATCAATGCGATTGCCTCCGGCGAGTCCCTTCACATCGGCAGTCGTCCATGCTGCCTCACACGGCTGCAAGTTCCGTAACGCCTCTCCCACGGCAGCCACGGCCTGTTCGCGGACATATTGAAGATATTCCTCATCCGGTGGCGGCACGACGAGGTCTGCCTTAAACGATAGAAAATCCAACGTCACCGGTCCCGAATGAGTATGCGTGGCGTGAAGTAAAATGTGATCTTCCGGTATCCCCGTCTCCTTCGAAATCGCCGCACGACATTCCTGCGTCCATTCCGGCGAGACAAAGATTAGATCAAATGAAACCACCGCGACCGTTGACGCACCCTGACGCAAGACAATCGCTGAAGCAAGCAACGGGTCGTGAACGCCCGTGGAAATCCGCTCCACATGCGGATATCCCACAAGTTGCATGGGTGTTTTTGGCGTGACCTCACGGCGTGCAAAGGCCGCTTCGAGTCCTTGAAGAGTGGTTGATGTTGTCATGGCTTGTCGTAATTTTTAATAACCCAAATCCCACCGCACCTCGATATTGGAGGCGGCACTTTCGGACACCCACACATCCGTGCGGGTCGTTTGTAAAACGGATTCCGGAACCAGCGGCGTCACGGGCCCGTGCAAACACAGGCGTGTGGTCAGTCGCTGCCAGGAATGTGTTTTGCTCCCGCCCACCGAAATTGCGTGCGTGGCAATGCGGTGCTTGGCACCCAAAATATCAGCCGGCCCAACGGTCGCCGCTTTCGGCGGCACAGCGGTCAAATCCCCACTCGCCCCAAAACAACCGTGCATCGAATTCTGCGCGATCGTGAGAGGACTCAACGTGCAGATGCGCGCGCCAAAAGTTTTCCATTCCTCAAGCGAAGATGCCGCAAACTCCGGCGCGTCCGGATCTACAAACGCTATGTGTCCCGTCCATCCGGGCCCAACATAAGTGATGTCCGCCCCCCCAAGGTCGGCAATGATTTTCGAATAGTCCTTGAGCGTGTCATCCCCCAGCAAATGCACCTGCTTTTCCGGCGGACGCAATGCGGGATCAATATTGGAAATAAAGAATTTCTTAAACGCATACCCAAACCCAAATTCCCATGTCTCCGGCGCAATCCGTCCATCCTGATCCGCATATTCATCCATGTTGAAGGTGTGAAGATTGCGGCAGGAAATTTTCTCCCGATTGATGACCTCCGCAACCTTGGAATAACTCGGCCACGGATTGGGCATGATCATCACAAGCGGCTCGTCGGACTCCGCAGAAACTCGGATGCGCGTGAGCATGTCTTCAATCCACATCGGCTCAATTTCCTCATCCGGAAAAACCTGAATTTTGTAATCCGGATTCGCATGGCGCGTGATGTCCTCGCGGCGAATCGCACGGACGCGTGCAATGGCGTCCTTATCGCGAAAAGGAATGAAGGCGGCGGGTTCGAAGGTGAAGTCGGTGTTTTGGTTCATAGTTTGTGATGTGTGAAAATGATCGTGATTAATATCCCAAGTCCCAGCGGGGTTCGATGATGCGAACAATGGCGTCCTTATCATGAAAGGGGATGAAAGCGACGGAGTCGAAGGTGAAGGGTGCTTGGTTCATGATTCCAAATTCGTTCCTAGCCAAGCGAGGGTGTTGTGATGGGCAACGCGTTCCTGTTGATCATTAGTCAACGATTCCAAAACTGCCACCTCTGCACGGTAGCTACTCCGCAGTTGAATGCCTGCGTCTTCGTAGGAATAAAAAGGCGCGTCGCTTCCCCAGATGAGTTTCTCCGGATAAGCCGCCGCTAAATCCTGCAAAACACGCGAGGGCGATGTGTAATCGGAATCAAAACGCTCGGAAGGAATCGCTACCGCAGGTAATCCGCGCACGGCACATTCGCAGTGAATGATATGCGCCGAGCAGTCGAACCACGTGTTAGGAAGTTCTGCGATACGATCGAGGCTTGGGCGATGAAAACGACAGGAATGCGCGAGAATAAAACGCAGGTCAGGACGCGCTTCGGCGACGCGCAAAATATCCGCGCATTGCGACCACTCGTCAGCGGGCGCGATGCTTGAATGAATGAGGAAGGGCAAATTTCGCTCTGCCGCAAAATCAAACATCACCGAGCCTTTTTCCAACAAAGCCGTGATGGGCGACTGAATAATGGTGGCCTGAATTTTAATGCCATAGACGCGGTGCTCACGGGTGACAGTTTCCCATTCACGCACCTGCGCCTCCTGCTGCCGCCCGGGATCGGCCATGAGGAAGGGGAGAAGTTTTTTGCGATTCCCCTCTCCCTGACGCGCGATTTCTTCAAGCAGACGGCGATTTTCAAAACGATAGGGAATCTCCGCGTGCGCGGCGGGTGTGATTTCTCCCCGCCGCATCGCTTCCAAGTCCAGCCCAAGGTAGGACACGAAAGGAAAAACAATCCAGCGGTCTATCCCCATCCCTTCCACTTCACCCAAAAGCCTCGGAACATCTAACGCGTAGGGTGACCAGCCGTTGACGTAAAACAACGGATCAACCCCAATATGAACATGGTTGTCAATTTTCATGAATGAGCGACCTGACGTGTCTCACCAGATGCAGCAGATTCGAGCGCAGTCGTGAAAAGCCGATGACTGAGATGAGCCTCCGCAGGCGTTGCACATCCGGCAAATTGCGATGGCGTTTTTTTCGTGATCAGTTCGTTCACAAAGGCTGCCCACATTTGGAGAATCGCATCCGTAAATCCAAATTCAAAATTTGCGCCGGTGATTGTTTTGTAGGCCGGATTATATCCGGTCTCTACCGAGCGATAGGATTGCTCGGAACCGGTGTATTCGAGGAGTTGCAGCACATTGGGATTCGCGCTCGACCAGCGTGCGCAGGCTTTTGTGCCAAGAATCTCCGCATACCAAGTGTCCCGCTGTCCGGGCGCAATCCGCTGGGTTTTGAGCACCCAAGGAAATTGAACTCCATCCACCGGATCTCGCGCCTCACAGAGCAGTGTCGCGTTATCCCACGTTTTGCAGGGAACTATGTTCCCCTTGCCATCCGGGCGTTCGGTGATGATGTCCGAGAGAATGGCGCGGACATTGAGAGCCTGCCATCCGGCGCGGAACGGGATGTGACAGGCGTGCATTCCCAAATCTCCCATCACGCCATATTCCCCGTTGAATTCGATCATGCGCTTCCAGTTGATCGGCTTTGTAGGATCGAGATCACTCGAATGCAAGAACCCGGTGTTCGCCTCCAAGATGCGGCCAAAGGCGCGTCGTTCGATCATTTCTCCCATGCGTTGCATGGCGGGAAAAAACGGAAATTGCGATGAGCATCGCACGAAAGAATCGGGCGTTTCGGCGATGGCTTTCAGGATGGCGGTGTTCGCCGGAAGATCTATCCCAAAAGGTTTTTCTCCCATCAGATGTTTGCCGGCCCGGATCGTCGCTCCATAAATTTCCCCATGCAAATTATGAGGGACGGCCGCATACACGGCATCCACTCGGTCGTTGGCAAGCAACTCGCGATAGTCGGAAGTGTATTGACTCACCGATGGGAAATGCGTTCGAAACCAGTCCAAGCTGGCAGGATTCTGAGCGCACACGCCCACGATTTCAGGGCGTCCTTGCGGATCGCTCAAATGACACCAATGCGCTGCAGTACTGGCAAATTCGCGGGCCATAAGACCGGCTCCGATAATTCCAAAACGAATGTTTTTCATAATGTTTTAAGGAGTTGATTTTATGGGTGGATCCCGCGTGCGGTAATTGCCTCGGCCACTCGTCGCACCGCGATGTCCATGGCGGATTCGCGCATGGGGATATTTTTTTCGAGACTGTAAGCCAAAACTTCGTGAAACGTGGACTCCATACGCTCTTGGAGCCGAGACTCGACTTCGGATTTGTCCATCTGCTCGCGCTGGGTCTCCTGCGTGTATTCGAGATAGGAAACAAAGACACCACCCGCATTGCAAAGGATGTCCGGAATACAAAACACCCCGGCTTCGGCAAGGATTTTGTCCGCCTCGGGCGTGACCGGTGCATTGGCCCCCTCGGCAATGATGCGGGCTTTAATATCCCTCGCATTCCCTGCATGAATCGTTGATCCGGCAGCGGCAGGGATCAAAATGTCACAGTCCACTTCGTGAATGAGCGCCGGATCGAGTTCCTCCGCGCCGGAAAATCCCGCCAACTTTCCCGTGCGTGTCACGTGCTCCTGCAACGCGGGAATATCAATTCCAGTGGCTTTATAGACGCCGCCGGTGAGATCGCCCACGGCGATGACTTTTGCGCCGCGACGATATAACTCTGCGGCTGCCACGGCACCGACATTTCCAAAGCCTTGCACCGCAATTGTCGAGTGCGTCAAATCCCGTCCAAGGTGTCGGCAGGCACTTTCCAAAGTTGCCACAACACCGCGTCCCGTGGCTTCACGTCGTCCGCGAATCCCACCGAGAATCGCCGGTTTCCCGGTGACATAACATCCCCGTGGAATGGCCACGCCTTCGGAATAGGAAATACAATCCCGAATGAATCCCATGTCCTTTTGTCCCGTCCCCATGTCCGGTGCCGGAACATAGATTTCCGGTCCAATGTGCCGCAGGCCCGCACGCACAAAGGAGCGGATGAGAATTTCTTTGTCGTCCTCCGTCAGCGAATGCGGATTACAAACAATCCCGGATTTCCCTCCACCAAACGGAACGCCGACGAGAGCGGTTTTCCACGTCATTTCCATGGCAAGACCGGCAATCATGTCCATGGTAACGGCCGCATTCATGCGAATGCCGCCCTTGGCCGGCCCCAACGCATCGCAGTGCCGAACAATATAAGCCTGCACATCGAGCACGCGTCCATCGGGCAGTGCCGGATGAAGCTGCAGCGTGATTTTTTCCTTCGGATGTTCGAGCCGGTGCTCAATAGCCTCCGGCAATTCGAGCCTCGCCGCCGCCGCTTTAAAATTATGCAGCGACGTGCGAAGCACCGCATCCTGCACCGGCGCGGCGTGCTTGGTGATGGGGGTTGTCTCAGGCATAGCCGTGTTCTTTTTCAACTTCACCAATGGATTCTTCGATGATGTCGAGGCCCTTGATGAGAGTTTTCTCGTCCATGACAATCGGCGGGCTCATGCGCAGAATGTGCCCGGCGGGAATCCACGCGAGGCCCTTGGCAAAGGCTTTTTGATAAACCTGCTCGCCCGCCTTGTTGAAGGGCTCCTTGGTGTTGCGATCCTTGACGAGTTCAATGCCCATGAGGCAACCCTTCGCCCGAACGTGCCCGACAATCGGGTGACGCGTCTGCATGTCCTGCATGTGCTTGAGCGCGACTTCACCGAGATGCTGCGACCATTCGTTGAGGTTTTCTTCCTCAATCACCTGCGTGGATGCCAACGCCGCAGCGCAGGCCATCGGGTTTCCACCATAACTGCTCGACGCCGAAATGGCTTCAAAACTCTCCTTGTAAGCATCGCGCACGGCCACGCAAGTAACCGGGAAGCCGTTGCCGAAGCCCTTGCCGATCGTCACGATATCCGGTACGACGCCCCAATGCTCCATGCAGAGGAACTTGCCGGTGCGTCCCCAGCTCGTGAGCACTTCGTCAATCATCAGCAGAATCTTGTGGTCGTCGCAGAACTTCCGCAGCTTTGGAAAAAAGTCATCCGGCGGCATCACCGATCCACCCCAACCTTGGATCGGCTCCAGCACAAATCCCGCGACATCCCCCACCGTCGCCTTGTCCATGTATTCGGCGTAAAACGTGAGGTAGGCATCGGTATCAATCGTGCCATCGGCTTTGGTCCAGACCGGACGATAAA
>JBDHQL010000041.1:0-9590 GCA_039807035.1 Chthoniobacterales bacterium
AAAGCTCCTTATCCACATTCAATCTCTCCTTAAAAACGCTCAACTTTCCACTTGCTAAAATCCACAGTTGCTCTGCGTCTTTGCGTGAGCCTATTTCAACGATAACGGGTGGGACGCCCGTTCCTCCTAGTTTTTTTCTCTCCGTGAAAACCGTCAGGGGACTGACACTGCTACAACTGCCTACTGCTAACTCCAAAAAAAACCTGCGTCTTGTCCATGAACGTTCGACTCTGCTAAAAGGAAGGCTTGTCCCGAGGAATGTCAGAAGGCAGCAACAAAGCATGGGGCGAGGTTCTCGGTCTCCTTTTGTTAGGCACCGGCACCCTCCTGTTCTTAGCATTGGTGTCCTACGCCCCGGCGGATGTTCCGTCGTGGGTTCCCCTTATTAGCAAACAGGGGGCTACTTCGCCACAGACCGAAAATTTCATCGGTCCCGTCGGCGCCATCGTTGCCGGCACCAGCTATTTCATTCTCGGCGCGGCCTCCTATTTGCTCGCCGTAACACTCCTTGGTTTTGGCGGCGCAAAATTTCTCGCAGGACATATTAGCGTTCGATCACGGATTTGGTGGATTGTCGCATTTATCGCTTCGGGTGCTTGTTTAGTGGGAATTCAACCGAGCGTGCTGCATGTCTTGCAACTATGGGGGCCGGAAACCAACCGCCAATTAAACCTTCCGGGAACCGGAGGTGTACTTGGGGATTTTCTCGGTCAAGCAATTCTCGTCGGGCTCCTCGGCATGGTGGGCGCCACCATTCTTCTCACCGTCATTTACATCGGGAGTCTCATCCTCATGACGGGGATGCACCCGATCAAAATTTTCAAAATGCTCACCATCGGCCTTCCTATGTTATGGCGAGTACATCGTGAAAAGCAGCAGGAACAAAAGCTCGCCGAACAGGACGCTCGCGTGGAAGAAGCTTTAACCGCGACACCGCGAAATAAGCGCAAGCGCAAACAAGAGGCATTCGACATGGAAAGCGCAACTCCCGAGAGCACGGAGGAAAAAGCGGCGCCCGAACCGCCTTTGCCAGAGCCACGCATCATTGACACCGGCGCCCTTCCACCTCCCACAAAAAAGCCACCTCTTAAGCCACCGAAAAAATCTGAACCGCTGGGCGCACTGCCCGATCTTCATCTCGAAAATTATGAATTGCCACCGCTGGATCTATTAGATTCTGCCGATCTGAGCACACGACAAAGTGCCGATCCTAACGAACTTTTAGCGAAGCAAAATACCATCATTGAAACCCTCAAGCAGTTTGGTCTCGAAGCAAGTCCGGGGGACATCACACGAGGCCCGACTGTCACGCGTTTTGAAGTCTATCCGGCCCGCGGCGTTCGCGTGGATCGCATCACCAGCCTCGAGCGTGATATTGCTCGCGCCACGCGTGCAGAAAAAATCAACATCCTCGCACCCATTCCCGGCAAAGACACCGTGGGCATCGAAATTGCCAATAGCAAAAAAATCAAAGTCGTCTTCCGCGAGCTCCTAGAAAGCGAGGAATGGATCAATACCAAAGCCAAAATTCCGCTCGCGCTCGGCAAGGACGTTTATGGTCGCACGATTATTGCCGACCTCGCGCAGATGCCGCACCTGCTCATCGCTGGAACCACAGGCAGCGGCAAAAGCGTCTGCGTCAATGCGATCATCGCCAGCATGCTCTACCGTTTCACGCCGGAAGAACTGCGCTTCATCATGATTGACCCCAAGGTCGTCGAGATGCAGCACTACAACAAACTCCCGCACCTCGCCGTCAATGTGGTCACGGAGCCTAAAAAAGTGATCCTCGCTCTTCGTTATGTCATTGACGAAATGGAACGTCGCTACCGCCTCTTTGCGAAATGTGGGTTACGGAATATCCACGGTTTCAATGCGCGTCCGATAGAAAAAAAGAAAGACGAAGAACCCGCGCTACCCGAAGACGACATTCCTGCGGAAAGCGAAAACATCGAGGCAGAAAATGTGAACGATGAAGACGAGAATGTTTCATCATCCCCTCCCAAACAAGAGGATGATCTTTCGGTTCCCGATCGCCTGCCCTTCATCGTCGTCATCATTGATGAGCTTGCGGACCTCATGCAGACCGCACCTGCCGAAGTAGAAAATGCTATTGCACGAATCACGCAAATGGCACGTGCGTCGGGCATTCACATGATCGTCGCCACACAGACGCCACGGGCAGATGTTGTCACCGGAATTATTAAAGCCAACATTCCCAGCCGTATCGCTTTTCAAGTGGCGTCGAAAATTGATAGCCGCGTGATTCTCGACGCCAATGGTGCCGATAAACTTCTTGGTCAAGGCGACATGCTTTATCTACCGCCTGGCACATCCACCTTGGTGCGTGCGCAGGGAGTGCTCGTCACCGACAATGAGATTCATCGTGTGGTGGATAACGTTTCGGCACAAGCGCAACCCAGCTTCGATCCCGGATTCCACGAAATCATGTCGGCTCCCGCTTCCGAAGGCGAAAACGATATCAACGAGGAAGACGAAGAATTGGTGACGCGATGCCTTGCCATTATCAAACAGGAACAAAAAGCCTCCACGTCTATGCTGCAACGTCGCTTGCGTCTCGGCTATACACGCGCTGCCCGCGTGGTGGACATTCTCGAACAACGCGGAGTTCTTGGTCCGAAAGATGGTGCCAAAGATCGCGAGATTTTAGTGGACTTGGATAGCATTTCTGGCGAATGAATAGCGGGTACACCATGAGCGAGCATCCGGGCCAAAAGCTAAAACTCCTGCGCGAATCCAAAGGCATTACTTTGGAACAAGCATCGCAGGACACATGTCTTCGGCGCGGGTTGTTGCAAGCACTTGAGAACGCCCCGAACGATGATTTATTGCCTTCGGTTTATCGAAAATTGGCACTGCGCATGTATGCCCGTTATTTGGGAATTGAATGTGAAATGACACGTCGCGCAACGCCGGTGCCATCCACAAGTAGCACCTTTCCACGTATTGCTCCCATGCGTGTTTATTGGCGACGGATGGGCAGACTCCCCAAACTTTCCAAATTTGATCCGGCAAAACGCGATCATCTCTTAACCATTGCCAAAGCAGCCAGCGTCGTTGTGGTCGTCGTCTTGGGCGTTGGTCTTTGGTCTCTCAACGCCAAAATTTCGCGGCTCCATTTTGAAGAAAATGTCCCCGAGCCAGCCGCTGTTCTTCTTTCTCCCGAGCCCGAAACCCCACCACCAATTCCGCAAGAAACGGTTGAAGTTGTTCCCGAACCCCTCCCTGCACCTGCAACACCGATGCTCACGTCGAGTCTTAATCTCGACACGCCGATCACGCTCGAATTGTTCATCTGCGAGAAGTAACCCTGACGCCTTGTAGCCGCGTTACTCTGCTCACGCGCTTTTTTTAGCGCTGCTACAGCACCGCCCAAAGGCAAACGAGTTGGAAAACTCGTTCTACGCTTCCTCCTCCGCGCCTCTGCGTCTTTGCGTGAGCCTATTTCAAAGATAACGGGCGAGACGCCCGTTCCCCCTGGTTTTTTTTCTCCTGCATGAAAAGCGTCAGGAGACTGACGCTGCTACAACTGAATACTTCCGACTACCAACTCTCCCCACTTTTAGTCTCTTAGTCTTTTAGTCTCTTAGTCTTCTAACTTTCCCCTCCGCTTGCCCTTAGATTCTTGAGCTTAGAATCCTAAGCCGGGTAATCCTCCGAGGCCACCGGTGATTTTACCCATGGAGTCGGCTTGTAATTTTCGAGAGGCTTCCTGAGCTTCACGGACGCCGGAAAGAACGAGGTCTTCAAGAAATTCGACGTCCTGCGGGTCCACAACATCGGGGGCAATTTTAATCGCGGTGATGTCTCCCGATCCGCTGGCGGTAACGGTAATTTTCCCACCTCCAACTGTGGCTTCAACCGTCTGTTCTGCGAGATCACTTTGAGCTTTGGCGAGACGCTCTTGCATTTTTTGCGCCTCCTTCATCATTTTTTGAATGTTCATTGTTTTTGATTTTTTTCTGATTCCAAAGTGGCTCCAAATAATTCCACGGCAGCTTCAATACCGGGATCATTTTCAAAATCGTCGGACGTTGGCAATACCGGACCCGAAGGTTTTTCGACAACCGGTGCCGGTGCGGTGGCTTCGGGTCGGAAGGTTATGTGACGTCCGGTGAGTTTAAGCCAAAGTTCTTGAATTAATTTCCCCTGGTCTTTCGCCACAGGCGTTCGCAATTGTTTGACTAATGTTTCGGGGAAAATCACGCGTAACGAATTGCCTTCCTCGCTCACCTCGGTCGCTTGCTCGAGCCATTCGCTACGAATTTTCTGACGTTTTGAAATTTCGGCCACAACCTCCGCCCAGACTTTTGCAACAGCCTCATCCACCATCACGGGCACGAGCGGCTCTTCGTGCTTTGGAGCGACCGCAGGCTCCGCTTGCTCTGCAACTTGCGGAGTAGAAATTGGGCGAGCGAGAGCGAGGGAAGGCGATGGTGGCGGGCGTGGCGCGGCAGGCCGACGTGGCAGAGGAGAAACAGGAGGTGATTTTTCTCCGGTTTGTGCAGCTGTGAGAGCGTGGAGCACTTCATCCAAATCGGCGGTTTGTAAAAGCTGAATGCTTTTTACCACGGCAATTTCTAGCGGAAGTTTCTTATCGGGAGAAAATCGTAGCCCTGCTTCGGCGGCTGATAAAATTTCCAACAATTCCGTGAGTTTGCGTGCAGGAAATTTTCCGCGCAAAGAAATGAGAAGTTCACCTCGACGCCCGGGCAAGTCACGTCCGGTGGCCTCACTCACCAGCAAATCCCGCGCCAGCGAAACAAGGTCCGCAAGCAATCGTCCCAAATCTTTTCCTTCCTCGAATTGCGCCGCCACTAAATCCAATGCCGCCGCCGTGTCCCCTGCGAGAATGTGCCCCGCGAGAGCCGCCACATCTTCCACGGAAGTAAATCCAAAAATCGCCAGCACATCCTTTTCGGAAATGGAATCTCCGCAAAATGAGATAACCTGATCGAGCATGGATTCCGCATCACGCATTCCGCCCTCGGCAGCACGGGCAATAACCTCAGCCGCCGCAGGATGGAGTGAAACTTTTTCCATCTCCGTAATAGCCAAAAGATGTTTAGCCGCCACTTCATCGCGGATAGGGCGAAGATCAAAACGCTGACAACGACTGATGATTGTGGCCGGCAATTTATGGGCTTCCGTCGTGGCAAAAAAGAATTTCACGTGAGGCGGCGGCTCTTCCAGCGTCTTGAGCAACGCATTAAAAGCCGCACCACTCAGCATGTGAACTTCGTCAATAAGGTAAATACGGAACTTCCCCCGCGTGGGTAAAAAGCGAACATTTTCCCGAAGGTCGCGTATTTGCTCGACCCCATTATTGCTGGCACCATCAATCTCCAGCACATCAAGGCTAATGCCCGACGCAATTTCACGGCATGAATCGCAGGTACCACAGGGCGTTTCCGTCGGGCCATTCACGCAATTAAGAGCCTTGGCAAAAATGCGAGCCGTGGAAGTTTTTCCTACGCCTCGAGGGCCGACAAAAAGGTAGGCATGAGCGAGGCGTTCGCTACGAATGGCATTGCGCAGCGTTCGCACCACAGCATCCTGCCCCAGCACCTCTTCGAAGAGTTGCGGACGATATTTTCGGGCGAAAACTTGGTAGCTCACAATGGTCAGTCTAGGCAAACAACCGGCGTTATGCGGAGAACTTTAATGACGGAAATGTCGTTTGCCGGTAAAAATCATCGCCATTTTCCGTTCGTCAGCCGCCGCAATCACATCTTCATCCCGCACGGAACCTCCGGGCTCAATAGCCGACGTCGCCCCCGCTTCCGCTGCGGCAATTAAGCCATCTGGAAATGGGAAAAACGCATCGCTCGCCACGGCACTTCCGGCGAGAGAAAGACCGGCTTCACCCGCTTTCCATACGGCTATACGCACGGAATCCACTCGTGACATTTGTCCCGCACCAATCCCCAAAGTACGATCAGAACCTGCAAAAACAATGGCATTGGATTTCACATGCTTCACAACTTTCCACCCAAACTCCATCGCACGCAGCTCGGATTGCGTCGGCGGACGATGCGTCACAATACGACTATCGGCAGGGCGCTCGTTCGATGTGTCGTGATCTTGCACGAGCATCCCACCAATCACGGAACGCATGTCTCGCGGGGCCGGAGCAGGCAGGCCACGCAAACGAATGAGACGTAGATTCTTTTTCTTCTGCAAAACGCCCCGCGCTTCCGGTTCAAACTCCGGCGCAATGATGACTTCGCTAAAAATTTCCGCGATGTCCTTCGCGAGAGAACCTGTTAACGGACGGTTACAAATGATAATGCCGCCAAACGGTGCCTGACGGTCTGTCGCAAATGCCTTATCCCACGCGAGACTGAGGTCGTCATCACTTCCGACTCCACAAGGATTGGTATGTTTAAGAATAGCCACGGTCGCGTCAGAAAACTCTCCGATAAGATCCACGGCAGCGGTGATATCGAGAATGTTATTGTAAGAAAGTTCCTTGCCGTGGAGTTGTTCGAGGTGGTCGTCAAAGTGCCCGTACAGCTCCGCTTTTTGATGTGGATTTTCTCCATAGCGAAGATGCGCTACCAAGGGCTGTGAGCAAGTGAAAGAGGCCTCAGTTTGCTGACGATTCTGCAGGTAATGCGCGATGCCTTGATCGTAACGTGCCGTGCGATCAAAGACGCGCACCGCAAGGCGCTCGCGCAATTTGAGCGTTGTTTCCCCATCATGTTCGTCCATTTCACGCAACACTTCGGGATAATCCGTGGGGTCACATACCACCGTCACGGATGCATAATTTTTAGCCGCACTACGCAGCATCGAAGGGCCACCGATATCTATATTCTCAATAGCCTCCTCGAGCGTCACATCCTCGCGGGCCACAGTACGTTCAAAAGGATAAAGGTTCACAACGACGAGATCAATCGGCGCAATTCCGTGTGCGGCGGCCTGTTTCACATGCTCCGGATTATCACGACGAAAAAGGAGACCACCGTGAATCATGGGATGCAAAGTTTTCACACGTCCATCGAGCATTTCGGGAAATTCCGTGTGCTCCGACACATCTTTGATTGTCAGCCCCGCCGCACGCAAAGCCGCTGCGGTTCCGCCCGTGGAGAGAATTTCTACTCCGGCAGCCGCCAGCCCACGGGCAAAGTCCACGAGGCCGGTTTTATCGGAAACTGAGATGAGAGCGCGTTGAATTTTCATGAGGTTGTCGTTTCGTCAGGAGTTGTCGTGTGGTAAAATTGCATTTCGTAAAGATGGCGATAGTCAGGCGAGGTCTTGAGCAATTCCGTATGCGTACCCGTTGCCACAATGAGTCCGCCACTCATCACTGCAATAAGATCGGAAGTAAGTACTGTGGACAAACGGTGCGCAATCGCCACGACAGTTTTCCCTGCGGAAAGTTTTTCCAACGCCTCTTGAATCATGTGTTCACTCTCCGAGTCCAAAGCCGACGTGGCTTCGTCGAGGAGAAGAATGGGAGCGTTTTTGAGCAACGCCCGCGCAATCGCGAGGCGTTGCTGCTGACCGCCCGACAACATACATCCTTTATCACCCACGATGGAATCGTAGCCCTCGGGCTGCGCCAAAATAAAGTCATGCGCAAAAGCCTGGCGTGCCGCATGCTCAACTTCTTCCTTCGTTGCATCAGGACGGCCAAAGCGGATGTTATTGAAAATGGTGTCGTGAAAAAGAAAGGTGTCCTGCGTCACAATGCCCACATGATGCCGTAAAGAATCCATTTGCAACGCGGACAAATTGTGCCCATCCAGCCGAATGGTTCCGCTTTGTGGATCATAAAACCGCAGGATAAGCGAAAGCATCGTGCTTTTCCCCGAGCCACTTGTCCCCACGAGTGCGACGCGTTGGCCAGGAGAAATGCGCAGACTCACGCCGCGCAAGGCGGGGGCATGGGGCCCGTAAGAAAAAGCTACGGAATCAAAAACAATTTCCCCACGGCATTTTTCCAACACCAACGCCTCGGGAGCATCCACAATCGCGGGTGGGCGCCGCATAAGCTCAAAAATATTTGTCGTTGCAGAAAGGCATTTTTGCAGCTGCATGTGAATACGACTGAGGGATTTTACCGGCTCATAAAGCAGAAAAATACCAGCCATCAGGGCGAGAAATTTTGCCGCTGTCAACCCCGCCGCATAAACGTAAAACAGTGCCATCCCGACGCCGATGGCCGCCACGACCTCGACAAGGGGCGACGAAATTTCGGTGCTTTTCCGCACACGCAAGGAATTACGAAACTGCCGCATCGTGGCATCGCCAAATAATGTCACCATGAGTTTTTCACGAGCAAATGACTTAATGACGCGAATGCCGGAGAATGTTTCTTGGAGGATGACATTCATTTCCCCAGCCAGCTGCTCCTCCGCCTTTCCCGCCTTACGCACTTTGCGTCCGTAAATCGCCACAGGTACAATGCAAATCGGGAACAGCACCAAGGTGATCAGACTGAATTTCCAATCAATCCACAGAACCGCAGCGATACCGGCGACAAGGGAGATCGGTTGCTTAAATATATTAACGCTCAATTGCGAGAGGGTACTTTGCGCGACCGACGTGTCGTTCATCACCCGCGACATCAGCCGCCCCGTTCGCGCCTTGTCAAAAAACTCCATGCTTTGACTCACAATGCTGGCAAAAAGTTGAGTTCGGATATCGTTAAGAACACGCAAACTCACCCACGACATCTCGTAGGAATTGATGTAGGAAAAAATGCCGCGCAAAATCATGACGATGGGCACCAACAAACACGCCCAAAGTACCGCATCCACTTTCCCTCCTGTCCCCGCTTCCGCCGCCGCACGAATGGCCTCCTGATCCGCGCCGCCGGGGAATACTTGGTCGCCGACAAATTTGACAATAAGCGGAATGCAACCGTTAAGCAGCGCAAAGAGCACACCCATGGCCACGCCTCGAAAAAAGCGAGCGCGATAGGGTTTAAGATAAGAAAGTAAATCAGCGTAAGGCCGCCATTGTTCTCGGAATCTTACGGCAAAAGATGGACGCGGTTCTGTCATGCGGATAACCGCGCCATACCGCGCGGAAAGAACGACACTACCAATAAACACCCCTCAAGGCCAATAACACGTGTAAGAAAGAATACCGAAGAAAAAACCTTGCAAGTTCAAGTGCGAGCCGGCCACGAAGGAAAGCCGAGGGTTTTCTAACACGCCAGCGCAACGCCTTAATTTTTCCAGTCCAACGCACCTTTTTTCAGCGCGTAAATATACCCAATCGTCAATACCGCCACAAAGCCGCCCATGCTCCAAAAAATCATCGCCCCATGCTTCGCAATAAAATCGCGATAAATCACGGCCCACGGGTACATAAAGACAACCTCAATATCAAAAAGGACAAACAACATCGCCACGAGGTAAAACTTTACGCTGAAACGTGGACTCGTGGCGTCCTTGACCGGCACCCCACATTCATACGCCATGTCCTTGGATTCCGTTCGCTTACCAATGCGCCCGACAAGGAAGCTGGCCATAAACACCGCAGCGGCAAACCCAATGGCCACCACAATGTGCAGACTTAACGGAAGGTATTGCTCCATGGCCCGAAAACCTTAT
>JBDHQL010000042.1:0-9586 GCA_039807035.1 Chthoniobacterales bacterium
AGGCGACTCCGGAAGACAAGCTCAAGCTGATCCGCCGCTACCAGGCCGAAGGTCGCCTGGTGGCGATGACCGGCGACGGAACCAACGACGCGCCAGCGCTGGCGCAGGCCGACGTCGCGGTGGCGATGAACACCGGCACCCAGGCCGCCAAGGAAGCCGGGAACATGGTCGACCTCGACTCCAACCCGACCAAACTGATCGAAGTCGTCGAAACCGGAAAGCAGATGCTGATGACGCGCGGAGCGCTGACCACCTTCAGCATCGCCAACGACATCGCCAAATACTTCGCCATCATTCCCGCGATGCTCATGGTGACCTTTCCTGCCATCGCCCCGCTCAATGTGATGGGTCTCACCAGCCCGCAAAGCGCCATCATGAGTGCGGTCATTTTCAATGCGCTTATTATCATCGCCCTCATTCCGCTCGCGCTCAAAGGCGTGGCCTACCGCCCCAAGGGAGCAGCCACCGTTCTCCGGCGCAACATCCTTATCTATGGACTCGGTGGCGTGCTTGTGCCGTTCCTTGGAATTAAGGCCATTGATATTGTGCTCAACACCGTAGAACGAGTTTTCTAACGCGTTTCTCCATCACTCAACAACTCAATCCAACTCAATGAAAACACTCCTTTCCGAGATGCGCCCCGCCATCATGGCCACGCTCGTGCTGGCCGCCGTCACCTGCGGCGTCTATCCACTCATCGTCACAGGCCTTGCCCAAACCTTCTTCAAAGACAAAGCCAACGGAAGCCTTCTCACGGATCCTACCGGGGAAATCGTCGGCTCCACGCTCATCGGTCAGAGTTTCACCGAGGAGCGATATTTTCATCCACGGCCCAGTGCCGCAGGCAACGGATACGACGCGGCCAGTTCCGGAGGCAGCAACCTCGGCCCGACTTCGCAGAAACTGCACGATGCCCTTAAAGAACGCATCACAGCCTATCGCGCCCTCAATAATCTCGAAGCTGACACCCCCGTTCCCGCTGACGCCGTCACCGCCTCGGGCAGCGGCCTCGATCCCCACATCAGCCTGAGAAATGCCAACTTGCAGGCGGCCAGAATCGCCGCGTCGCGCAACCTTAGCCTAGGCAAAGTCAAGGAACTCATCCGCGCAAACACCGAGCAGCCTGATCTGGGTATCCTCGGCGACGCCAGGGTGAATGTTCTCAAGTTGAACATGGCACTGGATGCCGTAGAACGGGTTTTCCAACCCGTTTCTCCTATGCCAGAATAAAAATTCAAACGAGTTAGAAAACTCGTTCTACGCTACATTACTCCATGTCGCTCGACTTTATCATTCCCGAAGATTTCAAGGCCTTCGATTGTCGTGGGCAATTCTGGAATTATGAGCGCAACCTCCCGCACTGGCGACAGCCCGGCACCACCTACTTCCTCACGTTTCGGCTTAATGATTCCCTCCCGCAAGAAGTCATCGAGGAGGTCCAACACGAGAGGGAAAGTTGGGAAAAGCAGATCATCTCTCAATCTGAACCCGACAAGGCCATCCAAGATGAGTATGCTGCCTGGCAACGCCGCACCTGGCACAAGTTGGATTCTATGATGGATCAATGTCACGGCTCCTGCGTGCTGCGTAATCCAGAGATTCGTCAGATTGTTGCTAACGCACTCCTGTTTTTCGAAGGTGAGCGCAGCAAGATGCACGGCTTCGTGATTATGCCCAATCATGTGCATTTAGCGGCGATGGCGATGGGCAATTTTCGGATCGAGGAGGTGCTGAAATCCTGGAAAGGTTTTTCCTCTCGTGCGATTAACAAGGCACTTGGCCAGAAAGGCACGCTTTGGCAAGGAGACAACTGGAACCGCATCATCCGGAATGAAGCCCACTGGCAACGCGTGATGCGTTACATTTTCCGAAATCCGGAAAAAGCGCGGCTTCGTGAAGACGAGTTCACAACATGGTTTGCGACGAGAGCCGTAGAACGGGTTTTCCAACCCGTTGTCAGAGAACATTCTGATTCTGAGGACGAACCATGGTGAACGATGACCAGAAAACGGGTTGGAAAACCCGTTCTACTTTTACTTCTACGGGAGGCGAGTCCGAAAACTCGTCCTATGCCGACGCGCTCCTTGCTGACGTCCAACGGACGGAATCCAAATCCGGAAAGCTCCATATTTTTTTTGGCATGTGCCCCGGTGTCGGGAAGACGTATGCCATGCTGCAAGCGGCGCGTCAGCGCATGACGGAAGGCGTGAAAGTTCTTGTCGGTATTGTGGAGACGCATGGGCGTCAGGAAACAGCGATGTTGTTGGAGGGGATGCTCCTTTTACCTCGGAAAAAAGTCGCACATCGTGGCTTCACGCTGGAGGAATTCGATATTGATGCCGTCTTGGAACAAAAGCCGCAGCTTGTCCTTGTGGACGAGCTGGCACACACAAACGCACCCGGCTCGCGTCATACCAAGCGTTATCAGGATGTGTTGGAACTTCTGGACGCCGGAATTGATGTCTATACCACGCTCAACGTCCAGCACATCGAGAGTCAGGTGGACATCGTGCGGCAGATTAGCGGCGTGACCATCACCGAGACCGTGCCGGATTCCATCCTCGATGTCGCTCATGAGATTCAGCTTGCCGACCTCAGCGTGGAAAAGCTGCTGGAACGCCTTGGCGAAGGGAAAGTTTATCTCGGAGACCGAGCAGATCGTGCCGCCTCTCATTTTTTTAAGGAGAGCAACTTGACCGCATTGCGTGAGCTGGCACTGCGGTTCACGGCAGAACGTGTAGATCGCGATTTGGAAGACATCCGCCGACTCAAACGGGTGAGTAGTCCATGGAAAACGAATGCGCGGCTCATGGTGGGTGTGGGGCCAAGTCCTTACGCCGAAAGCCTCATTCGTTGGACCCGCCGTGCCGCCACACGCCTGAACTGCGCGTGGCTGGTCGTGTGGGTGGAGCCATCTCATCCCTTGAGCCTTGTGCAGCAGGAAAGCCTCACCCAATCTCTCTCGCTGGCGCGGAAACTCGGCGGCGAGATTGTTTCTGTCACCGGAGAAAACATTTCCGAGGCTCTGCTGCAAGTAGCCCGTGAGCGCAATGTCACGCAAATCGTCGTAGGAAAGCCGGACAAGCCACGAATTTTAGGCAAATCCCTCACGGATGAACTTATCGCCAATAGCGATGAAATAGACGTGTGTGTGGTGCGTCCGCTTGCTGCTGCGAAAAAAACACATCGTGCGGGTTCACTCCCAAAGCCAACAAACGATCCCCTCATCAAAGAATACGGATGGGCACTCGGCATCGTTGCGGTCATTGCGGGAGTGTGCTGGGGATTGGCCACAATCACGGGGTATATGTTTGTGGCTCTCGTCTTTTTGCTCGCCGTAGTTCTTGCCTCCCTGCATTTGCGACGCGGACCCGTGACTCTCATGGCGGGGCTGAGTGCGATTTGTTGGAATTATTTTTTCATTCCGCCGCTTTTCACCGTTCATATTAACAAGCCAGAAGATTGGATTATGTTCGGCATGTTTTTTATCGTGGCTCTCAGCATGGGCAGCCTCACCTCGCGCCTCCGTATGCGGGAGATGGCCGAGCGACGGCGATTGCGGCAGACGGACGCCTTGCTCCGCGTGACGCAAAGCGCGGCGTTGGCCGCAGATTCTCAAAAAGGATTGGTGGAATCCCTTCGCACCATCAACGAACTTCTTGGAGCACAGACCGCGCTCATCGTGCGAAATGATGACCGCTCCCTACCCGACGTCGCGCACAAGGCCAGCACATTCCAACCCGAGGCTAAGGATTGGGGCGTGATTTCTTGGAGTTACGAAAACAAGCACAGCGCCGGCCGTTTCACCGACACGCTTCCCGAGTCCACAGCCACATGGTTCCCTTTGCAAACCTCCACCGCAATGATGGGCATTCTCGGAGTGCAACTTCCCCAGGATGCGCATCTTGATTTTAACACGCGGCAAACCATAGAAGCTCTCACGCTGCAATTGGCTCTCGTTTTGGAAAAGGAGCATTTCATCCAGGCCGTCAGCCATGCCGAAGTTGTTGAACAATCCGAGAAACTCCAACGCACATTGCTCGACAGCGTTTCTCACGAATTAAAAACGCCCCTCGCGGTGATCCGCGCCTCGCTGGAAGGAATGGCGGATATTAAAAGCCCCTACCTCGCTGAAATCACCACCGCCACCCGGCGACTCCAACGTGTGGTTGAAGGACTTCTACACATGACACGCCTGGAATCCGATGTGCTTCAGCCCCGGATTGACTGGTGTGATTTGCACGATGTCATTGCTGCGGCGCGGCAGGCAGTCGGGGAAAGCCTCGCGGCGCATCCCGTGCGGTTATTCATCCCCGAGGATTTCCCGCTGGTGCAGGTGGATCATCATTTGCTGGTTCAAGCACTGGCAAACATCCTCCACAATTCCGCCATCTACACGCCTGCCGAGTCCGCCATTGATATTCATGCCACACTCGAAAACGAAATCCTGCGCCTCACCGTGCATGACCATGGAGCCGGACTTCCTGCGGGGGAAGAGAATCGCGTTTTCGACAAATTTTATCGCGCCAAAGGCTCACCCACGGGAGGAACGGGCCTTGGATTGGCGATCACACGAGGCTTTGTGCAGGCTCTTGGCGGGCATGTCACCGCCCGCAATCACCCCGAAGGCGGCGCAGAGTTTGTGATCGAAGTAAAACAAACCGCCCAGTTTGTCCCGAGGGATGATTCTTCACCGACAGACTTGGAAGCTCAGCCTAAGCCATGACAATCCTCATCATTCATACAAAAACCAAGGGGCACAGACGTCTCGCCTGTGATTGTTTTTCCAACACAGGCGAGACGCCTGTGCCCCCTGACCAAGGCACTTCCTTTAGATGGCGCAAAGTTTATTTCTCATCACACCCGCCGCTGGCGAATTCTAGGATTTCCTAAGCCATGACCATCCTCATCATTGACGACGAAGTACAAATCAGGCGCTTGCTGAGGCTTGCCATGGAATCCAAGGGCCATACGGTGCGCGAGGCGGAAAATGGAACGCTCGGATTACAGGCAGCGGTTTTTCAAAAGCCGGATGTCATTGTTCTCGACCTTGGGTTGCCCGATATGGAAGGCACCGAAGTTTTGAAGCGACTCCGCGAATGGAGCACCATTCCCGTGCTCGTCCTTAGCGTGCGGGATCAAGAAGCTGTGAAACTCGCGGCCTTTGATATCGGGGCCGACGACTACGTCACCAAGCCATTTAGCACGTCGGAACTTCTTGCGAGGCTAACGGCGATTCAACGCCGACAGCACAACGAAGACTCACCAACTCCCCACCTCGGGCCCTTGACCCTCGATCCTGCCCATCGCTCGGCAACACTTTTCGATGAACCTCTTAAACTAACACCCACCGAATATGCGATGCTCACCCAACTCGTCAAACACGCAGGCAAAGTGGTCACTCTCAAGCACCTCCTCCGCACCGTGTGGGGGCCACAATCAGAACAGCAAAGCAATTACCTTCGCGTCTATGCCAATCACCTGCGGAAAAAACTCGAAGGCAGCGGGCTGGAAATTCAAAACGAACCCGGCATTGGCTATCGCATGATTGAAACGTAACAGCCGCCTAAGATTCCCAACCCGGGCAATTTTTTCTTGGCCCTTCTTGCTTTTCTTGTTCGGTAGTTTCGATAAACTGGATGGTTCTTTATGTCTCGTTTGACCCGTTATTTTTTCATGGCCTTTGCGGTCGCTGTTCTGCTTGTTATTCTCGCGGTGGTCGCCACCAACATCTATCTCCAAGGCCCGAAAATGAAGGAGAAGCTCCGTCAAGCAGCGATGGAGAGCATTGGTTTACCTCTCACCGTCCGGAGCACCAGCTATACCCCGTGGAGCGGGATTCGACTGCAAGGTTTGGTCGTGCCGGATATGGAAAATGAGGGTGTTAATTTTCTCGAAGCGTCGGAGTTTCAAATTACCTTCCGCCTCCTCCCGCTTCTCTGGCGTGAATTTGTCGTCAGTCAACTCACCCTCAAACAAGCTGTTCTCACATGGAGGCAAAACCCCGAGGGAAAATGGCGCGTTCCCCGTGATCCGAAAAAGGCGACGGCTCAAGTCGCTGGCACACCCGTGCTCCCCCAGCCTTCCGCGTCGCCTGCATTAACAACGGAACCTTTACCCGAGCCTCCTGCGGAATCCGGACGTCCTTTCCGCGTCACGGTGCAAAACATGGAAGTGCAACACTCGCGTATTCTCTTCGAAAATCGTGATAGCTGGCCATTGCTGGATGCCGATAAAATTGGAATTCAAGTGGCCATTGACGCTCAGGGCGCGGCAAAAGGTAATGTCAAAGTTCCCGAGGCGGCACTCGCGGGATTGGTTATCGTGCAGGATTTGGCCAGTCCTTTTACCCTCAGCAAGGAAGGACTTCTCAACTTTTCTGACATCCGTGCCAATGTCAGCGGAGGAACGTTTACCGGTCAGGGACAAATTTCGCTTCGTGAGGAAGGCTCGCCTTATACGTGGGCCCTGAATCTTTCGGCACTCCAATTGCAAGACTTGCGCTTGCCCGCCAAATTAGGCGGAACCCAAATAGAGGGAACTCTCGGCGGACATCTCGATATTTCCGGAAGTAATGCCCCCCAGCGTAAAGTGCGCGGGAAGGGATTTATTGAAATTTCGGGGGGCCGTTTAATTCCTCCCCCTCGCCTCCAGGATATTGGGCGGGGATTCAATATCAGCGAGTTGACGGGAATGAATTTGCAAGCGGCACGCGCGGATCTGCGTATGGAGGACGACCTTACTTATGTGGAACCTCTTTGGTTGCGATCGGATCAAATTGCCATCGAATTGCGCGGCACGGTGGCGCGTGGCGGGCAGCTTAAACTTAAAGGACTCCTTCTCGTCAGCCCCGAGGTTGCGGGAAAACTCTCTCTCATCGCTCGCCGCGAGCTTCCACCGGCAAATGACGAACGCGTGCCGGATTATCGCGTCATAGATTTTGACGTGGGGGGAACTTTACAAAATCCGGAAAGCAATTTACTCGCGCAGATATTGGGAGGCGGAATTGGCGCGCAAATTGGAGGTCTGTTATTGAACTTCCTCGGAACTCCCTAAACATGCGGGTTATCGCCGGAACGGCCGGAGGGCTTCGCCTTCAATGTCCCAACGGGATTGCACGTCCGATGATGGATCGTGTACGAGGAGCGGTATTTTCAAGTCTCGGAGAAGTTGTGATCGAAGCGCGTGTGCTTGACCTTTTTTCCGGAAGCGGTGCCTTGGGAATCGAAGCACTAAGTCGTGGGGCCGCAAGCTGTACATTTGTGGATAGCCACCCGAAATCCATTGACGCCATCCGCGCCAATCTCGCGCATGCTCGCTTGCATGGCGAGGTGCGGCGCCAAGATGTGGCAAAGTTTATGGCCACCGCTAATGAAGGTTCCTTCGATCTCGCTTTCGCCGATCCACCGTTTGCTTTGGAGGAAGAAAATCCCGCCCATCCTGTGTCCTTACTAAACGGGGATAACTTCGCACGGGTCATTCGCTCAGGGGGATATTTTGCGGTGGAGTTGCCGATAGAACCACCGAAGGGCAATTCGGCTTGGGAATTGCTTCGATGTCGACGTTACGGACAGGCTTGGGTGGCAATTTACCAGCGCAAAAATGACAAATGATGCTGGCATTGAGGACGCGAGGTTTGTTTTCGTTCACGGGCGAGACGCCCGTGCCCCCTGGTTTTTTATCACTTTAATTTTTATCCTCACCCGATTTTTTGCCTCTTTAATTTTTATCTTCATGACATTTTTAATTTCTAAGTTTTGAGAATGATGCGGGTCCTTTACAATTTGCTTTTTCCCTTTGCGTTGGTTGCTATTTTGCCGCGCTACCTCCTCCGAATGTTTCGGCGCGGGAATTTTCGCGAAGGATTTAGTCAGCGCTTTGCACGTTATTCACCAGAAATACGCGAAAAATTTTCACATCATCCGTGGGTGTGGGTTCATGCGGTGAGCGTTGGAGAATTACTCGTCGCACTAAAAATTTTGCGCGAATTGCACCGTCGTCAGCCGACATGGCGTTTCGTCGTTTCAAGCACAACATCCACCGCACATGCCATTGCCCTTGCACAACGCGAGGATTGGTGGATGCCGGTTTATACACCGCTGGATTTTCTACCTTTCGTCCGCCGTGCCTTCGATCTGGTGCGACCTCGTGCCATTATCCTTACCGAAAGCGAAATGTGGCCCAACTTCGTTTGGGAAGCGGCCCGACGTCAAGTTCCCGTCCTCCTCGTCAACGCCCGCGTTTCGCCTCGTTCTGAAAAGCGCTATCGGCGGTTTGGGTGGATTTTACGTTCGGTGACGCGACATCTTGCCGCTGTGGGGTTGCAGGAAAAAGAACACGCCGCACTTTGGGAATATCTGGGTGTTCCCCCATCCCGCCTGCATCTCACAGGCAGCGTCAAATTTGATACGGATGCCCTCCCTCCTTCCTCCCGTGATTTTCGCCCCTTACTTCGCTCGCATCATATTCAGGATGAGGATCCCATTTTACTCGCTGGAAGTACACACGATGGCGAAGAAGTCATTCTTGCAGAAGCATGGCGAATTTTACGCGCTTCCTACCCGTCATTACGTCTGCTCATCGCTCCTCGGCATGTAGAACGATCCCGAGAAATTTTGGAGCGTCTGTCTTCGCTTGGCCTGCGCGTCGCGCTCCGAAGTCAGCCGCCCAGTGATGTGGCACCAGACGTCCTGCTGATTGACACAACCGGTGAACTTCGTGACTGGTTTTCCTACACCGATGTCGTTTTTATCGGCAAAAGCCTAACCGGAAGTGGAGGACAAAATCCCGTCGAAGCTATCATCGCGGAACGTCCGGTTATGTTTGGGCCACACATGGAAAATTTTGCAACACTGCAACAGTCACTCCTTGCGGCGGGTGGTGCTATTGAGGTTCACGATGCTGCGTCGCTCGCGGCGACAACCCATGCTCTCCTCTCCAACGACCATCAGCGCGAGACCCTCATTCGTCAGGCAAAACAAGCTCTCGTACCACACCAAGGAGCCACGGAACGTACCGCAACTATGATAGAAAAAGTGGTCATCGGGAGTGACTCCGCCGCTACATCCGTGTAGATTTTTTCCCTTCATGAAGGCCCGTCCCATCAAAATTGGAAACACCTCCATTGGCCGTAGTCATTTGCTTTTTATTCTCGGCCCCTGCGTTCTTGAGAGTGCTACTTCCGCCCGCCGCGCCGCTCGCCGCCTTGTACAAATTACCCAAAAACTCGGCGTGCCTTTCATTTTTAAGGCGTCTTACGATAAAGCAAACCGCACCTCGGGAAGCTCATTTCGTGGGCTTGGAATTGTGGAAGGATGTCGGATTCTTGCGGACATTCGGAAGGAATTTGGAGTTCCGGTGACAACAGATGTTCACTCACCTGCCGATGTCAACGTGGCGGCAGATTCCGTGGATTTGCTGCAAATTCCTGCTTTCCTTTGTCGTCAGACAGACCTCATTGAAGCTGCAGGAGCAAGCGGTCGGGCGGTGAATGTCAAAAAAGGTCAATTCCTTTCACCATGGGAAATTGCCCCCATCGCAGAAAAACTTCGCGCTGTCGGTTGTCAGGATTTTGTTTTTACCGAGA
>JBDHQL010000043.1:0-9545 GCA_039807035.1 Chthoniobacterales bacterium
AAGCGTCATGGACTCCGGAAAACGCTGTCTGCCTGACATTCCAAAAAATCGAGAGAGCAAAAAGGCTCCGACACCCATAATGGGAAAGAGCATGTAACCTTGATAAAGCAGGAGTCTTCCGAGTGTCACCACTTCCCCAGGAAGAAGTGTCGGTGATGTGGTGGCTATCATTTGGGTAATCGTGCCGAAAAGTGCGGAAAGAATTCCCAACGCCACGAGGACAAAAGCGGGTGGAGGAACATCCTGACGGAACAGAAGCCCCCGTATTCCCAACGCCAACACAAAGGCAAAAAGCGTCAGGAAAAACAGCAAATCCCCACGAAACATTTGTCCGTTCCATTGCAACCAAACAACGCCCGTGACCGCGCACGCAAAACCCAGAGCTTCCTGACGCGTTAAGTGCGGCACATCGAGCAAACGAGGAAAAGCGGTACCTAGAAATCCCATGATAAACGACGTAAGAAAACCCTCAATCATGATGCGGGCATGGAATTGCCCGGGGTACAGACCTGTGATTTTCCACGCATACAAAGGCCACATCAAAACACCGAGAACACCCAGAGCTGCACCGACGGGGAAGAGCAGTCGGAACGGCTCTCCGGCAGCGACGAGTTGCCAATAACGCGGACGCGAACCCGAGCTCACCCTTGCACGCCCCCTAGCAAAAGTCCTTTTGTCCTCCACGTGTCTCCTAATAAATCCAATATGCGCACCCAAACTTTATGCAACTCCCCGCGCCCGCTCGCAAGGAAGAAGGAGGCGCGGAAGAAAAAAGATGCGGCGTAAGACGTAGAACGATTTTTCCAACTCGTTTTTTCCTAGAATCACGAATTCCGCGAATGCCACAGCTTCGCTTTCGCCATGGTGCCACCACGTCATTCTGCGGAGGCACCTTTCGATCCATTAGCCAGCTTTATGGTTAAACTAGCAAAGGATTCGAGAGAGTCTTTCGGGGGGGATAGCGTATTCCTCCACACGAGCCTTAATCTCACATCAACTTAGGTGAATACTCCATTACATAGCTTTTCGTTTCTGCCGATTCGGGCGGAAAAAATGAGACGTCTTACGAGAGACGCAAGCGGCATCACTGCGGTTGTATTTTCCGAGGTTCCCTAGTGCTAAATATCGTGAATCCTTTTACGTATGAATCCACCTGCTCCCTCATCTCTCCATTTTATTCAATATGCTACGATTGGTGCTTATCTTCTGCTGATGCTCGGCATGGGCTGGGCGTTTAAGCGATTTAATAAGGATACTAGCGACTATTTTCGCGGCGGCTGTCGGGGAACGTGGTGGATCGTGGGCATGGGGGCGTTTATGAGCAGCTTTAGCGCATGGACATTCACGGGAGCGGCCGGGGTGGCGTTTGAAGCAGGTTGGAGTGCTTCGATTATTTTCCTCGCGAATGCAGCGGGTTTTCTCCTTAATTTTATTTGCACTGCGCCATGGTTTCGTCAACTTCGTGCCACCACGGGCCCGGAAATCATTCGCCTGCGCTTTGGGCCCGGTACGCAGCAATTTTACGCTTTTGTCGGCGTCATTATGGGGCTGCTTATGGCCGGATTGCATCTTTTTGGGTTATCCATTTTTTGCTCTGCGGTTTTTGGTTTGCCAATTCACTGGGTTATCATTGTTCTCGGTGTGGTCGTGATGATTTATTCCACGGCGGGAGGGAACTGGGCGATTATGGCGACGGATTTTTTACAAGGTCTCATTCTTTTACCGGTGTGCATCCTCACTGCGTGGTTAGCGATGCGGGCGGTGGGTGGATGGGAAGGATTTAGTGCGATGGTGGCAGCTCAGGGGCTTTCGGATGATTTTCACATTATCAAAGAGCCGGGAAAATATGCAGCGGGTGCGTTCACTTGGGGATGGGCCTCCGCCATGTTTGTTAAGAATGTTATTGGCTACAATACGCTGAGTTCCGCCCCGAGGTTTTTTTCCGTAAAGGATGGGCGTGATGCGAGGAAGGCGGCGTTGTTTTGTTTTGTGGTTATGTTCGTCGGCATCATCGTGTGGTTTCTTCCGCCGATGGTGGCTCGTTTGCTTTTTGCTGATCAAGTGCAGGCTGTCGCCATTAGCAAACCTGCGGAAAGTGCTTATGCGATTGCCTGCATCAATCTTCTGCCAGCTGCCCTCATAGGCATGGTTGTGGTGAGTATGTTTTCCGCCACGATGAGCTCGATGGACCACGGGCTTAATCGGAACGCGGCCATCATCATTAAGGATGTTTATCCCTCGCTCTGCCGTGTGTTGCGTCGTGTGCCTCGGGAGAGTGACCAATTGCTCGGAGCCAGTCGTTGGATCAGTATGATTCTCGGAGTTCTTGTCATTGGGCTTTCGCTTTATTATTCGCAATTTGACGGTGCGGGGATTTTTGAAATTATGATCAACATCGGTGCCTATCTCTCCATGCCTATGGCCGTTCCGATGTTTCTCGGGCTCTTTTTTCAGCGTACCCCGGGTTGGGCGGCGTTAGTTTCCGCAGCAACATCCTTACTCGCATCCGGCTTTGCCGCCCTTTCTCCTCATTTGGGAGGGCGAGCATGGACATTTCAAGAAACCGTCTTTCTTACCACCGGAACATGTGCTCTGACCTTTTTTATCACCATGCTATTTTGGCCGACTGCCTCCGAAGAATACCGTTCACGCGTCGCCCTGTTTTTCAAATTGATGCATACCCCCGTAGATTTTGCCAAGGAAGTGGGGCACCCCAATGACTTGCGTCAGTTGATTTTTGTCGGAGCTTTCGCTGTGGGTGCCGGTGCTTTGATACTTGTGCTCATGCCCTTTGCCGGATCCTGGGATGGTGCCGGTCAAATTGCCTTCGTTGGCCTCACCGTGGCACTCATAGGCGCGGCTATGTGGTGGGCGGGGCGTCGGAGTCCGCATGGTGTAAAATCATGAAATGAAAACCCACAATTTTTTGGAAAGCCTTTAAGCAACTTTATCAAATCTTACAGTTATAGCATTGCGTCACTAGCCAATACTATTAACCCGAGGAACACTTGGGCATCACCCTGATTTTGTTGAGCGATGAACAACTTTCGAAAGGCACATTTTATGTCAATCAAACCTCACCTTTTTCATGCAGCCGTCATTATTGGGATTGGTTGTGTTTTTTCTCCCGCTTTTGCCGCTGAAACATCCCTGAGTTTTTACAATATCGAGGCCATCAATACCGCCTTCCCGGAATCGTTGCGCCAGGGTGGAGGGCGTGGATCTTTTGAGGTTTCGTCTCTCGGTGAAGCAAGCCGTCTGAGCCTTAGGACCGAAGTTGGCAAAGTGGCGCGTGGCACGCTTTACAGTGCCGAAAGCTATGCGACCTCCCTCGACTTTCTTGCGTCTCCCGTGACGATTATTTTTACGAAGACCGCTTTGGAATATCCCTTGAAAGGAATGGGCTATGTGGGGCGTTTTGGCGTTGCGAGCTCGACATCCGGTGCTCTCGGTGCTGATGAGAAAGACTCCCCTAATTCCGGGAGTGCGATCTTTTTTGAAATTAATCGAAGCACCAATACCTTCCGCTTGGTGCAAGTGCGCCAAGGCGTCGAATCAACCTTGGCACAATGGGATAATCAGGAATTGGCAGGATTGCCCGGCGCGAGAAATTCCATCAATATTATCGCGGTGGAAAAGTTGGCTTTGACGTTGTCAGCCGACGCATGGAAAGTTGAAATCACCTTTATCAATAAGCGAAACTCTAAAAAAACTTTGGAGAGTCGTACTGAGGGCACATTTTCTCCGGGATGGACAATGGAGACGTGGGGAGCGCAGACATTTCTTGCCTTGGAAGCCATTCAACGGCTGTCAGAAAATGCGGCGGCTCATGACGTCAGTACGGATTTACAAGTTGGCCCCATTACCATTGTCACTTCTTCTGCGCCATGAGTCTAAAACACATGATCATTTCCGACACCCTTAACTTCTCCCTAGTTCCATGCGCTCGGTAACAAAATCCTCCACGGGATTCACGCTCATAGAAATGCTTGTTTCGATCGCCATTTTGGTTGTGCTTGTTGCCATAATTTTCCTTGGCATGGGCTATGCCCGCCAACAAATGGGCATCACCAAATGTATGAGTAATTTCCGGCAGATTTATACCGCGCTGATGTCTTATACCCAAGACCACAATGGAATGATGCCTGGGCCGCTGACTAGCACGATGACGCCTTATTTCAAGATGAGCAACAAAGGGGAGCCGACCTCCAACCAGCTCTCCGGTTATCTTGCGCCTTACCTCAATGTCACGTTACCGGAGCCGGGGCAGGAGGGGTTTAATCATTACCTGAGCTGTCCTGCTTTTTTGGAAACTCTGACCCCGGCGGAACGTGTGGATCCGCAGATTAAGAGGACGCTCGGTATTGCTAATGCTGACGCTCTGGGTTGCCCCTTTGGCTATGCGCAGAGTGCCACTCCAACGACAACCAGAGAACCCAAAAATTTTCATACCTACACGGCTAAATTCCCTCCTTCCGAAACTTGGATGATGCGTGACATTGATGCAGAAAATGTTCCTACGCCTTCGGTTCTTATTCCCGAGCCTATCCATAAGCGCGGGAGGAATTTTCTTTTTGCCGACGGCTCCGTTCGTTTTCTAACGCCTGGGCAATAAAGCTGAGCTTCTTAAGTATTAAAACCTCATGACTCTTCAACGCTTTGGAACATATCCACGTTGGGCGGTTTCCACGCTGGGCGATGGAACGGCGAACCTTGCGGATTGGATGACGCTTTGCACAAATTGGGGAATTTCCGAACTGGAGCTTCGCACCCTTTCCGGGAGCATGGACTTGGTCGCGACTTTAACACGGCTTTACGGAACGCCCTTGGCGTTTGCAGAAGCTGTGCAGGAACAGCCTGCGCAAGTCCGCGTGTTGTCCACGAGCTTTTGCCTCGCGGTGGAAACCGCTAATTCACGGCCGCAGTTTCTCACCTACGTACCTTGGGCGGAAGCCGCAGGGATTCCTTGGCTCCGCGCTTTTGAGAAAACGGGGCCTTACCTCCCTTGGGACGAGTCCGAATGGGAGACCGCCGCTCGGCAATTCCGCTGGTGGCGGGAAGAACGGCAGCGGAACGGATGGAAAACGGACATGATCATCGAGGCGCACAATACGTTTTTTCGTCCGGAAGATTATCGCCGTTTCTGCGAAATGATTGGCGAAGAACCTCCAATGATTTTCGACATCGGCCATGCGGTTCGTGGTCTTGGGCCGGAGGGAGGTCTGGACGCTTGGGAAGCTTTGGCCCCCCATTGTCCGCGCGTTCATTTTAAAGATATACCACGACCCACCCCCGGCGGGCCCAAACATTGCTTGCCCGGACAAGGAGTTGTTCCCTTGGCAGAATTTTTTCGCAAACTCTGCGGAGAAAATCCGCAGCCTGTCCTTACTTTCGAATGGGAACGCTGGTGGCAGCCTGATCTTCCGCCGCTCGAGGAAGCGTTAACATCCCTGCGTTCCTTGTTGCCGATTCAACTATGACTCCCGTCACCCTTGAAACTTCCACGTGCGTGACGGCGTCACCCGCAGAAGAAAATCTTCGCACAAAGCCATGCACGGTTCTTGTCTCGCTTACCGAACAGGAATTCGCGTGGTTTTTCCCGCAAAACGATCTCAATCACCGCGTCCCGGATGAAGTTCATCTCGTCTGTTCCGAAGCCGACACTCCGGAAACGTGGTGCGAAGAAATAGAACATTACACGCCAGAAATTATCATTGGCGCATGGAAAACGCCACTTTTGCCCGTGCCGGATGTCGGATTGCCCTGCCGTTATTACTGCCATTTAGCCGGGGCGGTACGGCGTACCATCCCGCGTGAGTTGCTCAAACGCGGGCTTCTCGTCAGCAACTGGGGAACTTGCCTCTCCCGCTACGTAGCTGAGGCCGCACTGGCACTTCTCTTGGCAGCCCTACGCAACCAGACCGCCCACCAATTTGACATGCATCTAGCCAAAGGCTGGCGCACCAATCTCGACAATTTATTCAATCGCTCGCTTTTTAACCTTCGTATAGGCCTGCATGGCTATGGTGCCATCGCACGCGAGTTTGTTCCGCTGGTCGCCCCGTTCTCGCCGCGCCTTCAGGCCTTCGATCCCTTTGCTGACCGAGGAGAAGCCGCCGCACGGGGCGTTCAATTTGTGGAATCCTTGGAGGAGCTTTTTTCCGGCAATGAGGCCATTGTGGACTTTTGCGCATTGACCGAGGACACGCGGGGTATTGTCACCGAACGTCTCTTACGTCTTTTGCCTCGAGGTGCGGCTTTTATCAATGTTGCCCGTGGTGCCATCGTGGATGAGGAAGCTCTCGCCCGCTTGGTGTCCGAAAGACATCTCCGCGTAGGAATGGATGTTTTTGAGAAGGAACCTCTGGCACCGGATTCTCTGCTGCGTGGCATGGACCATGCGACGCTCACTCCGCATACTTCCGGAAAAGTTTTGGGAGCCCACGAAATTGCCGGAAATTTCGGTCTTCAAAATCTGCGTCGCTACCTTGATGGTCAGCCGCTCGAAGGTGCGATCTCCCTAGTGCAATATGATCGCATGACTTGATTACATCCTGCCATGGTTACAACGCCCATACTTTTTCACGTTAATCTTTTCGAGAGTAAATTCCTCGAAGCTAACTGCAGCCTTGAAACGATGTTTCGGAAAACGCGGGACTACGGAGCCGATGGAATTGAATTACGCCTTAATCAAGGCCGCTTTGGTGGCCCGGATTATTGGGAATCCCTCCTCGCTGCGCAGGAGAAATACCCTCAGCAAGTACTTTCGTTTGGCACCATTCTTAATCTCACGTCGCCCGACGAGGATGTGCGTCGAGTTTCGATTGATGATTGGGTGCGAGCACTTGAATTTCTGGCTCCCCGCCTTCCTTTTACCGTTCTTAATGTCCTTACGGGTCGGTTGGAGGATGCCAACGTTTCATCCTCGATTTATGAGAAACACGGATCCCATCTTCAAACGGATGAAATTCAGCAAGCCCAAATCGTGGGCCTTAAAGAAGCCGTCGCTCGCACCGAAACTCTCGGAGTGCGTTTAGCCATGGAAACTCATCAGGGTTTTTTGCATGACCTTGCTTTACCTGCCGCCACCCTCGCGGAGGCCGTGAATTCCAAGCGACTCGGGGTGCTACTCGACTATGGCAATATGATCGGATTTCAACCCATCCCCGACCTCGAAGAAACCATCCGCACTCTCGGCAAACGCATTACCTCGTTGCATCTTAAAAATTCCTTCCTCACCGGAACACGTCCGCCGGTGCGCTGCGGGCTTGGTGATGGAGCCATTAATCATCACACCTATCTCCAAATTGTCCGCGAACAAACCGAAACAATGCCACCGCTTACCATCGAGTTCCCACGGGCAGGCGATCGTGAATATTTTGCGAAGCAAGACCTCGCCTACCTCCGAGACTTACTGGAAACTCTCGACAAAGATTAACGAGCCGCCTCCAGCACCAAAACTATATTTACAGTCAAAATTTATTTTCATTTGCCGCAGGGTAAAACTCAGTACAGGCTGCCCATGAAAGCTAGAAAAAGCATTTTTATTTAATCCTAAAAAAATCATGAAAACATTCCTCACAAAACACCTCACCATCGTCGCGGTGCTTTTACTTCTTCCAAGTTGGGCGTCGGCTTCCACCGTCATTTCTTTTTCCAACCAAACGGTGATTGACACTGCGTTTCCAACAATCACCGACGCGGGCATGTTCAGTGGCCCAACAGCGACCACAAACATTCATGGCCAAGATGTGGTAGAACTGATTGCAGGCGATCTGACCCTGCTGAACACCAACCGTCAGGGGCGATTGACACTTTACAGCACCAACACTTATTCGAGTGGCCTTGATTTCATCACAACACAAGGGTTATCCTTGACTTTCAGCAACGCAAGGCTCGACACCCCACGTGGTACCACTTGGGGAAAGATTGGAATTACGAGCGCCAACACAGGTGCCATGGCAGACACTGATGGGATTTATCTGATTTTCAATAGAGCTGCCTCTGCGTCTAATAATAGTATAGAACTCCTGCAGACCCTCAACGGAACGGAAACGTCGCTGGCAACGTTGATTTCAGGCAATGTCGGGAGCATGTATGATGCACAGACATTCTCTCTGAATGTGACGGCGACCAATTGGTCCATGACTCTTATTTCACAAAACAATTCGGGAAATCCCACCATGACGAATACAGCGGGCGGCATTTTTGGGACGGCTTGGACGACAAACAATTGGGGAGTCAACACCTATTTGGGGATCGAGGCCTATCAGCAAAACACAACAGCTGACGGGAATACTCGCTATGCCCAATTTTCTGTCGAATCCATTCAATTTGAGCAAATACCTGAACCAACCTCTGTCGCTCTGCTGCTCAGTGTTGGATTGGTGGCACTTGTGAGTGCTCGGTATCGCAAGAAATAGGGTTCGGTGGCCCCACAAGATAAGCATGTGCGGACCTAAAAAAAACCAGGGGGCACGGGCGTCTCGCCCGTGATAGAAAATACCATCACAGGCGAGACGCCTGTGCTCCCTGACCAGCCAAAAACGCACATGAAATCAGAAACGCTTATTCGGCACCAGAAACTCACCTCCCATCTCATGCTTTTACTGGCGTGTTTCCAAGCCATGTTAAGGTGGGCCCGTAGGTGCTGAAAAATAATTCTATGAGCCGGAAGCCTAATATCATTTTTCTCACCACCGACCAGCAGAGGTTTGACACCATCCAAGCCCTCGGTGCCCGGCACATGCTCACGCCGCATCTGGACTGGCTGGTGGAGACGGGTGTTCATTTTTCTCGTGGCTACACCGAATCACCGGTCTGCGTGAGTTCCCGCGCCTGCATGTTGACCGGGCTTCACTTTCACAAAATGCAAGGCTGCGGCTGGTGGGGAGAACCTTCGGCACCTGATCCGCAGTCCACGCTGCCCGCGCTGCTCACACGGGCGGGCTATCAGACGCATGGGTATGGAAAATTTCATTACCATCCGATCACCTGCAATTATGGATGGGAACACGCCGAGCCGCTCGCCTTCTATTATCGCGAGGCGCGGGAGCACGGACTCGCTCCGATGGATCACGGCCTCGGCCAAAATGAAATGGAGCCGGTGCTTGGTACCGTTTCCGAGAAGGAAACCCTCACGCACTGGACGGTTGAACGCGGCATCCGTTTTCTTGAGACCCGGGACACCACCCGGCCTTTCTGCCTTTACCTCGGCTTCAGCAAACCGCACCCCCCCTTCGATCCGCCCTTCGCGTATTGGCAGCTCTACCAGAACCGGGAAATTCCTCCGCCCGTCTTTGGCGATTGGTCACATGACCCGGACCATCTCCCGGCCGGATTCATGGGGCCGACATGGGCGTTGAATGGGTGTGACACGTGGGGTGCGGAACAAATCCGCGAAGTGCGTCGTGCCTATTATGCGCTGATCACCCACATTGATTACCAACTCGGGAAACTTTTCGCCCGTCTGCGCGAACTGAATCTTCTCGATAATACCCACATCGTTTTCACCAGCGATCACGGCGAAATGCTCGGCGACCATC
>JBDHQL010000044.1:0-9535 GCA_039807035.1 Chthoniobacterales bacterium
GGCGTTGCGAAAAAAAACGTACTTTGCTGACTTAAAGTCCACCTCTCGGCGAGATCACCGGCGACATGCAAATCGGCATCATATTTAAGCAAGCCATTAAAAATCACGCCGAGCACAGAGCTTGAAGCGGAGTCTGCTGCTTGGATGGGATTGAGCGTTGCGGGTTCGGCGATGCTGCCGATGAACATCTCGTTTTTTTTATCGGCGGAAGCACGGAGTACCACCCACAGTGCCACCGCCGTCACGGCAGCCAGCACCAAGGGAATCCCAACAATCAAAGTCCGCACCCGAGGCATCCAACGCATTGTCCCTGCCGATTGCTTCGGTGCGAGACAAAATATAAGACGTGCCGGAGCTATGCCGTATTGAATTTCTATGTTGATATGGCACGATGATCTTCGATAGAATGAGCCTTTATGAAAAAGGCGGAGCCTTTAGTTGAAATTGGGATTATTGGAAGTGGGCAACGGATGCGCGGGGTGGCGCAGAATTTAATAAATTCGGGAGGTGAGAAGATCGTGGTTCGTGCTGTGTATGATCCAAGTGCTGTGTCAGTAGAAGAAACACAGAGGTTGTTTGGAACTGATGTGGAAAGGTGTGCAACCGAGGAGGCGTTGCTGAATCACTCCAATATTTCGTGGGTGTTCATTGGCTCGATGAACAATCAGCATAAGCGTCATATTCTTGGTGCATTGGCAGCAGGCAAGCATGTCTTTGCGGAAAAACCACTGGCAACAACGCTGGAGGATTGCTTGGCAATTCGCGATGCGGTGGCGGCATCCGACCGAACATTTGCGCTGGGATTGGTGCTGCGGTATTCGCGGTTTTATCAGAAAATCCGTGAAGTTGTGGATTCTGGCGTTCTCGGGAAATTAATTTCCTTCGAGTTTAATGAAACCCTTGGCTTTAACCATAGCGGCTACATTTTTGGGAATTGGCGTCACTCATGGGAACTCTCCGGCGGACATGTGTTGGAGAAATGCTGCCACGATATAGACCTCGCTAATTGGTTCATTGGCTCTCTTCCGGTTCGTGTGGCGAGTTTTGGTGGGCAGGATATTTTCACGCGGGAAAATGCGAAGTTGGCGGAAGAAATTGGCCCGAATGCCGAGGGGCTTCCGGCATATCGTGGATGGAAAACGCCTGTCATTGAAGTGACGGACCCATTTTCCGGAGACGCTGACATTTTTGACAATCAGGTGGCCATTTTGGAATACGCCAATGGCGTGCGTGCAACGTTTCATACGAATTGCAACGCGGGAATTCCTGAACGGCGGATGCTTTTTCTAGGAACCAAAGGCACATTGCGAGGAGATTTGGTGGCGGGGAAATTGGAGTTGGGGCGGATTGGTTGGGATGCTTCTATCGAAACCCTCATTGACGATGTCACGGATGGGCATGGCGGCGGTGATGTCATCATGGGGGAAGAACTCAGCCGCACGCTGCTCGAAGGTGAGCCGCCTTATGCGTCGGTGAAGGAGGGGCTTTCCTCAGCTATCACCGCTTTTGCCATAGACCAATCTGTACGTGAAAATCGCATCGTGGACGTTCGCCCTCTGTGGGCAACTGCAGGAATCATGTAGCAGCGGCACTCTCCTGCCGTTCCTTTCCTTTTAAGGCCAAGTTTAGAGTTGTGTCCTGTGCTATCAAATGGAACGTCTCCAATATCGCGCCCCTTCAGGGCGCAATATTTCTATCACCTGGACCCAGCCCGTTGGGCTGGGCTGGGATATCTTCGCGCCGTTGGTGCTTGAAAAGTGCAGGACACGTTCGAAGGGAGATTAGGAGAGATCGGGCAAGCCCAGGGGAGCTCATAGAAGCCTAGGGGAGATCAGGCAAGCCTAGGGGGGCACGGGCGTCTCGCCCGTGATCGTAAAAAATAATCACTACTCTTTAGAAATTTCCTCTCCAGGTGCCACAGTTACCTCGGCTGTGGTAGTTCGCACTCTCGCGGATGAATCTTCGTTTTTGCGGACGAAGTTTCCCGCGGGGGCGCGGGAAACAGCACCCGAGGCGGGCGCGGTACCCAAAGGCAATTTTCTAAAATGCCGACATTCTTATTTTTCTCCAATATCGCGCCTCTTCAGGGCGCAATACATTCTGTCACCCGGATCCAGCCAAACGGGCTGGGATATCTTCGCGCCGTTGGTGCTTGAAAAGTGCAAGAGACGTTCTAATACCGATAATGCTCGGCCTTGTAGGGGCCTTCTACGGGGATACCGAGGTAGTCGGATTGTTCCTTGGTGAGCTTGGTGAGCTTGACGCCGATTTTATCGAGATGGAGACGTGCTACTTCTTCGTCGAGCTTCTTCGGAAGTACATAGACGGCGGGTTTATAGACATCCTTGTTTTTCCAAAGATCGAGTGCGGCGAGGGTTTGATTGCTGAAGCTATTGCTCATGACAAAGCTCGGATGTCCTGTAGCGCAGCCGAGATTGACGAGACGGCCTTCGGCTAAAAGGAAAACTTCTTTGCCGTCGGGGAAGATGTATTTGTCGAGCTGAGGCTTGATGTTGACTTTCTTGACGCCGGGAAGGTTGTTGAGTTTGTCCACCTGAATCTCGTTGTCGAAATGGCCAATGTTGGCGATCACTGCCTGATCTTTCATCTTGGAAATATGGTCCGCCGTGATCACGTCTTTGTTACCGGTTGTGGTGATGTAAATATCGCCGCGTCCGAGTGTGTCTTCGAGCGTGGTGACTTCAAAACCTTCCATCGCGGCTTGGAGAGCGTTGATAGGGTCAATTTCGGTGATGATAACGCGTGCGCCTTGACCGCGCAGCGATTGCGCCGAGCCTTTGCCGACATCACCATAGCCGCACACAACGGCGACTTTGCCAGAGATCATCACGTCGAGGGCGCGGTTGAGGCCGTCCACCAACGAGTGGCGACATCCATAGAGGTTGTCGAATTTTGACTTGGTGACGGAGTCATTCACGTTAAACGCCGGGATGAGGAGCTTGCCAATTTCCTGGAGTTTGTAGAGCCGATGGACGCCGGTGGTTGTTTCCTCCGACACGCCGCGCCATTGCTGGACAAGCTCGTGAAAAATGAAGGGATTTTCTTCGTGGATTTTTTTGAGAAGGTCTTTGATGACTTTTTCTTCGTGGCTGCCGCTGGGTGTATTGACCCAATCGTCGCCGTCTTCCATCTCGTAGCCTTTGTGGAGAAAAAGGGTCACGTCCCCGCCATCATCCACGACGAGTTGAGGTCCGAGTCCTTCGGGATTGACGATGGCCTTCCATGTGCAGTCCCAATACTCTTCGAGCGTCTCCCCTTTCCATGCGAAAACCGGAACGCCGGTGGCGGCGATAGCGGCGGCGGCTTGGTCTTGCGTGGAGAAGATATTGCAGCTGGCCCAACGAACTTTGGCACCGAGGGCGACAAGCGTCTCGATAAGAACGGCTGTCTGAATGGTCATGTGCAACGAACCAGTGACACGAACGCCGGCGAGCGGTTTGTCTTTGGCGTATTTTTCGCGAATGGCCATGAGGCCGGGCATTTCTTTTTCGGCAATTTCAATTTCCTTGCGTCCCCAATCAGCGAGAGAAAGGTCTTTGACTTTGAAATCGGTGGTTTTAGCGGTGGCAGTTGTCGTGCTCATGATGTGATGACTTTCTAGGTTTTTCGATAAGGACGGCGCTTAGAGTCCTGCTTTTTTCCTCAAGGCGGCGGCTTTGCTTGTGTCCTCCCATGGAGCAAAGGCGAGGCCCGATTTGTAGCCGAAGTGACCGTAGTTGGTTGTCTTGCCATAGATGGGGCGGAGGAGATCAAGTTGTTTGACGATGTCCGCAGGCTTAAAGCTGAATGTTTCCAACACCGCTCGCTCGAGTTTTTTCTCGTCCACCTTGTTAGTTCCGAAGGTGTCCACCGTGACGGAAACTGGATTGGGATGCCCAATCGCGTAGGCAAATTGAATTTCGGCACGATCGGCGAGGCCGGCGGCGACGATGTTTTTGGCAACCCAACGACCCATGTAGGCGGCACTACGATCCACTTTGCTGGGATCTTTGCCGCTGAAGGCTCCGCCACCATGACGACCCATGCCACCGTAGCTATCAACGATGATTTTGCGTCCGGTCAGGCCCGCGTCTCCTTGCGGGCCACCGATGACGAAATTGCCGGTGGGATTGACGAGAAATTCCGTTTTTTTGGTAAGAAGTTTCGCGGGCAGAGATTTTTTAATGAGGTTCTCGATGATGAACTTTTCAATGATTGCGTGGCTGACATTCGCCGCGTGCTGCGTGGAAACAACGACCGCCGTGATTTCACGTGGCTTGCCATCCACATAACGAACGGACACCTGCGATTTCGCGTCGGGGCGAAGCCAAGCGGCTTTGCCGGCTTTGCGAATTTTGGTGAGATCGCGTCCGAGACGATGGGCGAACATGACCGGTGCGGGCATAAGCTCCGACGTGTCATTGCACGCAAAACCAAACATCAGACCTTGATCGCCCGCGCCTTGCTCGGCCGTTTTTTTGCCTTTGGCTTTGGAGGCATTGACGCCTTGGGCGATGTCCTGACTTTGCTGGGTGATGGCCTTCGTGATGAAAACTTTGTCAGCGTGAAAAATATCATCGTCATTCACATAGCCAATGCCACGAATCGCCTCGCGCACGATGGATTCGAAATTGAGTTTGGCATCGGTGGTGATTTCACCGGCGAGGACGACAATGTTGCTCTTGACCAATGTTTCGCAAGCCACACGGCTGCGTTTATCCTGCGCGAGGCACGCGTCGAGAACGGCGTCGGAAATGGTGTCGCACACTTTGTCAGGATGGCCTTCGCCAACCGACTCGGATGAAAAAATGAAGTCAGAAGTCATGGGATTTGAATGGTTGATGGAGCGAAACCGCAGGACAGTGTCCGACTTTTCCGCGTGACTTATCAACGTATCATGATATTTTGATGAGTCCACGAAAAAATGACATCTCTTGTTAAAATTTTGAAATTGCTTTCCGATGCGACGCGGCTGCGGATTTTGCGATTAATTGGGCGGGAGGAGTTGACGGTGGCGGAGCTGCAACAAATTTTTCGGATGGGGCAATCGCGGATTAGTGCGCATTTGGCGCAGTTGAAGGCAGAAGGGTTGGTATCCGATCGTCGAGCAGGGAGGAACATTTACTATGCACGTGGGCGCCGCGTTCCTGCGGCGGTCGCGGAGCTTATTGAGAGCGGCGGGGATGAGATGGCGGAGGCTGCGGAGGATGATGCGGCTTTGAAGTTAGTGCTGCGCAAACGTCGTGATAAGGCAGGAGAGTATTTCAATCGCCTCGCGGGAAAATTTGGTCGCACGTATGTTCCGGGTCGTTCTTGGCGGGCCTTGGCACATGGGTTATTGCGGTTGTTGCCGCCGATGGTCATCGCCGATCTTGGGGCCGGTGAGGGAACGCTTTCGCAGCTTCTTGCGGGACGAGCGAAGAAAATTATCGCGGTGGATAATTCTCCGGCGATGGTGGATTTTGGAACGAGGTTGGCGGAAGAAAACGGGATCGAGAATCTCGAATACCGACTTGGAGAAATTGAAGACCCACCGATTAAAGTCGCGAGTGTGGATTTGGTGCTTTTCAGCCAAGCCTTGCATCATGCGGCTAGCCCGGGAAAAGCACTCGCGGCGGCGCGGCGGATTCTCAAACCGGGAGGACGCCTTCTCATTCTCGATTTGCTGAGTCATTCTTTCGAACAGGCCCGCACGCAATATGCGCATGTGTGGTTGGGATTTTCGGAAGTGGAATTGTGGCAGCTTCTCGAAAAGACGGGATTTAAGGATGCCGAAGTTTCCGTGGTTAGCCGCGAGATTAAGGCGCCTCATTTTCAAACGGTTTTAGCGACAGCTCGCAAATAGGAATCAGATCTGCGACGGAATTAATTTTTGAGGCAAATAATTCTCGCTTGACAAAACGGCCCTCATGCCATACTTGGTATGGCAATGAAAATGACAATGCACATTGACGAGGCTTTGCTTGCGAGAGTGATGAAAGTTTATGGCTTTGAGACCAAAACCGAGGCGGTCGAAATGGCCCTTCGGGAAATGGATCGGCGTAGCCGTTTGAAGACCTTCCTCAACGAGGGACTCGGGTTCAGTTCCGAAGAATTAAAAAATGCCGTTGATCCCGATTATGACTTGATGGGATTACGCGTCGCGGAAACTTCTGATAAACATGGTAAACGCCGCGCTGGTTGACAGCAACGTCTTTATAGACTTGTTACGTCAGGGGTGCGATCCCGCATGGGAGTTGCGTGCATGGGCGCATGACATGGATTTGGTGACGTGCGGGATGATTCGTCTTGAAGTGCTGCGCGGCATCAAACAGCCCACTGTTCGCGAGAGAGTGTCCGCGTTTATGGACGTCATGTGTTGCGTCCCGACGGACAACCGGTTGTGGTCGGAAGCCGCAGATTTGGCGTGGCGACTGGACCGACGCGGCATCGTGCTTCCGGCTCAGGATATTTTGATCGCGGCGTGTGCGCTGCGTTTTGGTGCTGCCGTGTTGACGGCAGATGCGCATTTCCGAAAAATTCCTGATCTTGTGGTGCTGTCGCTTAGTTAGAGCCTATCAAGAACTTTTAGAGTTCAAGTTTGGAGTGTGCCCTCCACCTTCCAACGGGACGCCGCCAATATCGCGCCCCTTCAGGGCGCAATATTCTCTATCACCTGGACCCAGCCCGTTGGGCTGGGATATCTTCGCACCGTTGGTGCTTGAAAAGTGCATGACACGTTCGAAGGAGAGCCCATGGAAGATCAGGCCCAAGCCCAGGGGGCACGGGCGTTTGCCTAAGGGCCATCTCCGCCGTCTGCTCCGGTTCACCCGTGATCGTAAAAAAATAATCACTCCAAAAAAATCTCTCTTTAGGTGCCACAGTTACTTCGGCTGCGATAGTTCGCGCTCTCGCGGATGAATCTTTGTTTTTGCGCACGAAGTTTCCTGCGGGGGCGCGGGAAACAGCACCCGAGGCGGGCGCGGTACCCAAAGGCAATTTCCAGAAAAGCCGACATCTCTATTTTCCTCCAAGAAAAAGGCCGTCTCGTTCAACCAAGAATTACAGGGAGCTCCATGGGAGCCTTAAGATAGTTTTTACGGATTCTCCGCCGTTGTTTCAAAGGGGATGAGCGGCGCGTCGCGCCAAAGGGATTCCAGATCGTAGAAGCTTCGTTTTTGCGGATGGAAAATGTGAATAAGGACGCCATGGAAATCGAGAACTACCCATTGACTGGCAGGAAAGCCGTCGGTGTTGGCATGAATCCCTAAGCTCTCACGTAGTTTTTCGCGAATTTCGGAGGCAATGGCTTTGAGGTGCGGTTCGCTATTTCCCGAGCAGATGACAAAAAAATCGGCAAAGCTGGAAATGTTGCGCAGATCGAGAATGCGGATGTCGTCGGCTTTTTTGTCGGAGGCTGCGTTTGCGGCAGCGAGGGCAATGATTTCGGAATCGGGTGTCACGTTGTACGATAAAGGCTGTGAGTGGCGATGTAATCGCACACAGCGTCTGGCGTCAAATACCGGATGCTTCGGCCCTCGGAAATTCGAGTGCGAATATCGGTGGCAGAAATATCTACGAGGTGCCGGATGATGCGCCATTCTTCGGGAATCGAACTGCCCACGCGATCTAACACAATGATCGAAGCGAGGCGTCGTATTACATGGGGTTGATGCCATGCCGTTTCAAAAGTGGCGGCATTATCTGCGCCGATGAGGAGAAATAATTCATCGTGGGGAAATTCCGTTTTCCATTGCTCAAGGGTGTTCACGGTATAGCTCGGCGCAGGGCGCCTTAATTCTAGGTCGGACACCTCGAACATTGGTTCTCCGGCTATGGCGAGTTGCGTCATGGTGAAACGATCCGTAGGGGAGGTGGTTTTGCTTTTGTGCGGAGACTTCTTGGCGGGAATAAAAACCACGCGATCTAAGGCGAGTTCTTCGGCAGCGGCGCGGGCGAGGATGAGGTGCCCATGATGAATGGGGTCAAAGGTTCCTCCAAAAATTCCGGTACGCATGATGTGAGAAAATTCTAACGCGAGTTTTGCGTTCGAGAACCGGGGGGCGTTCCCGAGCCGCTGACCAAGGGCAACCCTTCTAAATGTCGCCGCAGGAGATCGAGTGCTGCAGTCACGGCGCGTTGCTTAAATGTCAGGCGATCAGCAGGGAAAAAATGAGGATTCACGATCGTGGGGTGTCCTTTCACGGCGAGTCCAATGTAAATCGTACCTACGGGTTTGGAGTCCGTGCCGCCACTCGGCCCCGCAATGCCTGTGGTGGAAAGTGCTAACGCGCTTCCCGCAGCCAGCCGTGCTCCTTCCGCCATTGCTGCGGCGACAGGCTCGCTGACAGCACCATGTTTTTTCAGCAACTCGGCGGGAACATGGAGGAGTGACTGTTTGGCCGCGTTCGCGTAAGTTGTAAGGCCCGCGAGAAAAACTTCGGAGGCTCCTGACACATCGGTGATGCGGCTGGCGAGAGCACCGCCTGTGCATGACTCCGCAACAGCCAATGTTGCATGATTTTTTTTGAGAAGATTTACCACCGTTTGCTCGAGTGTTTCGCCACGGGAATAAATCCATTCTCCCACCGAGGCGCGGATGAGAGGTTCCACTTCATCAAGGGCGGCCTTAGGCCCAATGAGGCGGAAATCAACTTCGGAGGGACGGGCGCAATAGCCCACATTGATGTCGCCACGGGCTTCAATTTGAAAACCAATGCGATTTTCCAGCAAACTTTCACCCAGTCCGGTGCATCGGTAAATGCGGCAGTCACGGTCTTCCTTCGGCGGAAGAGATGTCTGCAAAATCGGTGACACCGCCGTTTCAAACATCGGATACAATTCACGCGGTGGACCGGGGAGCAGAAAAAGATGGCCTGCATGATAGGACGTGAGGAGCGGCGGCGGAAAATACAGTCCCGGTGCGGTTCCGCAAGCATTGGCGAGAACGCGGGCACCCTGTGGCACCATGGCCTGACGCCGATTGTTGGCGGTGAGCAGTAAATGGCGATGGGCAAAAATATCTTGGATGGTCTTTAACACGTCCTCATCCGGCAGCAGCGGGAGATTTAAAAGTTCTGCCGTGGCCTCGCGGGAAATGTCATCGGTCGTTGGCCCTAGCCCCCCCGTGCAAAAGACAATATCCGCACGTTGGAGGGCGTCCACGAGGGCGGTGCGGATATCGGGGCCATCCGGCACGCATACTTGCCTTGTGATGGTTACGCCGAGGGGAGCGAGCTGACCAGCGAGCCAGGTGAGGTGGGTGTTTTGAACGAGTCCGAGAAGCAGCTCGGAGCCGGTATTGATGACTTCGGCTTGAATCATGTGTTGCCGCAGAGGATATGACTCCAGCGTTTGAGTCGTTGGTAAAGCACTTGGTTGCCACAACGATGATAGGCGTAGAGAAGGTTGGCGAGGGTGCGAGTGAGAATTTGCCGTTGGGTGGCGACGTGGAGATGCCACGTTTCGAGTTGTTTGTTTGGACGTCGTAGAATTTCCGCGCAATCCCGCTGTGTCATTACGCGGCCACCATGGAATGGATCGAAAAGGACAGCAC
>JBDHQL010000045.1:0-9207 GCA_039807035.1 Chthoniobacterales bacterium
GATAAAAATTCATCAATTCATTTTACGCACTCCACACATCGAAGTTCTTGACGCCGCGACCCAACAAAACCTCCTGGAGTTTTCGCTGGAGAGTTTTGAACTCAGCGATGTTTCCATGGGCGATCGGGAATTTGGACTGGGCGCAATCGCGATTCGAGGGCCGGAACTTCGTGTACAACGCGAGCTGGTTTTAACGGACTCCCCACCCACCAAAACTCCCGTCACCAAAAGCACCACTCCAGCACCCTCTTCCCAGGCGGACCCAACGTCCTTTCGTATTCATCAAATCGCCATGGAACACGCCAAATTCACTTGGATCACAAAAGACGGGCCGTTGGATGTTTTTCTTACGCTCCATGCGTCGGAAATCACCGCTGAACAAGACCAACCCTTCCCTCTCGATGTCGCTCTTCAAATTGGCTCGGGAAAAATTGCCCTCGCAGGAGAAGTGGGAATATTTCCCACGCTTTTTAAGGGAACGTTAACATGGAATGACCTTGCCTTTCCGCCCTTGCTGCTTGCGGCGCAACACGAGCTTGGCATTTGGATGCAATCTGCAAATTCCAGTGGCAAGCTGAATATCACCGCAAGCCTTGGAGACAAAAATAAGCCGCCTGGCGTCGTGCTCTCCGGTCATGTCTCGATGGATTCTCTTGCTGCGGCAAGCCCTGGCGCCAAGGAAGTTTCTCTCGGTTGGAATCGCCTCGATTTAGCGATTAAGGAAATTGCAATTCCCTTCGTGGAGGAAGGAAAACCGCTGCGTCAAACCAAGCTAAACTTTGAACGCATTAGTTTGTCCGCGCCGCAAATTTATTACACGCACCCCTCTCCTTCTTTAAACACTCTCACTGCTTCTTCTCCCTCTCAGAATACCGAAAACAAAGGGACGACAGTATCACCCTCCTTCGATATTCAGATCGGATTACTCGAATTGGCGAATGGAGAAATTAACCTCCATAATACTGCCGTCAATTCCTCGACACGCCTTAGTGATTTGAAAATTCAAATGCGTGATTTTCGATTTCCTTCTTCCACATTTGACGCACTTTCGCTTCGAGCCACGCTACCTTCCTCATCGTTACTTTCCATCGAAGGAGCCATGACCGCGGGTCTCACAGGAAGTTTCATCCTTGGTGTCGAGAACCTCGATTTACCGCCGTGGAGCTCCTATTCAAAACAAGCCGGTGTTTCGCTCGATGCAGGTCAAGCTTCGCTTCAAACGAAACTCACCCTCAACGGCCCCGCCCTCCAAGCCGACAACGACATCGTCCTCAAAAATTTTGGCCTATCCTTACGTGATCCAGATTCTTTTACGCGTCAGTTTGGAGTTCCCCTTGACCTTGCACTTGCCTTGCTGCGCGACCCGGCGGGCAACATTCATCTCACGATTCCCCTGCGCATGGATGAGCGCGGCACCACCACGGCTATGGGAGCTGTTATCACCTCCGCGCTGCGAGCCGCGCTCATCGGCGCCCTCAGCTCGCCTTTAAAATTATTAGGGGCAGGATTAGGAAGCACCCCAGGGCAGGATAAATCTTCGGAAAAAAATATCGTTCTCGAAAGTTCCGCCGGGAGCGCAGACCCACACCCCAATGCCGTCGCTAAAATTAATAATTTGGCAAAACTTTTGATCAATAGCCCGAATCTCGGAGTGGAATTGCGCGGACGCTCGGGAGATGCTGACCGCCCCTTTCTCGGCGCACAATTGTTACGCGAACGCGTATTGGCAGGTGAAGGATTTCCCAAAGTTGAGGATTCTAATTTTTTAGCGAGACGACGCATCCACCATTACTTCGAAAAGCTCGCGAAAGGTGAAAGTGCCGTATTAGAAGAAAAAGACCGCGCCCTCTATGAACGCTATGTCGCCGCGACAGAAATCCCTGATTCACAAAGTCTCGCATTAGCCAATCAACGGGCCGAAAAAATCAAAGCCCTTCTCTTAGCTCAAAAGGTCAACCCCGCCGCCCTATCGCTCGGCGAGCCCTTGTCCCAAGGAACGCCCAGCATTGCTATCAACTTCCGCTTCAACCAGAAAGAAAACTCTCAAAATCCCCCAAAAAAGAGTGCTAAGCCAAAGAATTAATTCGGCAAAAAAAGGCGCCCGTCCCCCCCCAGAGACGGGCGCTCACCCCTAACAACTAATCCACATGAAAACACTGTCAGCATACTTTGACCGCACCACCGGCAGATTGTTCAAAATATTTTTGGAAGTTTTTAGAGCATATTCCGCAGCACCGTAAGTGAAGTTCAACAAGGGGACACGAACTGCAGTCCTTTGATAAATGCGGAGCACTTTCTCGTGTGGAAACGAGTTGGAAAACTCGTTCTACGTGGGTCTAATCTGCCGCCTCATGAACTTATATTCATTGCTCGCCACAGGATTTCCTGCCGATCGCACGAGATTATGTCTCGAAACGCCGGAAGGGTGGAGTCTCACATGGGAGGAACTTGACGCTCGTACGGCACAGATGGCGCATCTTCTGCGCTCTCTGGATTTGCCCGAAGGTGCCCGCGTGGCAAGCCAATTGGAAAAGTCGCCCGAGTCGCTCATGCTCTACCTCGCGACGATACGAGCGGGCTATGTGTTTCTTCCGCTGAATACGGCCTACCGCGAGGAAGAAATCCGCTATTTTCTTCGAAACGCCGAGCCTTCGGTGATGGTGTGTACGAAGGAAAACCTCTCTTGGATTGAGCCTTTGGCCAAGGAAGCGAAAGTTCTGCATGTCTTCACGTTGGAAGACAATCACACAGGCTCCTTACTGAATGCAGCGGCAACGCAGAGGGTGGATTTCACGACGGTTGAGCGGGCGGATGATGATTTGGCGGCCATTATTTACACCTCGGGAACAACGGGGCGAAGTAAAGGTGCCATGCTCACCCATGGCAATTTAGGCAGCAACGCCCGCGTGCTGCATGGATTTTGGGGATGGGAGCCGGATGATGTTCTACTGCATATACTGCCGATTTTTCACGTTCATGGGCTGTTTGTGGCATCCCACGGTGCTTTGCTTGCAGGTGCCAAAATGATTTGGCTCCCAAAGTTCGACATAGATCAAATTCTTCTCGATCTTCCACGCTCCACCGTGCTCATGGGCGTGCCCACGCACTACGTACGATTGTTGGCAAATGCGCGTTTTGGAAAGGTCACCTGCCGCAACATGCGACTTTTCATTTCCGGCTCCGCACCACTCCTCACCGAGACTTTCCAGGAATTCCAAGACCGTACTGGTCACACCATTTTGGAACGTTATGGCATGAGCGAAACGGCCATGCTTGTTTCCAATCCCTTCTCCCCCACCATCGGCCCACGCATCGGTGGAACCGTGGGAATGCCATTGCCGAAAACTTCGGTGCGTATTCTTGGCGAAAACAACCAAGAATGTGGTCCGGGCGAAATCGGGCAAATCCAAGTTCGCGGCCCCAATATTTTTGCGGGCTATTGGCGGATGCCAGAAAAAACGCAGGAAGAATTCACGACGGACGGATGGTTCAAAACCGGCGACTTGGGCCGATGGGGCGGCGACGGAATTCCCGACTCCTACCTCACCATCGTTGGCCGCAGCAAAGACCTCATTATTTCTGGCGGGTATAATGTTTATCCCAAGGAAATCGAAGGCGTCATTGATGAACTTCCAGGCGTTAAAGAAAGTGCTGTTATTGGCATCCCACACCCTGACTTTGGGGAAGCTGTCATTGCGGTGGTAGTTCCCAAAACAAATGCTGACGAAATTTCTCCGGAAGAAATTCGCGAAATTTTGAAGCAAAAAATCGCTAATTACAAAGTTCCCAAACGTATCCACATCGTTTCCGAACTTCCCCGCAATGCAATGGGCAAGGTGCAAAAAAATCTTCTGCGGCAAAAATTTGAAATGCCGATGTCGTAATCGCCGCTCAGTCTGTATCGGGCTCGACGGACGACGAAATCCCGCCTCGGCAATAGAAAAACAAAGCACCTGCTGCTAGGGTTAGTAGTGCCGCTTGCGTGAGAGCCAGTGAAAAGACACTGCCCCACACGAAGGGAACCAGAACGGCATTAAGCGCACTTCCCACGGTTTGAATAAATGTCTGACATGACGATGCCATCCCACGTTGCGCCGGAAAAATATCCAATCCCATCAGCGTGAGCGTGGGGAAAGAAAGTGCCATGCCGAGGACATAGACAAAGAGTGGCGCAACGCTCCATGGCAAGGACGGTGGAAAAAAGAAATGAAAGCCGAGCTGCATCGCCGTCGCCACGCCCATAATCCCAAATGACCAAATAAGCGTGCGCCGTGAGGACCAGCGGTCCGCAACCCGCCCGGAGAACCATGCCCCAATCACCATCCCTGTGGACGAAGGGCCAAAGAGCCAGAGGAATCCGGTTGCCGATATGTGCAAATGTTGCATCAAGAAAACCGGAGCAGCCATCACGTAGATAAAGAAACCGGAAAAGGTCAGGGTGATCGCCAATGTTAACGCCACAAACCGTCCGGAGGTGAGCACGCGAATGTAAGAATGCAATAAAAACCCAGGACGAAATGATTGTCGTTTTTCCGGCGGTAATGATTCCGCAAGCCAAAAGCGGCTCAAGGCCCAACATCCAATTCCAAAAAATGCGAGGAACACAAACACTGAACGCCACCCAAACCAAACTTCAAGCCAGCCGCCTACTACCGGTGCCAGCGCAGGTGCTAAGGCAAAGGTGAGTGCTACCTGCGACATCACACGCTGTGCTTCGGGACCATGGAAGCGATCTCGCACCACGGCCCTCCCAACAACAACTCCCGCCCCGGCCGCAATGCCTTGCAAGGCACGAAAAGTAATCAACATCTGAATACTCGAGGCCACGGCACACCCAATAGATGCCAGCGCAAACAACGCTGTGCCCCACAAAACAACACGCCGTCGCCCAAGCGCATCGGATATGGCACCATGCCAAAGCGACATCACTGCAAAGGGCAACATGTAAGCTGTCAGCGTCTGTTGTACTGTCAACGAGTCCACCCGCAACGCCCGCGCAATTTCGCTCATGGACGGCAAGTAAGCGTCAATCGAAAACGGCCCGACCGACGCTAAAGCCGCCAATAAGACGGCGAGTCCACGGTGGGATTTACGCGGCAGCGAAGGATGCAACGACATGAAACAAAACGCCGCAGGGCGACTTACAGATCGAGAAAGTTTTGCAGGAGCTTTTTCCCCTCAGTGGTGAGAATAGATTCCGGATGAAATTGAACGCCATGCACGGGATTTTCTTTGTGCTGCAATCCCATGATTTCTCCCTCCGCCGTTTCTGCCGTAATTTCAAGAATGGACGGAAGTGTCTCGCGTTTGACGATCAAGGAATGGTAGCGCGTCGCGTCAAAGGGCGATGGCAAGTCGCGAAAAACACCTTGTCCACGATGGAGAATGGGCGATGTTTTGCCATGCATGAGTCGTTCGGCTCGCACGACATCGCCGCCATAGACTTCGGCAATACATTGATTGCCTAAACAAACACCGAGGATTGGAAGACGTGATCCAAAAGTCTTGATGACTTCTCCGCTTATGCCGGCTTCACGCGGGGTACATGGGCCGGGAGAAATGACAATTTTTTTCGGCGCAAGTTTTTCAATTTCGGCAATCGTGATTTGGTCATTGCGAGCGACATGAAGTTCCGCCCCCAGCTCGCCAAAGTACTGCACGAGGTTAAATGTAAAACTGTCGTAGTTATCGAGAACGAGAATCATGAATTTCGTAGGGTTTGAACGCGTTCAATAGCACGCACTACACCCATCGCCTTGTTGATTGTTTCCTGATATTCACCCTCCGGCGTTGAATCCGCCACAATGCCCGCGCCCGTCTGCACATAAGCCGTGCCGTCCTTCAGCAAAACCGTCCGCAATGCAATGCACGAATTAAGGCTGCCATCATAACCAAAATAGCCCACGGCACCTGCATAAGTACCACGCTGACTTTTTTCCATCGCATTAATGATCTGCATCGCTCGAACTTTCGGCGCACCGGAAACCGTCCCCGCAGGAAACGTGGCCCGCATAACATCATAAATGCTATGCCCTGACGCCAAAGCCCCCGTCACATTGGAAACGATGTGCATCACGTGACTGTAACGCTCGATGGTCATAAAGTCCGTCACGCGCACGCTGCCATATTCCGCAATGCGTCCGACATCATTACGGGCAAGGTCCACGAGCATGATGTGTTCCGCACGTTCTTTGGGATCAGCGAGAAGCTTCTCGGCATTTGTTGCGTCTTCTTCGTGATCGGATCCTCGCCGAATGGTTCCGGCGATGGGACGAATTTGGACTTGCCCCTGTTCTACCCGCACGTGAACTTCCGGCGAGCTGCCCACAAGATGCCCTCCGGGAATATGGAGCAAAAACATATAAGGCGAGGGATTTCCAAATCGCAACGAGCGGTAAAGGTCGAGCGGGGCACCATGAAAAGGCGTTTGAAATCGCTGCGAACCGACAAGTTGAAAAACATCGCCCGCACGAATGTATTCCTTCGCCTGCTCGACCATGGAATGAAACTCCTCCTGTATCGTATTCGACGTTATCTCCGCTTGTCCACCCGAAGCGTCGGTGAAAATAGCAGGTTCCGAACTCGGCTTAGCTAAACGACGCACCAAAGCGACGATTTTTTCCCGCGCCTTCGCATAGGACGCCTCATGGTCACCTTGCGGGTAAGTCGTTACCATGATTTGCAAGCGGCGTGTGCGATGATCAAAAACCAAAACGCAATCCGTGGTGAAAAAATAGAGATCGGGAACATTGAGTTCATCCTTCGGCGGAGGTGGAACGCTCGGCTCAAAATAACGGACGGCGTCATAACCCAAATAGCCAACGCATCCTCCGGAAAATGGGGCGTCGCCGTCGGGCGTTCGCAAACCGGACATCTCGTGCTCAAGTTCGCGTAAAGGATCATCCGCTTCACCCGAACGAATCACTTTTCCTTCACGACGAATTTCAAACTTTCGCCCTCGCGCTAGAAACTCCCGCTCCGCTCCCGTGCCAAGAATGGAATAACGTCCGCTCCGTTCATCTTGCTCTGCGGATTCAAAAAGAAACGCAGGACCATCTCCGGCAATTTTTGCAAATGCGGTGACAGGAGTTTCGGTATCCGCAACCAACTCCGTCCACACCGGAACAACGGTGTGTGTTTTCGCAAAACGCGCAAACTCTTGGGGTGATGGCTGCAAATTAGGAAGACTCATGGCATTAACACAGTGCGCAGAAGTTGGCGGCGTGAACAATCTTCATCCTCGGCGATTAAAGGCAGCCGCTGTTCGCGCCGCCTCACGCTCGGCCACACGCTGTTTAAGGTCATGACGTTTATCCGGCGTCTTTTTGCTTTTCGCGACACCGATTTGAACTTTCACATGTTGCTTTTTCCAGTAGAGGCGCAACGCCGGGAGCACGCATCCCTGCTGCTCTATGGATTCACGCAAGCGATAAAGTTCCGCACGGTGAATTAATAAACGACGCGGGCGTTTCGCTTCATGCTGTTCGTGACTTGCACGCTCATAAGGTTGAATGTCGAGGCCGTAGAGAAAAAGCTCACCACGGTCTAAACGTGCAAAAGCACCTGTCATGTTCGCAAGGCCAGCGCGGATAGACTTCACTTCCGTGCCACGCAATTCAAGACCCGCTTCGAGAGAGTCAATGATATTATAAACGTGCCGCGCCTTGCGGTTAGTGACGATATCGGTGCCCATAAGCCGACGGGCTGACTCCAGCGTGGCGCGTCCGGGTGTTAAGCCGTCGCGTCCGTCGCACGAGCAAAAATTTTACCCTCGCCGATTTCCTGCAGTGCAATGTCAATGAATCCCTGCCCCGGTGTGTATTCCACGAGCGGGCGGATCGCTGGATTATTAAGCTGCCGAACACGGCGCGAGACGAGATTGACTAAAATTTTATCATTGCCGGCGACGGCGCGGGCTTTTTCGAGAAGCGTGGGATTCATAAAAGAGTGTTATTGCAAATGCAGAGTGCCCAACAGGCATCAAAGACCCTAAAGCCTACGTTTGAAACGCACACCGTGTCAATGCCAGAAAAACATCCGTAATCCGCGCGTAATTTTTAAGCGACGAAAAGTCGGTTTTTCGAGAACTTTCATGATGAAAAACTCGCAGTGATGCGTCCGTCACGAGGAGAGCAAAAAAGTTTTATTCAACCTCCGAGCGGTGAACAGCAAGAACTCAATAGCGTGATGGCCCGAATGGTCATGCGCTCAGCGGAACTTTTGGATAATGGTGGGCAAACTCAAAACATGGCGACGACAGATTAAGCAACCCAATTCCCGTGGGGACACGGCTTGTCAGGAGAGCGAATTGATCACACGACTCAGCAATAATTACGCTAGGTTTTTTGAATCTCACCAGCCAGCGGTGCTGTTTTGGGCAGTGCAACAATTTGTCTGTAAAAGTGGTTCTGCCTGATCGCCGCCCTCCAGCCGCCCTGGAGGCGGAGCGAAGCGGAGCCGGAAGGGCGGCTGGAGGGCGGCGCGCTTTTCCCAAGCGCGACAAAGTCCGGCCACGGGTGGTTTGATTTGGTTTTAACCAAACACAACCAAACCACGACCATGACCGAACAAGATCACATTAATCTATCCAACGAAGTTCTCAATACCATTGCCCAAGGCGGTTTGGAGGGCCTACCTGAGGCTCTCGCCCTCTTAATTAATCACGCCATGCTCATCGAACGCCAACGACACCTGCAAGCCTCCCCTTATCAACGCACTCCCGCACGACAAGGCCTTGCCAATGGATTCAAAGAACGCTCGCTCAATACCAGAATCGGCCCTCTCGATCTCCGTATTCCGCAAGTCCGAAACTCCGAACAACCCTTTTATCCTTCCGCCCTAGAACGGGGCCAGCGCAGTGAACGGGCCTTGGTTATCGCCATCGCAGAGATGTACCTCCAAGGAACCTCAACGCGTCGTGTTTCTAAGATCTCAGAAAAACTTTGTGGCTTGAAAATTACATCCACACAGGTCAGTCGATCCACTGCGGAACTCGACGACATGCTGAAGTCTTGGCGACAACGTCCCATCCACCCCAGAGCTCATCTCATCATTGATGCACGCTATGAAAAAGTTCGCGTCCATGACATCGTGCGCTCCTGCGCCGTACTCACAGCCATCGGGATTCGACTGCAGGACGGTCATCGAACCATCTTGGGCGTCTCTGTCTCCCTCTCCGAGGCAAGAAGTCCACTGGCGCGAGTTCCT
>JBDHQL010000046.1:0-9013 GCA_039807035.1 Chthoniobacterales bacterium
GGGTCCATTGGTTAATGAGGCCAGAGAAGCCAAGCGGCTACGGCTATGGCAAGAATAATACGATACCAGCCGAAAATGGCCATGCCGTGCGATTGGAGATAGGAGACCATCCATTTCACGGCGAGAACGGCAGACGCCCACGCCGCAAAAAAGCCGACCGCGACGGGAAGCCATCCGTAAGCAGCCAGCATGGCCGCTCCCGAATCCATCAAGTCCTTGGCCGTTGCGGCACTGAGGGTGATCACACCGAGGAGAAAACTAAACTCGACGGCTGCGGGAAGGGAGAGACCTGCAAGTACACCACCGACGATAGTGATGAGACTGCGGCTGACGCCGGGCCACATGGCGAGGCATTGGGCGATGCCGATGAAGACGGACATTTTGAGGGTGAGTCCTTCGAGACTAAGTCCTGCAGTGGGAGCGATTCCGCGTCGTCGTCGCTTGGCGGAAACCACCAAGATGGCGACACCGCCCACAAGCCAAGCGGCAACAATGGGCCACAGTCCCCATTCTCCGCCGCCAAAAAGAAATTTTTTAATCAGCTTTTCGAGAATGAGCCCAAGGATGGCGGCGGGAATAAATGCAGCAAGGAGATGGATTGCTAAACGTCGCCCGCTCGGATCACGTCCTGCGAATCCGAGAACCATTTGTTGAACACGCAGGCGATAAAGTCCAAGAACCGCGAGGATGGCACCCGCTTGAATACTGATGGCAAAGGCGTTGGAGGCTTCTCCGGATTCAATGCCCAGTAAACGTTGTGTGAGCAAAAGATGCCCGGTGGAACTAACGGGAAGGTATTCGGTGAGTCCTTCGACCAAGCCGAGGATCAGGGCTTGGAAAATATCCACGAAATAAAGCGGTCGGTGAGTGTGAGGGTGGGATTAGATCGCTTGATCGCCCGTTTCTTTAGTGCGGATACGAATAGCGTCTTCGACAGGATAAACAAACACCTTACCATCGCCGATTTTGCCCGTCTTCGCCGCGGTGACAATCGCCTCGGTGACGCGCTGCAAATTGTCATCGCTGACGACAATTTCCACTTTGACCTTTGGGAGAAAATCCACCGTATATTCGCTGCCACGGTAAATTTCGGTATGACCTTTTTGGCGTCCGAAGCCTTTCACTTCGGTGACCGTCATCCCTTCAATTCCAATCTCGGCCAAAGCCTCTTTCACGTGTTCCATTTTGAAGGGTTTGATGATGGCCTCGATTTTCTTCATGACATCCGTTTTTAATGGAGGTTGCCGCGATTGCAAGCATGGAAAGGGTTCACGACTGCAGATTTTTTTAACGGTGAGGTTTGGGAGATGTAGGGTCTTTTCGCCAAGCTTTAATCAATTCCATTTCCTGCGTGGTGATGGAATCGCCCGGGATGTTGGTGGCTAATTCTTGCGCTTCGCTTTCACGCCCATTGGCACCGAGGATAGCCGCGAGGATGGCGCGTTGGTAGGGCTGAATTTCGGCAGGGTTGAGAGTTTCGCCGTCAAAAACATGCAAGGCCTCCGCGTTTTTACCTTCTCGAAGCAGCGTTAAAGCCAACGTAATGCGGTAGGCCAACATTCGCGGTTCGACCCTTACCAACTCTTGCGCCCCGGGTGTGTCAATGCGGTGTTTTGTGAGAGCCGCAAAATAGCGTAAGTCGTTTTGTGCTGCATAATCGCTGGGAAGAATCTGGATCATACGCTCGTAAAGTTTATACAGCTCCTCGGCATCCTGCCTCGCTTGCACGAGGGGAACAAGGGCCTCAAAAGCCTTTCGTGCGAGTGTGGGATTGGAAGTCATATTGTTTAACTCTTGTTCCAACACTTGGTGTTCGCCAATGCGATCGAGGTAGCCGACGACGTACCATAAAACGTCGGGAGAGAGGGTAGGATCACGTAGAGCGCGGCGGTAATAGGTGGCGGCGGTAGCAGGATCTCCAACTTCCCTTGCCGCACGGCCTCGGTAAAGCATGGCGATGGGCGTTTGGAGTGGAAGATTTGGTTCGTCCAGCAGGGTGGAAATGCCTGCCCAATCTCCAAGTCCTGCCATGGCATCAAGGTGGATGAGGAATAAATCCCGATGGCCCATCGCCCCTTCGGGTGAAATGACCTTGAGCGTCTCTGCGTATTGGTGATTGTGATTGAGCCAACGCCCTAGCAATACGCGTTGCGCGGGAGTTCCGCTGCGGAATTCTTCGATCATGCGGTGCAGAATATCGGAGGATGCGGCGGGGGTAACCCGTATTTCTGCATTGGCAAGAGCTAACTTTTGTTCGTCATTAATCGCCGGATGCGCTTGGGCGGCTTTGACCCATGATGCCGCTTCGGGGAGATTGATAGCCGGAGAATTGAGAAGAACCATCAATGCCGCCAGCCCCATCGCGTCTTTCTTTGTTGTGAGGGGTTGCAGTAGCGAAACGGCTTCCTTGGCGGCTTCGGGGGTGTTGGCTGCAAACTTTAACTGCGCGAGAAGGATCACTGCATTATCGCTTCCTCCCGCATCGAGGCATTGTTTAAGAATGTACTCCGCATCAGCAGAACGATTTTGCGCGAGGCGTACGCGGGCCAAAATGAGGAATGCTTCGGCGGTTTTTTCCTTCTTGTCGAGAAGCCAAGTAGCTTCGCGTTCAGCGAGTGCTAAATCATTAAAACGTAATCCCGCTTCCGCGAGATTTAGACGGTCTTGGGCCGTCGCTTTGCCTTCATCAATGAGCTGTTGGAGTACGGGGATGCCTTCGACTTTACCGGCAGCGACAAGCACTGCGGCATAAGCACGCTGAGAATCTGCGAGCGCAGGGCGCATTTGAATGGCTGTAGCCGCGTTGTTAAATGCCTCTTGCAATTTGCCTTGGAGACGAAGGGTGTTTGCTTGCTCCGCAAATTGACGCGCTCGCCAATCTTTCACACGAGGAATAGCCAAGGCTGTGATGATAATGAGAATGAATAAGGCCGGCAGCCCCAATGTGAGGAGGCGTCGGTCAAAACGGCGTCGCCAAATTTGACGAATTTCTACGGCACTGAGGTCTTCGTCTTTGAGAGGATCGGAGGAATGCCAGAAACTCATGATTTAGTTTTTTCTTCGTAGGTGCGCAGAAGCTTCCATGCTTCTTCGTAGTTTTTGCGGTCATATTCCGCCTTGGCTGCGAGATACCAAATATAGGCGGGAGCGGTGGAAAATTCCATGATACGTCGTAGTTGCCAGAGAGCCTCATCCTTGCGTCTTGCGCCTTCCAACATCTGATAATAGGCAATGGCAGCCGTGATGTTGTCGGGGGTCAACGTCGCGGCGCGTTCAATGGCTTGCAAATTGCCACCGGTAATTTGGGAGGGAAGTATGGGTTGTGTGCCGTATTGAAAATGCAGACGCACAGCATCCTCAAAGTGTCCTTCGCTCACGGCGCGACTTGCAAGTACTCGCCAGCCGATTTGTTTGACGCGTTTGTGATTGTCCACGATGGCATCGAGGCGTGCAGACTGCCCATGTTCGAGCATATAGCGCAGTACGGGCTCTACGAGATAGTCTGGCGCGTATTCGAGGTCTTGGGTTTTTGTAAGCAGCCCGTTGAGTCGCGCCATACCTGCGTCCCCCGTTTCTTTAATGCGAATAAACTCGAGTTCCGGATCATTGGGAAAAAGTCGCAGAAACATCGCCCGAAGCGAGGGATTTTTCTCGGAGGCTTTCAACATGCCGATGTACATCGATGAGCGATTTGCATAACGTGTGCGTTGCAAGGCCTGGGACCACACAAATGCCGCACGCATGGGATTGATGGTCAGCCAAAGACGCCCTTCTTCTTCCAGCATCCAATCGCTGTAAGGCAAAAATGCCCCCGCTGCTCGAAATTCATTCCATGCCAAATCCGGAGAATTTTTTTCCAACAGATACGTTCCTAGCGTCCAATGCGAAGCCCAATCGAGAGGCTTAAGACGCGTACTCGTTTTTAATAGCGCAGTGGCCTGCTCTAAATTTCCGGCTCCATGGGCACGAGTTGCCGCGGCGTGCAAAGGGCTGATGCCTTGAATTCCCGGAAAAAGAAAAAGCCCGGATGATGCCGTGAGCCAGAGGAATCCTACCAAAACAATTCCGCCACCGAAGACACGCAGCAGGCGTAGAGTACGTGGAGAAAGCGGGGTTCCATCAGCAATCGGGAGTGCCAAAGACCCCAAGAAAATCACCGGAAAAAGCGTGCCAATTCTGTGCCCATTGACTTCAAAAAAGCTGCTAAAAATCAGCATCAACACACACGCAAGCCCCGCTGCTCGCATGGTCGCCGCACGGGAACGACGGGCTGTGTAGGCAAGGCGAAAAAGAACGATGACGGCTGCCGCAACGGCTAGCACGAGCAGTAGGCCCCCTTCGCTCAGGAGCCATAGAAAGCTGTTTTCGGGATGGATGGGGCGACGATCAAAAACAGGTGCGTAATCGAGGTAAAATGGAAAAACAAATTCAAAGTTCCCCAGTCCAAATCCGGTGAGAGGTGCATCGGCAAATAAGGGCTTCATCATGCGGTAAAATTGGAGGCGAAAATCTTCTTCACCACCCGTTCGAATTGTTTGTTGAATGCTGACAAATCGCTCGAGCAAAATGCTTCCGCCGAGAGAAAAAATCGCAAAAGAAATGAGAACAAACGAAATACCCACTGCCGCGTATTGGTATTGCCTTCGAATGAGGCCGTAAAACATCCAGTAAGCACCCCCCCCTGCGACGAGAATGAGAAGTCCGCCTCGCGATCCATTGACGATCACCGCACCAATAAGCAGAGCCAGCGATGCTGACCAAAAAAAGACGCGTCTCTTGCGTTGTCGGCGTACGGATTGATGAATGAGAGCTAACGTCATGATGCCTGCCATTCCCATCGTGGCACCCCATTGGTTGCGATTTAGGAAGGGGCCAAATCCCTCGGTGCTTTGCCAGAAACTTGGATTGTTTCCCGTTGAAAATCCGTAAATGGCAAACACGGTGATGGCGACAATTCCCCCCGCGTACATGCGGGCTAAAGTGCTTCGATTGTAATGGTCCCATGTTTGGGCGCAACACCATGCTGCTAGAGCGACCCCCGAGAGCCAAAGCAGCCATATATGAAAGGTGAACCATGGTTGTAGGGTGACAAAAAATGACGAGTGAATGGCCGGTAATGACGCCAGTTCCTGACGCCAGAGTGGCGAGGGAAAAAAGAATTTCGGGAGATAAGCTGCTAAAGGTACGGCGGCGAGCGCAACGAGAGCCCACATCAATTCACGACGTGGCGCACGGTGCGGTGGCCACATAAGCCACAGCAAGCCAATGCCGATCGTCACCACGCCTTGCGCCCAAAGAGGACGTCCTCCTGCGAGCGCGACAGACAAAAGCAAGAGCGCTGCAAGAGTCCAACCTCCCGCGGGAACGAGGAAGAGATCGTCTTGCGCTTGCCAAGCTGGTTTTGATTTTCCCACCGTCAGCAAACTATCTGCACTTGGCGTTACAATGCAATCCGCTCGGTGCGCTTGATGTTCCTTGAATTTTGTCGTGGCGCATGTTCCATTTCTATCCATGACATTCTCCCGAAGACGCGCTCAACGCCGCCACTTGCGCATCCTTGTTCTTCCACGAGGTGTCGTGAGATTTCTTGCCTGTTTCTGACTTCATGGAAATTTCCGCGATCCATGAATCCAATGATTTGCTTTGGTTTTGCCTCAAGACGCAGCCAAAGCATGAAAAACTTGCCGCGCAGTTTTTGCGGTCAAAAATTGAATTAGAAGTTTTCAGCCCCTCAGTGCGATTTCAACGTGCAACCGTCAGCGGCAAGAAGTGGTTCGAGGAGGCACTTTTTCCCGGTTATATTTTTGGCCGGTTTTTATTTCACACGCATTATCGGCTGGTTGCTTCGGCGATGGGTGTCACAAAAGTGGTCGGGTTTGGGGGATGTCCTGCGGTGGTGGATGAGGCGGTGATTGCGGATTTGCGCTTGTTTATGCGCGATAATGAAGTGATTGAAATTGCGCCGACGATTACGCCGGGGGATGAAGTGACGTTGATTGAAGGACCGTTTAAGGGCCTGCGGGCGGTGGTCACGCGCATTCTTCCGGCAAAAGAACGTATAGCCGTGCTTCTCGACTTGCTTGGAACACAGCGTGAAGTAGAAATTACCGCCGACCGCGTGGTTCCGGGGAAGGTGCATCCGCTTTCAGGGCGCACGGGGTGAGAGTCCTTGCTCGCATTGATTTGTGAGAAAACAACGTTGGTTACGAGTAGGTCGGGAGATCCGCGCTCCTTTGACCACGGGCGGCAGCTTGCTTAAATGGCATGATTTTTGACGACATCCCTCAGCCCAAAAGCAGTGACAATCCGCCTCGCAAGCGGGTTCGTCGTCGTCGGCGATCAAGGGAGTCTTCGTCAAAAGATTCCAACGGTTCACGTCGCGAAGGTTCTTTTGAAAGAGCTTCACGCTTGCAACAAACGGTGCATTACGCCGAAGACCGTAGCCCTGTTGTGTGGCTTTCTGTACTGGGACTTTTGATTTTAGTGACCGTTGGTTTTGCCTTTTATTTGCACAACGAGCGCAGTTCTCCGAGGCAATTGCCGGGTGAAGCTCCCACCGCACGTCTCGTGCCGTTTGTGGACCCCATTCTTGCGCCGCTGCAAACCGGCGGTGCCGGTTATGACACCGAGACGCTGGAAAATTTAGCGAAGCAGTTTCGGAAAGAACGAGAGAATGCGGGCAAAGATGATGCAGAAATTTACAATGCAGCAGCGACGATTGCAGATTTTTTATACGAAGCTCTAGCCGATCGAGAACGTCATTTGGAGCGTTTAGAAGCACTCAATGCGCCGGGTGCTGACACAAATCCGACGCAATTGAAGCATCTCGAAATTGCCGTGGATATGAGTTGGCGGCGTAACTCAACAACGCATCGTGATAGCATCGAACAAATCTGGCGACGCCTCCAACGCCTTGAACAAGGCCGTTTCCGCGCCAATTCCGCTCCCGAAATCAACTCGATAGAGGCACAACTTCCAAGCAATGAGTGAAGTTTTTAGCGAGATATTAAATATCCATAACTGATATGGATCGAAAGACTTATAAGTTTGGCACACGATGTGCTCGATCGGGAGATTTGTGGAATGATGAAAGCGTCCGGAATGCGCCGACAACACCTTCTATTGTTCAAAGTGCCATTTTTAACCTCGATAGTACAGACGATGCCGAGGCTATATTTTCTGGGGCGCAAAAAGGCTATGCTTACACACGATTTGGAAATCCGACGGTTGAGGTTCTTGCAAAGGTTTTGGCGGATTTGGAGGGTGGGAGTGGTGCTTTTATTACCAGCTCGGGGAATGCCGCAACATTATGTGCGGTGACGTGTGCGATGGCGGGGAGCGATGCGTCACTGGTCACTCATCCCGATATTTATGGAGGAAGCTTTGAACTTCTTCATATTCTCAAATCGGTGTACCACATGCCTGTGGAAATTGTAGATACCGCCGATGAAACCTTATGGTTGGAAGCTGTTGGCCGTGCGGGTGCTATCCTTTTAGAAACGCCATCCAATCCTTTAATGCGGCTGATTGATTTAAGGAAAACTGTAGATCGAGCGCACACTCATGGTGCATCTGTAATTGTAGATAACACCGTGGCCACGCCCTATAATCAACGCCCCTTTGACTTTGGCGTGGATTGGATTGTTCATTCCACCACAAAGTATTTGAATGGGCATGGGGATGTCGTCGGCGGTGCTTTAATTAGCCGTGGACCACTCACAAAAGAACATTGCGCAATTCATAAAAACCTTGGTAGTACCGTTAATGCGCTATCGGCGTGGCTAACATTGCGCGGATTGCGGACATTTTCCCTTCGCATGGAAGCTCATAATCGAAATGCGGCTGCCTTAGCGGAGTGGTTAGCCGCACGGCCAGAAGTGACGGCGGTTTATTATCCTGGATTTCGAGATCATCCTCAAAATGAGATTTTTCAACGTCAGATGTCAGCTGGAGGCGGACTCCTTTCCTTTGAATTACAGGGAGGTGAGGAGGCAGCGACGCGCTTTATCAATAAACTTAAATTGGTGATTCATGCTGTTAGCCTCGGTGAGCCGGAAACTCTGGTTACTTTGCCCGCAAAATCAAGTCATCGCGGAATGTCGGAAGAAGATCGCCGGAAAGCAGGCATTAGCCCAAGCCTCATTCGTTTGGCAGTAGGTTTGGAAGCAATCGAAGATTTAATTCAAGACTTTTCTCAAGCGATAGATGCTAAAGTATAAGGTGAGGTGATCCGCGATTATTTTCGGACTTATCAATAGAATACGAACCTATGAGTTCTTACGACATCCTTGACCTTCGGGCCTTGGAAATGGATCGCCTTATCGCCGAGCGAGTGCGCAAGGATCCCACTCTTTTAGAAAAGGCACGTCAAAATATTCAGCGTTGGCTCAAGACATGCAGCTCCGCAGTTGTCCCAGCCTTGCGGGAATGGGAGGCACTCCTTGCTCAACCGTTGCATGATGTTCTGAAAGTCATGACGGGAACCGACGAAAACAGTAAACGCTTGAGACAAAGTAGTCCTTTTTACGGTATTTTGACACTCAGTGAAAGAACCGCGATTATTCTCAAATATGCTACAAGATGAAGAGGGAGCAGCTTGAGCATATTGAAAGTTAGAGCAGGCTGTTTTTGAGGGGTGGCAGATTATTCTTGGTTGTATGATACGCGGTTAAAATGACTGTGTCGAAGCGCATCGTTGTCATTGGAAGCAACTCGTTTTCTGGAGCGAGCTTTGTATCGCATTGTCTGCACGAAGGCTGGGAAGTGCTTGGCACGAGTCGTTCATCGGAATCGCATCCCGTTTTTCTTCCCTATCGCTGGCAACGAACAGAAGAGGAGCAAATGCGATTTTGCTTTCGGCAACTTGATCTCAATCACAACACGACGGCACTTCTTGATACAATTGCAGAGTTTGGCGCGCCTTATGTCGTCAACTTTGCCGCACAAAGCATGGTTGCCGAAAGTTGGGAGCATCCGGAGCATTGGTATCAGACGAATGTGGTCGCCAATGTGC
>JBDHQL010000047.1:0-8980 GCA_039807035.1 Chthoniobacterales bacterium
CGCAAGGAAACGTTTCTCAACCATTTGCTGGAAAGCCAATGGAGATGGAATCATCGCAAAAATGATCTGGCGGATTTACTGAAGAAGTCACTGTCAAATTACCCTATAATCTAGGAAAGACCCTTGCGTTTTTCCATCTCCTGCAGCCCGTTTATGACTCCAACAACTTCCGAATGACGCGGCAGGGATTTCCTACGGCTAAAACGCCGGCGGGGATGGGGCGGGTGACGACACTTCCGGCACCTATCACGGTGCCATCGCCGATTGTCACTCCCGGGCAAATGATGGCACCCCCGCCAACCCACACATCGGAGCCAATGGAAATAGGCTTCGCAAACTCGAGCCATGTACGACGTTCCATCGCGCTGAGAGGATGCGCTGCGGTATAAATTTGTACGGAGGGACCGAAGAGTACATTGCTACCAATTTCCACATGCATCACATCGAGAACGATACAATTGAAATTGAAAAATACCTTTTTCCCCAAGGTAATGTTGTAGCCGTAATCACAATAAAAAGGCGGCTGTATCCACGCATCGTTGGAAGCACCTAGCAATTCCCCAAGAATCTTCCGTCGTTCCTCTTGCTGGTCTTCTCGTGAGTCATTGAAGAGTTTGCAAAGGTCGCGACACCGTTGGCGTTCACGCGATAATTCGGAGTCTTGGGCATCATAAAGCTCCCCCGCCAGCATCTTCTCTTTTTCCGATTTCATAACTCCTCGTGACGTATAGCGCGCTGACGCAAAGCATGATCGGCAAGCACCAACCACACCATGCTTTCGACGATGGGAACTGCACGGGGCAACACACACGGGTCATGTCGGCCACGAGCGGCAAGTTGCGTAGCCTCTCCCGAGGCGGTCACGGTTTTTTGGGCGCTGGTGATTGTCGCGGTAGGCTTAAAGGCGACGCGAAAAACAATGTCCTCACCATTGCTGATGCCGCCTTGAATCCCACCGGAATAATTGGTCGCCGTGCGAACGCGCCCTTCACGCATTTCAAAGGCATCGTTGTGTTCGCATCCGGTGAGTTTTGTGCCTTCAAAACCCGAACCAATTTCAAATCCCTTAGTTGCCGGAATACTCAACATCGCTTTGGCTAAATCCGCTTCGAGTTTATCAAACACCGGCTCACCCAAACCCGCAGGTGCGTTACAAATCACACATTCAATAACACCGCCTACCGAATCGCCGTGAGTTCGCGCCTCTTTAATTCGTGCGATCATTTTTTCCGCTGCGGCAGCATCGGGGCAACGCACGGTATTGGCTTCAATCGCTTCACGCGTCACGGCAGACGCATCCACCGCAGCTTCGATTTGGTGAATACGTCGAATCCACGCCAGCACTTCGATGCCCGGATGAAGCGCCTCGAGCACTTTGCGAGCGACAACACCTGCGGCGACACGACCAATAGTTTCGCGTGCAGAAGCACGTCCTCCTCCCTGCCAATTGCGAATACCGAATTTTGCCTGGTAGGTAAAATCGGCGTGTGAGGGACGAAATGCCGTCTCCATTTCCTTGTAAGCTTCGGGGCGAGCATCTTCATTGCGCACGAGAATTGCAATGGGTGTTCCCAATGTTTTGCCTTGGAAAACACCGGATAAAATTTCGCAACGATCCGCTTCTTTGCGCGGCGTTGTGATGTCGCTTTGCCCGGGGCGTCGGCGATCTAATTCACGTTGAATATCCGCTTCGGTGAGGTCGAGACGTGGCGGACAACCATCAATCACAACCCCCACACCGCCTCCATGAGATTCTCCCCACGTGGCGATGCGAAAAAGTTGACCTGTGATGCTAGACATATGTCGAAAGTATAGGGGTCACGTCAGGGGAAGCGAGGGTACTTCGAAAAATCGGGTTTTCGCTTTTCCACGAAAGCCTGTTTTCCTTCCTTGGCTTCCTCACTCAAATAGTAAAGCAGCGTGGCATTGCCCGCGAAATCGAGGAGCCCAACTTGTCCGTCGCAATCCGCATTGAGAGCCGCTTTAAGGCAGCGCAACGCCATGGGCGAAAGCTGTAAAATTTCGTGGCACCATTGCAAAGTTTCATCTTCGAGTTGCGCGAGCGGCACCACCCTATTCACGAGTCCCATATCGAGCGCCTGCTGTGCGTCGTATTGACGGCATAAAAACCAAATTTCACGGGCTTTTTTTTGCCCAACGATACGCGAAAGATAGCTCGAACCAAGGCCGCCATCGAAGGAGCCCACACGCGGGCCGGTTTGACCAAACCGCGCATTATCCGCAGCGATGGTTAAATCACACACCACATGCAGTACATGACCTCCACCGATGGCATACCCTGCCACCATCGCTACCACGGGCTTCGGTAAGCTGCGAATTTGTTTTTGCACATCGAGAATGTTAAGACGCGGCACGCCATCGGCACCGATGTAGCCGCCATCGCCACGCACTTTCTGATCTCCGCCGGAACAAAATGCCTCGTTGCCTTCACCCGTTAAAATCACCACGCCGATGGTGGCATCATCACGGCAATCCTCGAAAGCGTCTTTCATTTCTTCCACCGTTCGCGGTCGAAACGCATTGCGAACTTCGGGGCGATTGATCGTAATTTTAGCAATGCCATCCTCCGTTTTCTCAAACTTCAAATCGGTGTAAGGCTTGACGGTTTGCCATGCAATTTTGCTCATGCCGCTATCAAAGCATATTGGATAAGCGGCGGAAAGTTTGACTTGGTTGCTCGGCACATTGAGGGAATATGGCAACACACGTGAGCGATTGTTCCGAACTCCTTTCCGTCCACAATCTGCAAGTTTCCCGTGGGAATACTCGTATTTTGTCGGGGGTAACATGGCGTATTTGCGAAGGTGAGCATTGGGCCATTTTAGGTGCCAATGGCTCGGGAAAAACGTCTCTCCTTTCGGCGATCATGGCTTATTTAACGCCCTCGCACGGCGAGATTCGATTGCTTGGGCGAAGCTATGGTTCCGACGATTGGCCCGAACTTCGCAAGGCTATTGGCATTGTAAGCAGTGCGCTCACGCGACAAATTCCGCTTGATGAAACCGCCTTGGATACGGTGCTGAGCGGGGAGAATGCGCAGCTCGGCTATTGGAGCCGACGACGTTCCGCCCACGAAACCAAAGCCAAACGTTGCCTCACACAAATGGGCGTTGGCAGACTCGCCGGACGCCCTTGGGGCGTGTTGAGCCAGGGCGAGCGGCAAAAAGTTTTTATCGCACGCGCTCTCATGGCGGACCCTCGCCTTCTCATCCTCGATGAACCTTGCACCGGATTAGACCCCGTGGCACGCGCCCATTTTCTTCAATCCATGCGACGGCTAGCGTCGAAAAAACAAGGACCGGCCTTGATCTTGGTGACGCATCATGTGGAAGAAATTATTCCGGAAATTTCTCACGTTCTCGTGCTCCAACGTGGGCGTAGCTTAGCTGCCGGACCGGTTCCGCACATTTTAAAATCATCAGTACTGACCGAAGCCTTTGGCTCTCCCATCAAAATTACGGGGCATCGTACCACAGGCTGGAAAATGCACATTTTTCCCAAAATGAAACAGACTGCTCGCAAGGCGAAAAAAATCCGTTAGACTCCCGCGAATGAAGTTTCTCCAATTTGTTGTCGCTGCCAGCCTCTCGCTTGGAGGCACCCTGCATGCTCAGACCGCTTCAACCAACTCAGCCGTTCTAAATGGTGGATTTGAACGCTCTTTTCGGAGTGCCAATTTGTGGTCGGGTGTAGATGCCAGCGGCAACCTTGCCGGTTTTCCTGCGAGGCAACGTATTTTGGATTTGTCCGGAAAACTCACCGATGCTGAAACACCCATGCCCATCTCCGTAGCCGTAGGAGACCTTAATGGTGATCATCTTCCGGACATCATGGCTGCGGACCCCTTGGGTTACATTCGTATTTATTTTAACAGCGGTACAGCCAAGGAGCCTCAGTTTACCACTGGCGAGCTCAGCTTTCCATTTCTCGCGCTCGCGGAAAACGAGCCCGCTCCATGGACAGGAATCAATGAAGAGTTCTGGGCCCGACGCCGTCAGGCCGTGCGCGTCGCCCTTTGGGAAACATCGCCGGGTGGCAAACTCGGGCTCATTGCCGGAAATTATTTTGGAGAAATTTATTTTATTCCCAACGATGGCGGAACGACAGCCCCTCGCTTCTCCCAGCCGAAATCGCTCCTCAAGGCCGCCATCCCGACGATGAAAGACCCCACGCATCGGTGGGGAAATGTCTTTTCTCCGCTCTACTATGATTGGGATGGAGATAACAAACCCGACCTCCTCATTGGTGAAGGTTCTTACTCCGCCAATAACATTCACCTATTCCTCAATCAGGGCTCGGCCATAGCGCCGTTTTTTACCGAAGAAAAACGTCAGGCCTTGGCCTTAGGCGAAGGACGAATGCAGCTGACGCCGGCACTTGCGGATATTGACGGTGACGGCAAGTTGGATTTGCTGGTGGTGGATCGCCGAGGCAATCTTACAGCTTACTTGCGCCCCGCAAATTGGAAATCGGGCGACTCCATTCCACCCTCCGGTTTTATCGCAAAAACGGGTGGACTCACCCAGGAGCAAAGCCAAGCTTATGTCGTTGGTACCGGACTCTCCACCCTTGCAACAGGCGACCTCAATGGCGATGACCTTTTTGATATCGTGATTGGCCGCAGCAATGGGCACATCGCATGGGCGCCCAATAAAGGCACTAAAGGCAACCCGAAATTTGACGCTCCTACCGACATCAAGGGAACCAAGCCTACGCCCGAGACATGGCTTAATCCTTCGGCGTGGACGATCAGCACCGGCTACACCCGAGGAAACTTTTTATCCTACGGTAGCTGCGTCACTATCGAAACGGACCCTGCCGCAGAATCTCAGGAAGGAAAAGCTGTACTGAAATTCGGCTACACTCCCTCCCCCAACAAAATCATTCAGACACCTCAACTCGTAACTCCCCCCACGCCGCAATTTATCCAGCGACTCAATAACCCCGACTCCATCCGACTCAGCTATGATGCCGACCAATATTCCATCGGTGCCGCAAACAACTTCTTTATCCTTCGGCAAACTAGCGTCCGCTTGCAAATTGGCAAAACTTACACTCTGACCTTCAGAACCAAAGGTGCCAAGGTCTCCCAATCTCATGTCACGGTGGCTTGGCGCGGCTACAAAAAGCTGGGAGAAGACCGCATCGAACGCGGCGAACGTGGTTCCGCAAAGCGCGTTAAAGATGATGTTCAAGAACCCAGAGCAGAATCCTTTAACTTTAATCCTGGTTCCAATTGGAACACCGTAAGTCAAAAGGTGAAAATTGATTTCAAAGGCGATGACGCCAAAATTCTCAATGCAGAAAGATTTACATCGGAAGGTTTGCTACAATTTGAATTCGTATTGTCTTCACCGGATGGGGTACTCTATCTCGACGACGTGAAGATGATGGCTTCCGATTAGCCAAAGACAAGAGCAGAGCTGCGAGAGTTTTTCGCCCCGGAATTTCAAAGTCTGTGCTAATTTGTAGGCATGAAACACGCACTGCTTCCATTGGCTATTTTGTGGACGACACTTTCTTGGGCTGTCGCTGCGGGACTTCCTTTGGATAAAACTTTCATTGGGCAGAAAAAGTTCACGCAACTCATAGATCGCGGCTACCGTGCGGGTTGGGCACAGTTGCCGCTCGGAGAACGAGTGAACAACTTTGCTCTCGCGTTGCAAGGAACGCCCTATGTGAACTACACGCTCGAGCTGGATGATCGCATCGAGTCTCCCTCGGTGAACATGCTTGGCATGGATTGCTGGACACTTTTTGAAACCGCCCTCGCCATGGGACGGCTCGTCGCTCACCATCCTCCCCCTTACTCCACGCAAGAAATGCTACGCCTCATCGAACTCGATCGTTACCGCAGCGGACATTGCACAGGCAAATTTGATTCGCGTCTTCACCACCTAGAGCAATGGCTTTACGACAATGAGGCGCGTGGACTCGTCCAAAATATCACTCCTTCCCTCGGCGGTGTGAGACTAAACCGCTCCATGAGCGATATGGGAGGACACCCTAAACTTTATCGTCAGCTGCGAGCCGACCCATCCATGGTACCGGAATTTATTCGCATCGAAGATGAACTTTCCCGACGCGGCATTTCCTACATTCCAAAATCAAAAGTTCCGCGCATCGAGTCGCGTCTTCGCAATGGAGACATTGTTTGCATCGTCACCAAATGGCCCGGTTCCTACACCTCGCACGTCGGCCTCGCTTCCCGCGATAAAAAAGGAACCCTACGTTTTCTTCACGCTTCCAAAAATCATCGCAAAGTCCTGCTGGATGAACGCCTCAGCGATTACCTCAACAACTTCCGTAATCACGCCGGCATTTACGTGGTGCGTCCGCGAGATATTTGAAACGTCAGCCGCAGCAGCCCACTTGTCCATCCTACGGAATTCGCTCGCCACGTACTAAGTCGCTCCATGTTTGTCGTTCACGCACAACATGAGCTTGATTGCCCTCCACCAGAATCTCTGCGGGAAGGCATCGGGTATTGTAGTTTGACGCCATCACAAATCCATAGGCACCCGCACTCAACAAAGCCAAACGTTCGCCCGCTTTGCACGGAGGCAAAGAACGATTCTGTGCAAAAAAATCTCCACTCTCACAAACCGGCCCTACCACATCCACCGCTTCGAACACCGCTTCGGCAGTAGGTTCGCGCAGAGGGACAATTTCATGATGACCTTCGTACAGTGCCGGGCGTATGAGGTCATTCATTCCCGCATCGGTAATCACAAACTTTTTCGTCGGCGTTTCTTTCACATAAAGAACCGTTGCCAACAACACCCCGGCGTTTCCAACAAGCGAACGTCCGGGTTCGAGAAGAATTTTTAATCCAAGGTCTTGCACAAGCGGGATCACCGCTGCGGCATAATCAGCAAAACTCATGCGCGGCGCAGTCTCCTTCGCATCTTCCCACCAAAGCCGATTCCCGCTTGCAAGGCTGTCGCGGTAGATAATCCCGAGGCCACCGCCAATGCTAAAGAATTCGATGCCGTAATTCGCTTTTACCTCGCGCACCACAGGTACAAGTTTGCTCAGTGCTTCAACGAACGGTTTGGTTTCTAAAATCTGCGAACCAATATGCGTCTGAATTCCACGGAGTCGTAAATTCGGCAATGCTGCTGCCTGCGCACACACACTCAAAATCCGATCCACGCCGATTCCGAATTTGTTATGACTTTTCCCCGTCGAAATATACTTATGTGTCTGCGCATCCACATCCGGATTCACCCTCACCGCAACGGGTGCGGTACAATCCAACGCACCCGCAATCTCATTGAGAACCAATAGCTCTGCCTCCGATTCGACATTAAAAGAATAAACGCCCTCGCGCAGCGCATATTCAATTTCCTCCCGCGTCTTTCCCACGCCCGCAAAGGTACATTGATCCGCGCGCCCTCCTGCTTGCAAAACACGGAAAAGTTCTCCCCCCGAAACAATGTCAAATCCCGCGCCTTCCTTAGCGAGCAGATTCAACACCGCGAGATTGGAATTCGCTTTGACCGCATAGCAAACATGATGATCCAGCGGAGCAAGTGCTTGATCGAGTCGGCGAAAATGATCACGGATGGTACCCGCACTATAAACGTAAAGCGGTGTACCGTGGGCATCCGCCAATTTATTCAAATCCACATCTTCGCAAAACAAAACACCGTCGCGGTAGGTAAAATCGTGCATGAAGTCGCAATGCTAAACATCCCCCTGCCCCTCCTGCAAAGAAAAGCGCACACCGAGCCGTTACACGGGTACAGGGCAGAAATCTACTGAAGTTTCCCCAAAGGGGAAGAATCCGGTAGCCTAGGGTTGCGCGACACGCGCTACCCTAGGGAACCACGTTCCATGAACCCAACCCCAACGGGGTTGGTACTCGAAAATCCCATGATGCCGAATGGAAACAACCCCGTTGGGGTAGATGCTCTAGGTTTGTATATACCCTGGGTAGCTGCGCAACCCAGGGCTATCGGCACTAACCGCTTTGCGGTTTAAATAACTTACGACAACAAGCCAGAGCGACTCGCTTCAAGCTGGAAGAAATTTGTCCTACACCCTCGTTACACGACCATCCGACTTGCGCAATTCCCCCGCCTTCTCCAACCTGTGCAACCATGAGTAAATCCACGCGTCATTCTGCGGTTTGGTGTTGGACACGGCGCGTTGCAGCCACACAGGAAGATATCTGGCGCGAACGACTCGCAGAAAAAACATCCGCTCTTATTGTTCATGGGCGTCCAGATGCACGCACCATTCGGCTCGAAATTTACGCGTCGCGTAAGGCGGAGGCACAACATCTGATTCGAGAATTTGGAGGCACTCTCAAACATCTCAATGTGGATAAAATTCTTGCGAAATCTGCCGCACCACGCCGCCCTTTGTTATTGGCACAGGGGCTTGCTGTCATGGATGAACACGGCACATGGCCGAGTCATCGCCCGAAGCCCGCCATTCTTCTGCGCATCGGCGGTGCTATGGCGTTCGGCACAGGCGAACACGCCACCACGGCGACATGCCTGCGATTTCTTCACAATGAAGCGTCCCGTTTATCGTCGCCTTGGACAACATTAGACATTGGCACAGGGTCCGGAATTCTTTCCATCGCCGCAGAAAAACTCGGTGCCTCGCATGTCACCGCCTTCGACAACGACGAACGTGCCGTACATGCCGCACTGACGAATGTCCGTCGCAACCGCTGCCGTCACATTACAATCACAACGGGCGATATACTCCGGTGGCGTCCGGGGCGAGCGCGTTATCCCATTGTCATCGCTAATGTGTACAGCAGCATCCTGTGCCAAGCCGCACCGCAAATTGTTCGCGCTGTGGCATCCCATGGCAGCCTGATTCTCTCCGGCATCTTACGCACGGACGAAAAGGATATTCTCGATTCCTTTGTGACACCAACACTCGCTTTAGAAAAAGTTGTTCGCCGCGGACGTTGGGTGACGCTTTTACTGCGGCAGAA
>JBDHQL010000048.1:0-8340 GCA_039807035.1 Chthoniobacterales bacterium
GGAGTTTGTGATTGAGCGGGCTAAACGCCTTGTGGAACTTGGTAAGGATGTTGTGATTCTGCTCGACAGCATCACGCGTCTCGCCCGTGGCTACAACAATCTCCAGCCAAGCAAAGGCCGCATTATGTCAGGTGGCGTCGAAGCAACAGCCTTACTCAAACCTAAGCGCTTTTTTGGTGCCGCCCGCAACACCGATGAAGGCGGGAGTCTCACTATTATGGCGACGGCTTTAGTCGAAACGCAGAGCCGTATGGACGATCTCATTTTTGAGGAGTTCAAAGGGACGGGCAACATGGAGATTCATCTCGATCGTACTATCGCAGACCAAAGGATTTTTCCAGCTATTCACATGGTCAAATCCGCCACGCGACGTGAAGAACATCTTTACCATCCGGACGAACTTGCTCGCATCATTGCCTTGCGCAAAGAACTCAACGAGCTCCCTTCCGTCGAAGCTACGGAAACGCTCGTGCGTAACCTTCATCGCACAAAATCTAACGCCGAGCTTTTGTTAGGGGGGCTTCGATAATTTTAATCTCATGAAAGTGCCCCCAAGCATATCCTCCGGTCCTCACGATACTGACCCGGTGCCGCACATGAATCCTCTCGAGCGGCGCATCCGTTACAAATTCCGTAACTCCATGCTTCTTGCAGAAGCACTCACCCATCCCAGTCTCTCGTTTGAACGCAAAACATTTCACTTTGACAATCAACGCCTCGAATTCCTCGGCGATGCGGTTCTTCAGCTCGTGATCACTCATCACCTCTACCGTCTTTTTCCTAATTTCAGCGAAGGAAAACTCACAAAACTTCGCTCCCGCATTGTCTCGCGTGAGGGATTAAAACAATACGCCGTTGCGCTTGATCTGGGGCAATATTTGATGCTTGGGCGCGGAGAAGAAGCTAATAATGGACGCGAACGCACCTCCACATTGGCGGATGCCTTTGAAGCTCTCGTGGGTGCTATCTATCTGGATAGCGATTTGGAAATGGTTCGCCGATTCATCCTGCGTGTGGCAGGCGACACCTTAGGCACCGTCATGCGCGAACCATCCGAGCACAATCCTAAGGGAGAGCTGCAGGAGCTACTACAAACCATTTCTCCCATGAACCTCGATTACGAAGTTATCTCGGAAACCGGCCCCGACCATCAAAAGCAATTTGTCTCTCGCGTGATTTGGGGTGGCAAAAAACTTGGGCAAGGTTCGGGCCAAAGTAAAAAACAGGCGGAAATTAAGGCTGCTGCCGATGCTCTCCAGAATCGTCTCTGGGAATCCGAAATTCCAAATTCAAAAAAAGCCTCTACTTGAGCCTTGCCCGATTAGGGCTCTCGTGTAAAAATTGAGAGCAATGATGGAACTCGAAGTCTATGCCGCCGGGTTACGCGCCCCGGATAAGTTGATGGGACTTGATTTGGAACTCGGTGCCATCCCTGGCCTACGTTACAAAGTGGATACCTTGCACGATTTGATGTTTTTAGAATCGGATGACCCTGACCTTTCGCTGCAAGAAATTGATAGCATCTTTAATAAAATTGGTTTGAAGGCACGCTTTGTAGGCCAGACGTACACCGTGGCTAAGTCGGCCTCCGCGACTCAGGTTATACGACCTTGAGTATCCCGGATTCATGGCTTTAGCTCGTTATGTCGGAGGCACGCTCCTCTCTTTTTCCTGCTATCTAGGAGAACTTGCTTTTCTTATCGCAGAAACTTTTCGCGGTATTTTGGGCGGACACATTCGTCTCCGCCTCGTGATTCATCAGATTTTCGAGGTTGGCTATCGTTCGCAACTCGTTGTACTTCTCACCGGTGGTTTCACGGGTGCCGTGTTTGCCACACAGGCATTTTTTCAATTTCATCGATTGCAAATGGACACTGCGGTGGGGCCCGTTGTCAGCGTCTCGATGTTCCGTGAACTCGGCCCCGTGCTTTGCGGACTCATGGTAGCGGGCCGTGTGGGTGCCGCGATGTCAGCAGAACTCGGAACTATGAAAGTCACGGAGCAACTCGATGCCTTACGCGCTCTTGGCGTTCATCCCGTGGATTACCTCGTCATCCCGCGCTTTCTCGCCATGGTCATTTCCATGCCCCTCCTCGTCATCGAGTGCATTGTCGTTGGTATTCTCGCCGGCTATATCGTCACCACTCAAATCCTCGGCGTCTCGGAGGTCTATTACCTCTACAATATGCTCCACTTCACAGGTGGAAAAGACGTGGCGATGGGACTCATTAAAGGCGTGGTCTTCGGCATTATCATCGTCTTTGTCAGCTGTCACAAAGGTCTCAACGCCCGCGAGGGTGCTGTAGGCGTCGGACGCGCCACGACCGATGCTGTTGTGGCCGGATCGCTTTTTATTCTCGTGATCAATTTTTTCCTCACGCTGACGCTGAATATCTTTTTCCCTGCGGCAAAATGATACCTTCTCACAACAATCAAGAAATCATTTCCGTGGATAATCTTGTCCAAACTCTCGCCGGCCAAAAAATTCTTCGAGGCTTTAGTCTGAAAGTTTATGAAGGTGAAACGCTCGTTCTCCTCGGGCGTAGCGGGGGTGGCAAAAGCGTTTTTCTACGTCATCTTATTGGCCTCATGCGTCCCCTCGAAGGTAGCATCTGCGTGGATGGTCAGAACATCACCAGCCTCAAAGAGCGTGAGCTGGCACCCGTGCGAAAATCCATCGGGATGCTTTTTCAAAATGGTGCTCTCTTTGATTCTATGAATGTCGCCGATAATGTCGCCTTTCCCCTCCGCGAAAGCGGTGAAACCAATGAAGCTTTCATCTCTCAAAAAGTTCACGATGCGCTGCAAATGGTAAGTTTGCACGGGCACCTTTCTAAAATGCCGGCGAGCCTCAGCGGCGGTATGCGCAAACGTGCGGCCTTGGCCCGCGCTCTCATCAATCAACCGCGCTTCATGCTTTACGATGAACCGACGGCAGGACTCGATCCTATCGTGGCCGATAGCATTGACCTCCTCATCCGCCGCCTCCAACGCAAACTCGGCGTTACCTCGATTGTGGTGACCCATGATATGAAAAGCACTTTCACCATTGCCGATCACGTGGCACTCTTGCACGAGGGGCGATGCTATTTCTACGGCACATGCGATCAATTGCGAACCTCGACGGATCCCGTCATTCGTGATTTCGTAGAGGGTCGCTCCCACGAAGCTCCTTAAGCATGCAGAATCGAGACTCACGCATTGAAACCCGCGTTGGACTTTTTGTCCTTCTAGGACTCGCCCTTGTGGCCGCAACCGTTGTCTATTTCGGACGCCTCGGCCAAGGACTTCAAAAGTTTTATCCCTTGCAAGTAGATTTTCCCAATGCCAGCGGACTGTTGAAAGGTGCTGATGTTCTGCTGGGGGGTGCCCGCATTGGTTACGTGTCCGAGCCGCCTCGTGTGCTCCCCGCCATGCAAGGCGTCGCCGTTCATCTTAAAATCTACGAAGATGTCGCGCTGCCTGTGCAGTCAAAGTTCATCATTGGAAGTTCCGGTCTCCTCGGAAATCGCTTCGTGGATGTTCTCGTGGATCCCGAGGCGGACCTCACCCAACACATTCCGCCCGGAACAACAGTGCAAGGCCAACGTGAAACCGGCTTTGAAGACCTTGTGCGCAATAGCAGCGAAATGCTTGCCGACCTCCGCAAAGGCGTTGCCACTTTTAATAAAACTCTCGATCGCCTTGATCGCACCGCACTGAGCTCGGAATCCCTTTCTGACGTTCGCCAAACGATCGCCAACATCAAACAAGGTAGCGAAAGTTTTACCGAATTTGGGAAGGCGTCGGAAGATTTTCAAGCGGCTGCTGCCGATGCACGAAAACTTATTTCCACAGCCCGATCGGGCCCTGGCCCTCTTCCCATGCTGCTCAATGACAAGGATACAGCCGCCAACCTCCGCGCGATCCTCTTCAACCTCCGCCGCCACGGCGTGCTGTGGTATAAAGATTCCTACCCGGGCCCGACACAGCAACGTAGCGAACGCTGATTACCCTTTCGCCTAAGCTGACGGCAATTCTTGAGCCGTGTCATTGACATAGCGAACGATGCGCAACGCGGGCGATTCGCGCACCACGGAAGAAAATCGAAACATGTTTTCAAACGCCGGAAACATCCGGTCTCCCGAATAATCTCGACGAATTTCCGTGAGGTACAATTCGCGACAATAGGGCAATGTTGCTTGATAAACCGCCGCCCCTCCTACGACAAAGATGGCTCCCTGCGGTGGTAAAGTGCGCAACGCCGCAAGACTTCGGATGGCCACCACGCCTTCGGGAAGTACCAATCCTTCGCGATGACTCAGCACCACCGTCCGCCTTCCGGGCAAAGGACGCCCGATTGACTCAAACGTCACCCGTCCCATAAGCAGCGTCCCTCCCATCGTCAGTTCCTTAAACCACTGCAAGTCTTCCGGCAGATGCCAAGGCATTTTCCCCTCGGCACCAATCACCCGATTCGCCGCCATTGCCGCCACCGCAATCATACGGCCACCGGCGCCTTAATCGCCGGATGTGGATCGTAACCTTCGAGGACAAAATCTTCATAAACGAATTCTTCCAACACTTGCCGTTGCGGATTCAAAATCATACGCGGCAACGGACGCCATTTTCGCCGCAGTTGTTCCTCGGCCTGCTCGACGTGATTGCTGTAAAGATGCAAATCCCCAAAGGTGTGAACAAACTCCCGCGCCCGTAAACCACACACTTGCGCCATCATCATCGTGAGTAAGGCATACGACGCGATGTTAAAGGGGACGCCGAGAAAAATGTCGGCACTGCGTTGGTAAAGTTGGCAGCTTAATTCTCCGTCGCTCACGTAAAATTGAAAAAGCGCATGACACGGCGGCAACGCCATTTGATCCAGTTCGCCCGGATTCCATGCGCATACCATAATGCGGCGACTATTGGGGTCTTCGCGGATAAGCCGCACGGCCTCGGCCACCTGATCCGTCACACGTCCATCCGCGCCTCGCCACGAACGCCACTGCGCTCCGTAAACGCGCCCCAAATCCCCATTGTCATCCGCCCACTCATCCCAAATCGTCACTCCATTTTCCCGCAAGGTGCGCGTGTTGGTTTCGCCGCGTAAAAACCACAGCAGCTCATGAATGATGGATCGTACATGAACTTTCTTCGTCGTCAGCAGCGGAAACCCCGCTCGCAAATCAAATCGCGCCTGCGCTCCAAACACCCCATAGGTTCCCGTTCCCGTCCGGTCGCCACGCAAACGCCCCTCGTCCAAAACCAACTTCAAAAGCCGATGATATTCCCGCATAGCAATTTTTTATTCGATAGCCGCGCCCTTGGCCAACTTTCAAAAAACAAAGGCGACACTTTCATTTTTCTGTCAGCGTAAAAACGGGGAGCCGCCATTTCCATTTCAAAGCGGCAACACGCAGGATAAAAATGGCAGCCACGCCAAGCAACGACGCGGTCGCAATAGGAATCCCCATGGCTTTTGCGCTGACATAAACCAAACACCCGCCCAACGTCGCACTCACATAAAGTTTGCTTCGCCGAAAAATAAGCGGAATCTCTCCGCAAAGCACGTCGCGCAACACACCGCCCGCGGCACCGGTGATGAGGCCCATAACGATTGAAATCGTCACCGATTGATCGCTCTGTTCCGCAATTTGCACACCGCTGATCGCAAAAAGCGCAAGCCCACCCGCATCTAAAATCATCAACAATCGAAATGGTGGCACCCAAATTTTTGCCAAGGCCCACGTGAGAAGCCCCGCGCCAATGCTGATATAAAGATAGACGGGGTCCGCAATCCAAAGCAGCTCGTCACGATCGAGCAAAACATCCCGCAAGGTTCCTCCACCCATCGCCGTAATAAAACTAATCGCCGAAACACCCACCAAATCCAGCCGTTTGCGCCCTGCCTCCAATGCACCACTACACGCAAAAACCGCTGCCCCCAACAACTGCAAAAAATAGACAACCATAAAACGCGATGCCATTAACTAACTCATACTATGATGCCGGTATGCTAGCTCTATCTCGGGCAAAAACACCTTTCAAAAAAGCCGAAGAACGTTTGCCAACGGCAAAGACCATCAAAGAAGCCAGCCATCGCAAGCTTATTGTCGGTGGCTACATTGGCTACGTTTTGCCTGCAGTAACCAACTCCCCACCGGCATTGGCCCAACAATCAGGTCATCTTGAATTTCACAAACTGGTCGAAAGCCCGGATTTTGATTATTCTGCCAGCCCGCATTTCTATGATTTTCGGCGGGCAGGCGATCCTGTGATGCCCATGGGCGTGGTGGATTCGCTAAGATTGCACGATAAGATGTGGTTCAACGAATTTGACTCTCGTAGCTTCCTTAGCCCGATACCGCCAAAAACTTTCGGACGCGATGAAAGCCTTGAAGTGTTTAAAAAAGAATTCGGCTACGCAATTACCAAGAGTCAAGGATGGTGGTGGTATGAATTTCCATTCGCCCTCACAGGGATTCAGGCAGCTTCGTGGTTTGGTGATGAAAAACTAGTGCAACAAGCCGCCGTCATGAAGCGCATCTATGAACGGGCTTTAACCTTCCCGGCCAAGGGTGCTTCAGCCGAATGTGCGGTCATTTTCGACGTTGAACAACCTTATTATACCGACGCCTACTCTCCAGCCAATACCGTCGGCAGTGCTGTAGTGAATCACTTGATCGCCAAGCTTTCGAAACTGGGACCGTCTTTTGACATTTTCGGACATAAGGATCTGCCGGAACTCGTGCGCAAAGGATGGCTCAAACAATACAAAGTCATTCTCTTTGTGAATCCCTATCATTTGGATTCCGTTACAAGAAACCTCCTTCAGAACGAGATTAAGAAAGACGGTCGCACAGTGGTTTTCTTTTATGCACCAGGTTATTTGGGTAATCTGACGGATCCCCAGACGGAAAAATCAATCGAAGGGATGGAGGAGATAACTGAAATGACGGGGATTACCCGGCTGACTGAACAAAAAATCCTCGGCCTGAAGTTAAACGATAATAATGTCTCCTACGATGTGGAGCCTTGGTGGGAACCCCATCAGATCAGCACTTATCATCAGGAAATCGGGCCGATTTTCTATCTTGACGCCACGAAATCCAATGGATGGGAAGCACTCGGGGAACTCCGTTTAGACAAAGAACCTGCTGCGGGAAAAATTGCCTTGGCACGAAAAAAGACCGCAACTGGCACTATTTACTACTCCACCCTACCCGATCTTCCGCTTACCGCTCTTGTGCCCATTCTAAAAGAGAGCGGCGTACATTTTTACACAAATACTCCTGGCATATTGACCTGGTCGAACGAGCATTTTCTTTGCGTACATGCACCTACTGCACAGAAAAATCTCGTGCTAACCGCTCGCCGTCCGATTACCTGGATTGAGCCATTTGAAGGAAGAGAATATGCCCGATCTACCCCTCAAATTACTCTCGATATCAAAGCGGGTGAAACACGCTTTTTCTGCCTGCAAACCGACTCTGAATGGAGTGACTTTGTCAAAACATCACAAAAGTCGCGTTAACCTAACTTTCTTATAGGCTGGCAGGGAAATGCGAGCGTTCGGAAGATTTGCGATTTTCCAACATTATGAAAATGGCATGTCGTGGCAAAGTGTGCTGCAAGGTGTCAATGGGACATCGGTTTTGCGGGGTGGAGCGTGTCCGAGCTTCCATGAGGGCAGAAAGGCGGGCGAGCGGGATCATTTTCCCCCCGCAGCGCGAACACCTCAACGAAGGAGGAGGTTCGGGGCCAAGGACGAGAGGCACTTTTATCACCAACATTGCCTTAACTCCCCATCTACGCTTCTCACGTAATACCGCCCATGCCCCAAGAACCACCTATTACCTCCGAGCAATTTGCCCGCCTCCTCAAAGACTACCGGGAACGGTATCAGCTCACCCAAAATGAGGCGGCGGCGAAGTTGGGCATTTCGGTGTGTACGTTGCAGAATTGGGAGATCGCCCGGAACATGCCTCGTGGCTTTGGGCTGCGGGCTTTGGTGGAGGTTTTAGAAATTCATCGTCCGCATTTCGCCAATATGCTCCCGCTTCGGTAAGAAACCGCCTCACGCTTTTGAGTGCACCTTTATCCGTGTTTGGAGACGGATGAGGACGATGGAATACGGCTCTTATCTCCTCCAAAGTCACGCTGCGAAATTTAGAAAAAATTGACGACGAGGAAGACGAGAGCGCAGAGGAAAAGGAGGCCGGAAATCAAAAAGGTGGCGATGAGGAAGAACGGGAATAGAAACCCCGCCGTGGCCGCAGCAAGGAGGTATTTCATACCAACACCATGAACATGATTTGGGAAATTTGCAAGAAAGCCAGACGCGATTTCGGGCTGCGGGCT
>JBDHQL010000049.1:0-8294 GCA_039807035.1 Chthoniobacterales bacterium
GGAGATTGCTTTCTTCCGCCGTCAGATTGCCGCGTGTTTTTTCTCGAATCATATCGAGCTGGTCTATGAAAATTTTCGCGACCGGAAGATTAGGCTTCATAGCCTTACCATCAGGCCCGGGCATTTGCCCCAACATCAGGGCAACCTGTTGGGCTTGCATGAGGACAAATTCAATGAATCGGCGCGTCATTTCGCCGGACGATTGTGGAGATTGTTGTACTTCAGCCATGGTCGGATGGGTTTTCTTGCATTGGTGTAACTACCACAACAGTGCGATGTGGTTCGAGAAAGTATTTATGCGCCACCGCACGAACTTCCTCCGGCGTGACAGCTTCAAATTTCGCCTTGCGGTGCTTATAATGATCGTAGCCGAATCCATAAAGTTCCCCCATGGCAGCCACGCTCAAAAAGGCACCCAACGATTGAATTCCAATAGCCTCTGCCCCAATCATCTTTTTCTTTGCACGCTCCAGCTCATCATTCGTGAGTCCTTCACGCGCCAATAACGCAATTTCATCCTCAAAAACTCCCCGTACCATGTCGGCCTTCGTAGGGTCCGTTCCGAGGTAAAATGTAAAAATCCCCGGCGCAAATCCCGCCTGTTGAGCCGCGCCAACGAAGTAGGCGAGACCAAGCTCTTCTCGAATGCGTTGGAAAAATCGCGAAGCCATGTCACTGCTGGCGGCTTCAATTAATTCCAATGCGGGAAGGTCGGGATCATGCGCTGACACACCGCGATAACCCACCATGATCACCGCTTGTTGTTTGGGTTCATGAACCACAATTTCTTGCGTCTCGGACAACGTCGGCGCCACAGGAGGATCAGTCATGAGTAGCTCGCCGGTAGGCAAAGCCCCAAAAAGTTTTTCCGCAAGCTGTCGAATTTCTTCCGTATTGATGTCCCCAAAAATTGCCAAAACGCCATTGTGCGCTGTCACACATTGGTCTCGAAACGCCCGCAGCTGCGCTTGCGAAATGGATGCAATAGATTCCAGCGTTCCATTGGAACGAAGGCCATAAGGATGCACCCCAAAAACAGCCCGCCGCATCGCATTGCGTGCGATCGCTGTTATTTGCTCATCTTCCGCTTTTAATGCCGCAATTTGATCTTCCTTTTCCCGTTCGATTTCCTCTTCGGGAAAGGTGGCATGCAAAAGTACATCGGCCAACAATTCCAAACCTAAGCGCAAATCGGGCACCATCGTTTCCACCGAAACGCTAAAATTATTATGGCCGAAATTAACGGCGATATGGCCGCCAACGGACTCTATTTCGTGGTCAATTTGCTCGGATGTCCGCGTCGTCGTTCCCTTAATCAAGGTGCGTCCCGCGAGTGCCGTGAGGCCATTGGTGTCCGCACTTTCTGCAAGCAAACCACCACGGAAAACGGCCATGGCACTCACCACCGGAAGCTTGCGATCCTCACAAGTCAACACCCGCAAACCATTGGGCAAAGTGAACATTTCTATGTGGCGCGTGGAATCGAACCCTTCGCCATTCGAAGCGTTACTTAATGATCCCCGTGGATTCACCGAAGTGACCGTGCATGTCGTGGGCGAGAGATAGTCGTACGCAGCACGGCGAAGATCGGCGGAGGTAACGCTGCTTACACGCTCCAAATACTCCACACCAAGATCCGGATTTCGCGCCAGCAACCAACTCGCTCCAATGTCCGATGCACGTCCGCTTGCTGTGGCAAGACTACTCAACTGATCCGCAAGGATTGCCTTCCGCGCCTTGGTCAATTCGGCGTCACTTGCTTCGTCTTTGCAATACCGCGCAATAACCGCAAGTACGGCCTGTTCTGCCTCAAGACGTTTTTGCGGTTCGCAAATAAAATCAACCCCAAACAATCCCATCTCTCCCGCCATGTAGGAATAAGCATCAATGTGATGAACGAGATTTTTTTTCTCACGCAATTCCAAATGCAGCGGCGCACTACGCCCCCCTCCTAGCACCGTCGCCAGAACTTCAAGTATGGCGGAATCTCCATGCGTGAGAGGCGGAATATGCCAAACGAGAGAACAACGACTCAGCTCCGTTTCAAACTCTTCCTGCGCTTCTCGCCGCCCCAGCTGCGGCGGCTCTTGGGGGATAAATCGCGGAGTATTGACGCATCGCTTTGCAGACCCAAACCACTTTTCTGCGAGAGAAAAAATATCCGCCGGCTCAATATCTCCCGTGACCACGAGGAACATGTTGTCCGGCACATAACGCTCCTGATAATAGGCCACAAGATCATCACGCGTGAGTTCGTTAAAAATTTCCAGATGCCCAATAATGGGATACCTGTAAGGGCTCTGACTAAATGCCGTGGCCAGCATTAACTCCGAGCTCATGCGCCCGGGATCGTCAAATCCCATGGCAAACTCCCGTCGAATGACCTCCTGTTCTTTCACGAATTCTTCCTCGGGAATCGTGGAATGAAGCACCGCATCCGCCAGCAATTCGATGGCTGTTGCCGTTCCATGTGCCGGTGTTGAAATCCAATATACCGTGCGATCAAACGACGTGTAGGCGTTCACTTGCCCGCCAATCTCCTGCACCGCCCGCGCAATATCATTAGGACCCCGCGTGGCGGTACCTTTAAAAATCATGTGCTCTAAAAAATGTGACAACCCACTCCCCAGCTTGGAGCCTTCGTGAATACTTCCCGTTTGCACCCACACCTGCACGCTGGTGACGGGTGCTGAGTGATCCGGCTCTACGAGTAGCGTTAATCCATTAGGCAACACACGTACCCGCGTGCGACCGCGTGCTAATGTGATGGGAGACGATTTCGCTTGTGGCAAAAATTGACGCATAAAATTTGGAGTGCCGCTAAACTTGCGACAGCTAGCTCGCCTGTTTAGTCAGCTTTTTTTTGCGTGGCGCACGAGGAGTGGATCGCTTTTGCGTCGGACGAAACGGAATCACGAAAGCTTCTTCAAAGCTAAATTTATTTTCGAAATCTTCCAATCGGTCATCTTCCGAGCGTCCAAAAATTCCGGCCTCAATGAGATTAAAAACCATGCGCCCGACATCCCCTGTGGAGCGAATGCCCCAATGATCGAGTACCGTGACTCCCATGGGCCCAAATTGCCGCAATGAGTAATCGCGAAATCCATTCAGCAATTCCGTCGGCGACACATGCGTTGACACAGACGCGCGAGATTTGCGACGACGTTTTTGCGTAAACTCCAAAGCTTCGCGTAAAAAGCCATAGGCTTCGCGGCTATAACGCTCATCGCGTGTCACCACACGTTCGAGTGTTTCATGGAATGTTGGTTTCTGCATGTCTTACATAGTTTCTACTTCCGCAGTGGCTGCAGTTACAGCCTGCGTGTCGCGCCAATGCTTGATCCCCAGCCCCACAAAAAAAGCCGCGAGAATAAAGGCTATCACGCGCCGCTCTTGCGATGTCAGTCGGAACATGCGTCAAGAATAGCGGAGCAACGTTCTTGCGCAAGCATGTCACATCACATTACGCACCCGCCATACGGCGTTGATAAAAATCGAGCCACTCACTCACTATTTTTTCCTGATCAAATTTCATCGCCAATTCGCGAGCCGATGAAGCCATGATGGAGTGCTGGGTACGATTGGCAAAGAGGGCTTCGATTTGAGATGCAAGGGATGCTGCATCGCGCTCACAAATCGTACCGGCTTTTGCGGCGACAATCTCCTGCGCGAGGCCCGTGTCTGCCGTGGTGATAATCGGAAGCCCGCAGCCGAGTGCTTCGAGAGCAGCATTGGGAGACGGATCATAAAGGGACGGCAGTGCAAACACATCGGCCGCGTGGAGAACAGGTCGCACATCTTCTGCCCCGCCGAGAATTTTTACGCGGGATTGCCAATGATTTTTTTTCACCAAAGCTTCAAGTGCATGACGGTTTTTGTCGTGCCCGCAGATGAGTAAAAAAACATCGGGCAACCAACGCAAAGCCTCCACGAGATGAAACGCTCCTTTGCGTGCAAAGCCCGAACCCACAAATGCAACGACAGGGGCATCTTGAGGCAAATGGAATTGAGCTCGCGCCACATGACGCACGCTCTCCCCAGGTGGAGCAAAACGTGCGGTGTCCACGCCATTAGGAATGACGGTGATTCGTTGCGCCGAAATGTCCAACATCTCGCGTAATTCGGAGGCCACAAGGCCGCTGTTGGCGACAAAGTGTAAATGTAAATCGGCTGCCATTTTCTTTTCCATTTCCATGGCCGCACGATGGTAAGCGTCGCGTTGAAGCCATCGTGCTTTCCATTTTCCCACCTCACGAAGTCGCCGCCGAATCCACGCGGCGTGAACACCATCGCCCGCACGATAGACATCAGCACCCATAAGTCTCTCATGCGATTGCACAAGATCGAATGAATGGGTGCGAAGAACTTTTCCCACCGCCTGCTCAAACGAACGAAAGCGTGCGACCCGAGACCAACCGGATGATGCCGCACGCACAACTTGGAGCGAGGCAGACGCATCATTTTTTGCCTCCCATTGCTCCGCAAGGATGGTGGTATCAACGCCACGCTCCATAAGGCGCCGGGCAATACGTTCGATGAATCGCTCCGCGCCACCATAAGGCGTGTAGCGGCGGCGAATGATGGCGAGTTTCATTGCTTCACACGTCGTTCCACCCACTCCATACCCGCATAACGCCAAAATGTTTCCTGAGCTTTAGCCACCGCAGAAAGAAATCCCTGCCGTCCATCGAGAAATCCACCACGCAAAATATAAAGCCGAACAAATGTCCACACAGCCCGCAACCATCCTATAAGAATTCCTCCCGATTTTCCCGCGACATAATTTCTTTCCGCGCCGACCAACGCATAGTGACTCTGCTTTTTTAAGACATCCGACAAATCACGATAGCTAAAGTGCAACATCGGATGCTCCAAATCGGCAATGGTTCCCTCCACAAGCAATTTTTCATGCACCGGCGAAGTATCGAATTTTGCGGCATTACGCTTTGCCAACCGCACAACGTAATCCGGATACCATCCTCCATACCGCATCCATTTCCCAAGAAACTGCGAACGACGTTTGATGCGAAAACCTGTAGCTTTTCCCTCGCGAATCACGCGAAGAATTTCCTCAGCAAGCTCCGGTATGATGCGTTCATCTGCATCAATAGAAAGCACCCACTCGCCCGTAGCTGCATCGAGAGCGCGTTGTTTTTGAAGACCAAAGCCCGGCCAATCCAGACTTTCAATCACCCGCCCGCTCGCCTCACGAACAATTTGTGCCGTACCATCCGTGCTGTTGCTATCCACCACCACAATCTCGGAGCAAAAAGCAATAGAGCGCAGGCAATCCGGCAGATTTTCCGCCTCATTCTTCGTAATTAAAATGGCACTAAGCTTTGGCTGTTGCATGAGTGTCGCCCCCCATTTTGCAAACTCTCCTGCGCGGAGTAAATGGCGGTTGCTTACGCCAATGCAACTGCAAACTCACTCCGATTGTTCGTTTTCACATCACAGGCGAGACGCCTGTGCTCCCTGGCCAGGCATTTTGTTTGGAAGCCCAACTCCCAATGAGGCTCTCAATGCCTTACGCAATAATTTAGCATCGTCAGCAACTTCATGGCATGATGTGGGGCATGGCTTCCTCCACGCGTGATAACCCGGCTGATGGTTTATCAGGATTGGTCGAACGTGTGGTTTTTCATAATGAAGACACGGGATTTGCGGTGCTGCGGGTGAAGGTCAAAGGGGAACCTGATCTTGTTTCTGTGGTGGGTGTGGTTGTTGCGGTTTCGCCGGGGGAATGGATTACGGCGGAAGGTCGCTGGGAGCGTAATCGCGAGCATGGAATGCAGCTCCGGGCGACATCCATTCGTTGTCAGGCTCCCAACTCTCGCGAGGGCATTGAAAAATATTTAGGCAGCGGACTCATTCGCGGCATTGGCCCAGTCTATGCCAAAAAACTTGTCGAAAAATTTGGAGAATCCATTTTTGACATCATTGAAAAATCTTCCGCTCGCTTGGAAGAAATTGAGGGCATTGGGAGTGGTCGTCGCCGCCAAATTAAGGAAGCGTGGGCAGAGCAAAAAACGGTTCGCGACATCATGGTGTTTCTCCATAGCCATGGCATCAGCACCGGACGCGCTCTGCGTGTTTTCAAACTTTATGGCGAGGACGCTATTGCCCGCGTGCGTGCCAATCCCTACCTCCTCGCTCGTGACATTCCGGGCATAGGTTTCAAATCTGCCGATGCCGTAGGAATGAAACTTGGCTTTGGCCATGATTCCATTTTGCGTGCTCGCGGTGGCTTGGAACACATTCTTTCTCGTGCTACCTCCGAAGGGCACACAGCACTTCCTCGCCATATCTTGCTTGAAGAAGCTGGCAAATTACTGGGTGTCAGGGATGACATTGTCATGGGCGCTCTCGAACGCGAGATCGCCGATAGCCAGCTTGTTGTGGACAGCCTCGGTCAAGAGCCTCTCGCTTTTCTTCCCGCGCTTCGTGTCGCAGAAATTACGATTGCCGACACGCTGCGTCGCCTCGCGGCACAGCCTGCGGACTATCCGCCGATTGATTTCGATCAAGCACTCTCATGGGTGCAAAAAAAAACTGGGAAGATGCTTTCCCAAAGTCAAACGGACGCCCTTCGCACCGTTCTTGGCTCCCGTGTTGTCATTATCACGGGAGGGCCCGGCGTTGGTAAAACGACACTGCTCGACAGTCTCCTGCGCATCCTTGCGGCGAAGCATGTTCGCTTTCAGCTCTGCGCCCCTACAGGACGTGCTGCTAAACGCATGGGTGAATCTACCGGATGCAAAGCGCTCACCATTCATCGGCTGCTGGAGTATTTACCGGGCGGCGGATTTCACCGAGGTACCAAACATCCGCTCGAGACCGACCTTGTCGTCGTGGATGAATTCTCCATGGTGGATGTTCCGCTCATGGCCTCGCTCTGCCGCGCCCTCCCCCCGCAAGGTGCGCTCATTTTAGTCGGCGACCCCGACCAACTTCCCAGCGTGGGAGCAGGGGCAATTTTGGCTGACCTTCTCGCCAGTGAAATAATTCCCTCCGTGCGACTCACCGAAATTTTTCGGCAAGCTGAGACAAGCCATATTGTTCGAGCCGCCCATGAGATTCGGCATGGACGCCTTCCCGCCACAACCAGCGAAAAGGGCGCGGATTTTGTATTTCTTCCGCGTGAAGACCCGCAAGAAATAGCCGATCTTGTTCTACGTCTCGTACGTGATGAAATTCCCGGGCGACTCGGCCTCGATCCCTTGCGTGATGTTCAAGTGTTGGCACCGATGCACCGAGGAAATCTGGGCATCCGCGAGCTCAATGTCACACTGCAAGCCGCACTCAATCCTCCTCGCTCCGATCGCCCAGAAATAGAGCGTTTCGGAGAAAAATTTCGCGTGCGCGACAAGGTTCTGCAAAGCCGAAACAATTACGATAAGGAAGTTTTCAATGGCGACATCGGGTACATCGTCGAAATCAATCCTGACGAGCGACAGGCGACCGTGGATTTCGAGGGACGGCGTATTACTTACGATTTTGGCGAGCTAGACGAACTCGAACCAGCCTACGCCATTAGCATCCACAAGAGCCAAGGCTCGGAATTCCCTGTCGTTGTCATTCCCCTCGCCATGCAGCATTTTCTTCTTCTGCAACGCAATCTCCTCTACACCGGCATCACACGCGGGCGCCGCTTGGTTGTCGTCGTCGGCCAGCATAAGGCGTTCGCGACGGCGGTTCGGAAAAATGACACCCGACAACGATTCGGCGGCCTTCTCACTCGATTGAAAAGTGGAGACTAACTACGAAATGCAGGGATCACATTGGAGTCAGTCAAAATCTAACACGACAGCCTGTTCATTGAGCGACCTTGCCCTGCCCGAAGATCGTTGCGAACCTCATCGAGCATAGCATGAAGCCTTCCTCCCTCGGAAAAATCAGCGTCAATCTGCTCATCCCACACTTTATTATCTTCGTCTCGAATAAAGGCGGCCAGTTCTGTCAGATCGCATGGCGGAAGCTCTTGAACCGCTTGTTTTAGTTCGGCCAAGCTCATGAGTTCAAAAACTAAGCTCTCACTGTGATGATAGCAAGGAGGACATTCCAGAGCGCACCCAATGGGTATTCCCTGCTCAAGCTCTCAGACCATACATTCGAGGACTTTCTTTTGTTCGGCTTTAAGTTCTGGCGGAAAGGTGGTTCCGATTTTGTCAAAAAATTCGCTATGAGAGCTAATTTGTTCGCGCAGATTTTCAACATTTTCAGTCATCAATTCCGCAAACTTTTCTTTGGAATAATCGAGGCCCTCCCAGCGCAAATCTTCGTAAGCGGGAACG
>JBDHQL010000050.1:0-8269 GCA_039807035.1 Chthoniobacterales bacterium
TTGGTCGCCAATGTGCGTTTGCATGACGGACTCCGAAAAATGCCGGAGCTTAAAAAATACGTCCACATCTCAACACCCGAGGTTTATGGAAGTTGTTCGGGCGATGTACGTGAAGATGCTCCGTTTAATCCGAGTACGCCCTATGCTGCCTCGCGTGCGGCATGCGAGCTCCATTTGCAAACCTTCCTCAAAAACTACGGATTTCCCGTGGTGTTTACTCGCGCCGCCAATGTCTTTGGCCCCGGCCAGCAACTTTACCGCATTATTCCGCGTACGCTGCTAGGGTTGGCACTTGGAAAAAAGCTTCAGCTTCACGGAGGCGGACACTCGGTGCGTTCGTTTATTTTCATTGATGATGTTTCTGAGGGAACTTTGCGTGCTGCGTTACGAGGAGAGCCGGGGGATGTTTTTCATCTTTCCACTAAACGCACCATTTCCATCCGTAATCTTGTAGCCTTGATGTGCGATCAGGCGGGTGTTCCATTTGAGGATTTTGTAGAAATTGTCGCTGATCGCCCCGGCAAGGATTCCGCCTACCTGCTTGACGCTACGCTGGCTCGCACCAAACTCGGCTGGCAGGATCGCGTATCTTTAGAAGACGGTGTGGCGGCGACCCGACAATGGGTAGATGCCAATTTGTCCACGCTGCGGGAGCAGCCGATGCAATATATTCACAAACCTTAACACTTCGATTTATGGCAACAATTCTAGTCACCGGAGGCTGCGGCTACGTGGGGACACCCCTCGTCACAAGCCTTCTTGAAGCAGGACATACTGTCACAGCTTTTGACACGCAGTGGTTTGGAAACCATTTGAAACCGCATCCCAAGCTTACGGTTGTTCAAGGAGATATTCGTCACGTTGACTCGGTGCCGATGCAGGATGCGGAGATTGTTTTGCATCTTGCCAATATCGCCAACGATCCGTGCAGTGACCTCGATGCTCGTGTGAATTGGGAGGTGAATACGCTGGCCACGATGCAACTTGTCGAGCGTGCGCTTAAATACGGCGTCAAACATTTTATTTATGCGTCATCCGGTTCGGTTTATGGCGTGCGTCCCGAAGATGAAGTGACCGAAGACCTGCCCCTCGTCCCAATTTCGGATTACAATAAGACTAAGATGATTAGCGAGCGCGTACTGCTAAGTTATGCGGATCGGCTTGCCATTACCATCGTGCGACCTGCGACAATTTGTGGCTTTTCGCCACGTATGCGCCTTGATCTTTCGGTAAACATCCTCACATGGCAGGCATTGGCCAATGGAAAAATTACGGTCTTTGGCGGTGATCAAACACGACCCAATATTCATATTCGTGACATGATTGGCGTTTATCATCATGTGATTGAAAAAGGCGAGGCCATGACGGGAATTTTTAACGCCGGTTTTGAAAATATCTCCATTTTGGACATCGCTCAGCGCGTCATCGAGCGTGTGCCTGCGGAAATTGTGGTGAGTGCCTCCAATGATCCCCGCTCGTATCGCCTCAGCTCTCGTAAGTTGCTGAGTACAGGATTTTCACCGCATTATTCCGTGAACGATGGGATTTCAGACGTGATCGAAGCTTTTCGGAATGGAACGCTGCCACCGATTGACCAATGCCATAATCTCCGTGTGATGAAGGCACTCCCGGATTTTGCTTCAAAAAAGTAACATGGCGACGAATAAACAGATTCCCTTTGGCGAGGCGCAGGCGTTTTTTGAAAAGCTCCGTGCCGAGGGCAAGCGCCTCGTACAATGTCACGGTACGTTCGACCTCGTGCATCCCGGGCATATCGTACATCTGGAAGAAGCACGAAAACTTGGGGATGTGTTGATCGTCACCGTTACCGATGAGAAGCACGTTAATAAGGGGCCTGGGCGGCCTTATTTCAATGATGTCCTGCGGTCGCGAACTCTCGAGGCATTGCAGTTTGTGGACTATGTTGTGCTGATTCCTCATGCGGCGGCGGTCGAGGCGATTGAGGCGGTGCGTCCGCATGTTTATTGCAAGGGGACGGAATATGCCGATGCGGCGAATGATGTCACGGGCAACATTCAGGATGATGTGGCGGCCGTACAGAAATTTGGGGGAGAGGTGCGGTATCTCGGTGATGTGGTTTTCAGCTCCACCCGCCTCATCAATCGGCATTTCGATGCTGCGAAACCGGAGGTTGCTGCTTTCTGTGCCGATCTCGCCACGCGCATTACACCTTCAGATTTTGCGGCAGCGGTCAGTTCCTTTTCCGGTCTCCGTGTGCTGGTGGTCGGCGATGCTATTTTTGATCGGTATTCCTTTGTCAAGGTTCAAGGCCTCACCTCGAAGAACCGTATCATTTCCGGACGTTATCTTGAGGAAGAAACCCAGGCGGGCGGGGCCTTGGCGGTTTATCGTCATATCAAGCAATTCACTCCCCATGTCCGTTTGGTCTCCTTGCTCGGCACCGAAGACTGGCTGGAGCCGATCCTGAGGGAACATCTGCCCGTGGAAGATGACGCCACAATCCGTGATGAGGACTTTATTTCTATTATTAAGCAACGCTTCGTTGAACCAGTCATTGAAGGCAAGGACTTGAGTAAGCTGTTTTCAGTAAATTTTATCAATGAGGTTCCCCCCGCATCCTCGGTTGTGGAGAGCGTTCTCAAACGCATCGAGCAGGAAATTTCAAATTGCGACTTGGTAGTGATGACGGATTTTGGCCACGGTATTATGCAGCAACCGGTACGCGATTTCCTGCAGGATCACGGCACTTTTCTCGCGCTCAACTGCCAGACCAATTCTAATAATCACGGGTTCAATATTATTTCGCGCCAATACCGTCGGGTGGATGTCTTTTCCCTTGATGAGCAGGAACTGTTGCTTTCAGCTGGTCACCGCCATGTGGATCACTGTGCAGAATTAGACAAACTCCGCGCCCACCTCAATGCCCGGGCCGGCTGGCTCACACGTGGTGCTGTCAAAACTATTGGTATCAATGTGGATGGCCACATCGCTATATGTCCGCCTTTGGCTGATGAGATCGTGGATACCATTGGAGCCGGAGATGCGTTTTTCTCCCTTATGTCACTCGCTGCTGCGGCCGGCTGCCCTGTTGATGTCACAACATTTCTGGGCCAACTCGCTGGGGCCCAGTCGGTGAAAATTGTGGGAAATCGTGAGCCAATTTCAAAACCGATACTCCTCAAAAGTGGCATGGCATTACTCAATCGGGACACCGTATAATGGATCCTCGTGTGAACATTTTCCGCACGTTGCTGCGTATTCGTCTCGTTGAGGAGGCGGTTGCGGAGCACTACACGCGCTGGAAGATGCGCTGCCCGGTACATTTGAGTATCGGGCAGGAAGCGGCCGCCGTGGGGGTTTGTTCGATGCTCCGCCGGGAGGATCGTGTCATGAGCGGGCATCGTTCGCACGCCCACTATCTGGCTAAGGGCGGAGACTTGCGGCGGATGCTCCTTGAGATTCACGGCAAGAGTAGCGGATGTTCGGGCGGACGTGGCGGTTCGATGCATCTCGTAGATCTCGACGCGGGATTCCACGGCGCGGTTCCGATTGTGGGCAGTACGATTCCGATCGCGGTCGGATTAGCGTTTGCCGACAAGTTGGCCGGGCGCGATAATGTTACGGCTGTATTTTTCGGAGAAGGTGCGACGGAGGAGGGGGTATTTTGTGAGTCGTTGAACTTTGCGGCACTACACGGTTTGCGGGTTCTGTTCGTATGTGAAAACAATCTCTACTCCGTCTATTCGCCGATGGAGGTGCGTCAGCCCGTGGAGCGTAGCATTACGGGGCTGGCCTCTGCTCATGGAGTGGGGGCATCTCAGGCGGATGGCAACGATGTTGATATTGTGCGTGGCGTGGCCGAGAAGGCACTTCGGGGAGTGGCAGTGAGCCCGGCACCGAAGCTTCTTCTCCTTGACACCTACCGCTGGCGCGAGCACTGCGGGCACGGGTTTGACAACCACATCGGCTATCGCACCGAGGAGGAATATCTCGCGTGGCGAGAGAGAGATCCCGTGCGGATGCTGCGTGAGCGATTGGTGGCGGAGGGTTTGCTGACGAAGGGCGTAGAGGACGCCTTGTCCAGCGAGATTGGGTGCGAAATCGCGGAGGCGTTCGAGGAGGCTGAAGGCGCGAGTTTTCCCAGAGCCGAAGCTCTTTTTGAAAACGTTACATGACGGATGAAACAGCAGTAGTGGGCGGCGGCCGAGTTCTCACGGGCGCGGAGGCGATCCGAGAGGGCACGGCGGAGGCAATGCGGTGTGATCCGCGCGTGGTGATCATGGGCCTTGGCGTCCCTGACCCGAAAGGTATTTTCGGTACGACACTCGGCCTTCAAGAGGAGTTCGGCGCCAGGAGAGTTTTCGATATCCCCTGCTCCGAAAATGCGGTGACCGGCATCGCGGTTGGTATGGCCCTGAACGGATTTCGGCCGATCCTCACACACCAGCGAGTGGATTTCGCACTGTTGTCGGTGGAGCAGATCGTGAACCAAGCTGCGAAATGGCACTACATGTTCGGGGGTAAAATGCGTGTACCGATGGTCATTCGCATGATTGTTGGCCGGGGGTGGGGTCAGGGGCCACAACATTCGCAGGCACTCCATGCGTGGTTCGCTCACGTTCCAGGGCTCAAGGTCGTGCTCCCCGTTTTTCCGCAAGACTCGCGTGATTTGCTTTTGCTGTCCGTGCAGGATGATGACCCTGTCATTTTTATCGAGCACCGATGGCTTCATGGCGTTCGTGGGCGATTTGATGCGGGCGAACCTGGCCTTCCCCTCGGGCGTGCTGCGGTGCTGCGGGAAGGAAAAGACGTCACCATCGCGGCATTTTCTACCATGGTTCTCGAAGCACTCGAAGCAGCTAAGCGGCTCGATGCAGACGGAATTTCCGCAGAGGTGATTGACATGAGGTGCGCGCGCCCACTGGATACCGAAACCCTGCTCGCATCGGTGCGAAAGACAGGATGTTTTGTCGCTGCCGATATTGGTGCGGGCTGCTGTGGGTTGGCGTCGGAGCTGGTGTCGCTCGTGGCACGCGGAGCACATACGGCACTACGAGCTGCGCCCGATGCCATCACTTTGCCTGAGTCTCCCACGCCGACCAGCCCCGCACTTTCGGCTGTGTTTTATCCGCGTGCCCCACACGTCGTCACATCGGTGCGACGCATGCTTGGGTTGTCGGTTGATCCGGATATCTTTTCTGTGCCCGAAGGTGTCGAACTCGACAAGCCTGATCCGGCGTTCACCGGCCCTTTTTGAAATTATTATGGCCTACATCGACTTCATCAGTCCGTTGCACACGGCGACCAAGCGTGACTACCTCGCACGCGTCAACGACCTTGAATACCCGAAAGCTAGGGCGGCTGAGTTGGCCTTCAAATGGGATGTGGAATATTGGGACGGCGACCGGCGTACGGGGTATGGCGGGATGAATTATGACGGACGTTGGCGTAAGGTGGCCGACTTGATGGTGCGCCACTACGGACTGAAGGCTGGGGACAAAGTCCTCGATATAGGTTGCGGGAAGGGATTTCTGCTCTACGATCTTACCCAGGCGGTGCCGGGTTTGGAAGTCACCGGACTAGACATCAGTCGTTACGCACTCGATCGCGCAAAGCCTGAGATAAAGGGCCACTTAGTTGAGGGGCATGCGAACGATCTGCCGTTTGACGATGGGGAATTCGATTTTGTCTTTTCGATCAACGCATTACACGTGCTTCCTTGCTTTGACCTTGACCGCGCCCTGCGTGAAATGATGCGGGTCGGAAAAAAGCACCGTTACCTTTGCGTCGAAAGCTGGCGCAACGAGGCTGAGAAGGCAAATTTACTGTATTGGCAACTCACCTGCCGCGCTTTCTTCGCCCCGGATGAATGGGACTGGTGGTTCAAGCACACCGGCTACACCGGCGACCATAGCTTCATTTATTTTGAATAAAGATTAACCACGGATAACACGGATGGCACGGATGGGATTCAGATATTCTGGAATTAAAAAATATTCGTGAAATCCGTGGTATCCGTGATCAAAAAATATCATTTGATTTGTCCGGAAAAATGCTTGTCCACGAAGAATTGAGCAGGCAAATCATTGGCGCTGCAATCGAGGTGCTCAATGCTCTTAAACCTGGGCTTGATGAGAAACTCTACGAAAACGCCTTGGCTATCGAGTTGTGTGAGCGCGGACACCATGTCGAGCAGCAGCGTCGTTTTCCTGTCAGTTACAAAGGAAACAGCATTGGAGTCCTGATTCCCGACATGGTTGTTGACGGTAAAGTGGTGGTTGATCCAAAAGTTGTGACCGCTTTCAACGATTCGCACATGGCACAGATGGCAGGCTATTTGGCCATAACCGGACTGCGCCTTGCACTTCTGCTCAACTTCAAATCTTCCCGTCTGGAATGGAAAAGAATAGTTCGATAAGGAAAATTAACCACGGATAACACGGATGGCACGGATGGGATTTGGGTTTTCTGAAATTAAAAAACATCCGTGAAATCCGTGTCATCCGTGGTCAAAAAATTATGAAAACACCAGCCGCCATTCTGGTTGAAAACCGCCAGCCACTAGTCATTGACGAGGTCGAGCTTCCGCCGCTCAAGTCGGGGCAAGTATTGGTAGAAATTCATGCCACGCGCATCTGTGGGTCGCAGATCGGGGAAATTGACGGTGTGAAGGGGCCAGACAAATTCCTCCCTCATTTGCTCGGACACGAGGCGGGTGGGATTGTGCGGGAAGTAGGTGGGGACGTGACGCATGTCGCGCCGGGTGACCGCGTGGTGTGTCATTGGCGTCCGGGGGCCGGGTGTTTCGCCGGGGGGGCGGTCTATGATTGGAACGGACGCCCGGTGAATGCCGGGCCGATTACAACATTTCAGCAAATGGCGGTTCTTTCGGAAAATCGGGTGACCAAGGTTCCCGACGATACGGATTTTGATCTGTGCTGTCTGCTGGCGGACACACTGACGACGGGCTTTGGCATCATCAACAATGACGCGCATGTTCATGCTGGGGAATCTGTGGTGTTGGCCGGCGCGGGGGGGATCGGGCTGGGGGTGGTGCTGGGCGCGAAGCTCGCGGGAGCGGATCCCATTATTGTCGTGGATTTGCACGATCACAAACTAGCCAAAGCCCGCGAATACGGAGCCACGCACACCATCAATGCATCCCACGAAGATGCGGCGGCGAAAATTCGTGAAATCCTAGGCGGCTTGGCTGATGTGACCATTGACGGTACGGGAAATCCGAGAGTGATCGAAATGCTTTATGATCTAACGCGGGAACGGGGCGGTCGCTGCGTACTTTTCGGCGTGATGCCGAGCGACCAGCGCGTAAGCCTTCACACCCTGCCGCTGCACCATGGCCGGATTCTAACCGGCTCGGAAGGCGGACAAAGCCGTCCGGAAAAAGATATTCCCGACATTCTCAGCATTCTGGCCTCAGAAAAAATTCTCTGGCGCGGCTTCATCACGCACCGAGGGAGGCTGGAGGACGTGAATGATCTGACCGCCAAGATGCGCGCAGGCGAGGTTGTGCATGCGGTCATGAGCTTCTCTTAACCCGGATGGGAAAATGCAGGGAAATTATCCGTGAAACCTGTGTTACTCGCGGTCAAAAATTCTGACGAACAGGAATTCCATAAATCTTCCATGAATATTCGTCAGACGTTTTTTGTGCTTGCCAAAATGGTTTTTGCTGGAGGGATTCTATGGTGGCTGTTCGGGAGGATTGATGCGGGTAAGCTTTGGGAGTTATTGGCGGCTGCTAAACTGTGGCCGTTTGTCTGGATGCTTGCAGTAGGGGTAGTGATTATTTTTCTCGCGTCTTGGCGGTGGCAAAAATTGTTGGGGATTTTCGACATTCATGCCCCGCTCACTTCGCTGTTCTGCATCGCGTGGATCGGGCAATTCTTCATGATGTTCCTCCCGGGTCCCATCGGCGATGACGCCTCGCGCATGGTTTACATTTCACGGGCAGCTCCCGGCCGTGCAGGGGAAGCATGCTTGAGTGTCATGCTGGATCGAGCGATCGGGTTAAGCAGCGTCCTTGTTCTGTGCCTGTTTGTCGTGCCTCTGCAATGGTCGGTGCTTCGAGGTGCCAGTCAGACGTTTTGGATGGCGGGAGGCGTTTTTTTAGCGGGTCTCGCATTCTTCGTCGCTGGCTTGGGGTTCCTCGTGTTGGCGCGTCCACTACCTGGGGGCCACGGCATTTTTGGGTTATTACCAACCGGGCGGGTTTGCGCAGAGTTGGTGCGAATATGGAACCTTGCGGCAGCAAGCAAGGGCGTCGTCT
>JBDHQL010000051.1:0-8098 GCA_039807035.1 Chthoniobacterales bacterium
CGTTGGAACAAATAGCTCCTATGCGCAGATGATGTTGGGAACCAACATCGTGGAAGGTTCCAGCGCGGCGGGAGACAGCGGAGGGCCAACCTTCATTGAGGACAATGGAGAATGGAAGTTGGCGGGAGTGACCTCTTGGGGCATGAATCCATGGGATATACTCAGCGGCGGCAGCTCCAATGGCTTTCGCGGACTCTATGGCGATTCAAGCTATTTTACCCGCATATCACAAAATGCCGACTGGGTTTATAGCGTCATTCCCGAGCCTACCCCATGGCTTCTCATCATCTTCGGGTTCGGCGCGGGATTGATTTTCCTCCGACGTAAAACGAGTTTTCCAACTCGTTTCCGCACCTCGCCGAAAAACAGCACAAAACCGACATCGCTTTAATCCACAGCTTGGCTTCTTAAGCGGGAAATTTCTCCCAGCCCAAAACGTTCCGGACGATACATGGAAGTAACCGTTGGCGCAGCGGCAAGAGCCTCACCCGCCATGCGCACACGCGCAAGATATGTGAATGTGTAAGCACCGGGCGGCAACGCATCGCAAAAATAAAGTACACGGTCCGCTCGCATTTCGCGATGGCTGATGAGCCAGGGTGATTCCGCTTCAACACCGGCTACATGACGACTGACAAACTCGGGATTCACCGCCTCAAGAATTGAAGGCAATGGATCCTCCAGCACCATAAATGCGGCAGAGCGCGTCGTTTCCACACGCAAGGTGACAACGAGGCGATCACCAACACGCAAGTTTTCGGCAGGCTGCAAAGAACCATCGGAAGCTATTTTTTGATAGCTGCGTGAGACCGCGAATCCGCGATCCTGACGCGGCTGCTCCCCAAGTGGCGGATAAATCGCAAACTGCGTTTCTGCATAAAGCGGCGTCGTTGATGAATTCTCGACGCTTAATGTCGGTGCCCCATTTTGCGGTGCCCATGAAAAGGTCTTTGCAAACGCAGGGGATTTTGTACTCACGGTAAATGGAATCGCATCGGTTCCGGATGTGAGAGTTCCATGAACTTTGCGAGTTTGCTGTGCGGGTTTTTCGATTTTCTCTCGGTAATCGGTTAAAGCGAGCAACGCCCATGCTGCGTTTTGCGTGGTGCTATTGCGAGTTCCCGACTCGAAAGTGAGCAGTTCCGCCAAAAGTATCGCCACCTCATGGTTGGCGGGCTCGTAATGCGTCCACGCCAGCAAACGAATGGCACAATCGCGTGCGGCATCTCCAAAAGCTGACGTGTTTTCGGGCGCCGTTGCATCGGGTTTCAGCAATTCCGCAACCATGTCGCGAGAGCCATGGGATTGTAAAATTGCGAGTGCAAGAATGGCGCGGGCATCCGGCGAAAGATTCGCACGCCGACGAAAAAGCTCTTCGTGATACGAAGCCTCCGCTCGGCCCGCGAGAGCGAGCGCATAAGCTGCATACGCTTTTTCTGCGAGCTGCTGATCGTGTGTAGTGCCGTCCAACCCGCGTAAAGATTTCGTCAAATACTCAAGCAACGCATTCCATCCAGCAGGCATTGTTACCCCACGAGCTGCCGCACGTGAAAGAACGATAGCCGTCCACGCGCTCGGAAACGGCACGGATTGGGTGCCGCCTTTCCAAAATGCAAGACCGCCATCTTCCGTTTGGAACTCCAATAATTTCGCGAGGGTTTCCGTAATGACGCGTTGTGTTTCGTTTTCCTCCCGTGCAAATCGCGGAATCAGCGGACCGAGCGTGGGCATGACAAGCCAAGGCACAAGGGCCGATGTTGTTTGCTCGACGCAGCCATAAGGGTACTCCACGAGAAACCGCACCCGCTCGCCAAGACCCACGAGGCGCGTGTTCGCCACCGTGACATCCACACTCCCGCGCCCTTCGACCAATTGCGGATTGATCCCCGTGAGGAGGTTGTTCGCCTTTTCGCCAATTTGCGTGAAATAAGTTTCACGAAGCTGCAACATGGGCGAACCGATGGGTAGCGCAATTTTGACGCTGTCGGTAAAGGAAGTATCGCCCGCCCGTAAGGTTGCCGACCATTCGAGAGCGGCGGCGCCTTCGTTGGAAAATGTGATGGGAAAATCTACGGCCTGTGCGGATGCGTTGGGGATTGTTAACGACGCATGATTTTCACCTGCGGGCGTTTTGAGAACGACATCTACGGTGCCATCGCTGCCGGTGTCATTGCGAATCACAGCCCGTGCCACGAGCTTATCGCCGACATTCGCAAACTGCCCCATCGCCGGCAGAATCATGAGCGGACGCGTGATTTTAACTCCGGATTCTCCCGAGCCAAAAGCCATCGTGCCGGAAGCCGCAACGGCAATTAAACGATACCGTGTGAGAGCGTCAGGTGCCTTAAATCGCACGGTGACACACCCGTCCTCCTTGGTCGTAAGGCCCGATTGCCAACACGCAGTACCGGGAAAGTTTTCACGTAAAGTCGTAAGTCCGCCGTCCCCACCGCCGCCGATAAGATATCCTTTATTGCCGAAGCGAATGTCATTGGGGTCCTCCGGCAATAATTGCGCGAGATTCAAACCCGTCAGCACCCGCGTGGGTACTGATGCGAGAAAAATATCCGCAGGGTCAGGCCGTTTGAAATCCGTGAGCGCAAGCACACCATCATCTACCGCATAAAAAGTAACACCCGCTCCCATCACCGGTTTTCCCTCGTGATTCCTCACACGAATTGTCGCTATCACTTCGTCACCAGGCTGAATCTTGGATTGCGCAGGCGATACATCCACGTGGAGATGTGCCTCGGGTGCCGCGACGTGGAGAGTGCAAGAACCAAAGCGAAAATCCGGCGCGGGAAATTGACGTGGGCTTTGGTCTGCACCGCGCAAAATGACAAGTGAGACATTGATATTCGGCGGATCATTTTCCACGATGGGAATTTCAAGTACCGGCGCATTGCCTTTAAGTTTCTCCTGCGTGCTGCGCAAAATGGCATCCCCACGCTCAATGCTCACGAAGCCGAGACCATCCATGGGTGTCTGCACAAGCACACGTGCAGTTTCTCCGGGAAGATAGGATTCTTTGTCCGGCACCAACTTGATCTCCCAAGGATTCCGGTAATCCCACGCGGTTTCACCTGCGCCGGAAACATAGAACGAAGTTTCTGTGGTCACCTTACGACCTGCTGCATCACGAGCTGTAACGCGCACTTGATGACGCCCAATCGTCGTCGGCTTAAATCGTGTGCTTTCTTGCGAACCGGCCGTCCATCCCTCACCACGCCTTTCCGGAATGATCGTCATGGCTTTCATCGTAGCGACAGGCTCTTTAATGAGATCATCACGAAATGTCACCGCCCCACCGGCACCCAAGGTACGCACCACGTGATAACGCCAATGCTCAATTTCTACCGTTGTTTCCACGGGCGCGGAGAGCGGTTGTCCGTCAGGTTGCACCGCGATGATTTGCAATGGGAGTTCGTTGCCCAGTGGAATCACGCGCTCCTCATCGTGCGCAATGCCAAGGTAAAAATCGGACGCTTGCCGTGTAAATGTCGCTTGGCCCGTAACCGTCTGCTGATTGATATCCGTCACCTCTGCCGAAAGCACCCCGCGAAAGGGCGCGCCTTCGGGTGTGGGGAGCATGGGTTGGATGGAAACAGATTGACTATCCGCAAGATGAACTTCCCCACGCAACGTGAGTGGCTTGGCGCCTTCTTCCTCGTCACCAAGGAATGTGAAAGAGTCAAATCCGGACGGCGTAAATGTTTCCTGACGGTATTGCAAAGTCCATCGCACATCCGCCGACGTAAGATCGCCTCCGAAGAAATACTGTCCTCCAATCGTGGCCTGTGGCGCAGGAGAACCTGCGGGAAATTTTTCCGAAATATCCACCGTCACCTTAAAGGCATTCGGCTGATAAGCGGCGAGGAGAAGTGGCACACTGGTCACAACGCCGGCATCTTCAACTTCCAATTGCAGCAAATAATTTCCCAAGGGCGAACGCGGCAAAACAAGTTCCGCATCAAACGTCCCCTGCGCATCGGTGGTCACATCCTGCCGCAAAACCTCATCAAACTGCGGATCACGCAAAACCAAAACAGCCTCTTGCTTTTCCGCAACCGCAAAGTCCCCCCCCTCAATGAGCCGCAGGAAACCTTTGAGATGCACGGTTTCTGCGGGTTGATAAAGCGGACGGTCGGTGAACATCATCGCTCGAAGAATTTCATCCCCACGCCCGGGCGACCAATTGGCCGAATACCAGTCGCCAATACGTAACGCATCCGCATTCGCGCCCATGCGCACAACACAGGTGTCGTTACCCGAGCTGACCACTAGCCACTCAGGTTCTTTTTTGTAAGTGAGTGACACCTCTCCCTGCGCTTCGGTTTTCCCCGTCGCTGCTGATTGAAATTTTGCATCCAACAATCGAACCGACGCCCCTGCAACGGGTGCTACTGTCTCCATGGAAAAAATTCGCGTGCGAATTGTGTCGCCTGTTTTTTGCCAAAGAACTCCTAAGTCGGTAAGTTGAAGGAACGCCTGAGCCGCAGGCGTCTGCGAAGGGACATCGGGCAACGCGGTGCCACGAAGTTCGAGAAGAATGACGCCCGCCTTTTTCCCACCAAACAATGTCGTCCAATCTAACTCCGTCGTCTGCGGCGCATCGAGAGTGACATCGCTCGGCGTTATCGTCTCGTCGCAAAGAATACGTCCTTGAATGCCCTTAAGCGCAATCGCCTCACCATTGTCGTATTTCCATTCGTCTTTCTTAAAAACCGACAACGCACGCACCGCCGAATCCGGCGCGAGCAGCGTGGCCTTGACGTGCAATGCCGCAAGATTCACCGAACGCACGGGGAGAATGCGGCGTCCGCTAAGAATTTGCGACATCGTCAATTCCGGCAAATACAGCCGAGGAAGCACGGGGCCAAAACGCACCGTCTGTGCTCGCACTCCCGTAAAAGGCTGCCCCACCTCAGAACATACCGCCTCGGAAATGGTGAGTTTGTAATCGCGGTCGCGTTCAAATTTTCCACGCACCACAACTGTGTCATAGTCCACCTCCCACGTCAGCTCGGACGGCTCCGGACTGATCGTAAAAAATTTCCCTATGTCCTGCCCTGTAATATCCGGCGCAAGCGCACCGGAAAAAATCATCGTCAAAGTGGGGCCGGAGTTAATGAAATTCGCAGCTTCCAAAGTTTTGAGTGCGAAAGGTTGCACCGTGCCAAGCGGGATTTCATAAGGCTCCGCAAGCTTCTCCCTTCCGGATTCGGCCGCCAGCCCCGCTTTTACGAGTAGTTTCCATCCCTTCCCCGCCGGCAATGGCGTACGAGGCGTGACGATAACTCGCGCCGGAAAACTCTCCTGCTCCGCCCTCGCCGAAGGATCCCGCAATAATTTCCATCGCGTCTTCCAATCCTCATCCGCGCCTCCAACATTAAAATAATCGCCCTTCACCGCATGACGAACCTCCGCCGCAACCTCGCGACCGGCATCATCTACAAACCGAAAAAACTCCGCATTTGCCATCACCGGCAAACGAAAGGCCAATTTCACGGAAACTTGCGCCGACACATGATCCTTATCCCACACTCCATTTGCCACCGTCGTCACCCCAAAGGGCGGCGTTTGCACCACCGCACTCCACCCTGCAGGAATTGCCCCGCCCTTCGCATCCTGCAATCCCGAACGCAACCGCACTGTCCACCGCTCTCCCAGCGGCAAAGGCCCTTGCGGCACAAACACCCCACTACGCGTACTCAACCACGTGAATGTGCCGGGTAGCTCCGGCTCAAAAACCACAGGCGCATCCTTCGTCATCCCGAGCGCATCCGACGCCACCATCGCGTTCGCAAATCGAAACTCCAACGTCGTGCCCGGCTGCATCTCCCCCGAATCCGGCAGCATCTGCACATCCGCCGACGCCGCTCCAAACAAAAATTGAGACATGCAAAACAAGATGAAGGCGAAAAGAAAAAATCGAATGATTTTCATAACGGTGGGGAAATTCTTCTTTCTTCCCATATCCCAAAATCGAAATCCCCGCGACTCAAACCGTGCTTACTCCGTTTCTTGGGCATAATAATTTGAACACGGAGAAAAATGAAGTGATCACAAATTGCGTCCTCCTTGCCCGCGTCGCCTGTGCGAGAACCCTTCCCCACGCTTTCACTGAGCATGGCCTCCTCTGCTCCCATCCTTTTTGTGCACCCACATTCTTGAAGAAACGAGTTGGAAAACTCGTTTTACGGCGGTCGCACAAACCAAACTGTGGCGACTTTTTGACTTCAAAAACTTCCTTTTCGTCTTGTGTGATGTCGTGTCGTCTGGCAGATTAACCCTTCGCTTCGACCAGCCCCGATAGGGATTGCTGACCCCGAAGTGACAACCGAAACCGGAACCGAGGTATCTAAATATACACCATCAGTCCCACCTCCGCCCTCGTGCGGATTTTATCATGACCCAAGTACAAGAATTGATCGCCAACGCGACCAAAAAATACAAAGAAGGCAGCATCGTCAAAGGCCGCATCCTAGAAGTTCGTCCCCGTGAATTTCTCGTGGACATTGGCTACAAATCCGAAGGCACCATCCCCGCCATTGAATTCGACGATCCCGCAGATGTCGCTGTCGGCGACGAAATTGAAGTCCTGCTCGTTCGTCTCGAAAATGACGAAGGCATGGTCGTTCTCTCTAAAGAAAAAGCGGCCTACCGCCAAAATTGGGATAAAATTAAAACCGTCTTCCAAAACGAAGGCATCATCAAAGGCCGCGTCAAAGCCGTCGTGAAAGGCGGCCTTCTCGTCAACATCGGTGTGGAATCTTTCCTGCCCTCGTCACAAATTGACATCATTCCGCCTAAGGACCTCAACCAATTCGTGGGCAATACCTACGATTTCAAAATTGTAAAACTCAACGACGATCGCAAAAACGTCGTTCTCAGCCGTCGCGAACTCATTGAACAAGAGCGCAGCGAAAAACGCCTCGAATTCATGGAAAGCACGGAAGTGGGCTCCACGGTTCTCGGCACGGTGAAAAATCTCACCGACTTCGGAGCGTTTATTGACCTCGGCGGTATGGACGGACTCCTGCACATCACCGACATGACGTGGGGACGCCTCACACATCCAAGTGAGTTGCTGAAAGTCGGGCAAGAAATCCAGCTACAAGTTCTCGAAATCAACAAGGAAAAGGAGCGCGTTTCGCTTGGTCTAAAACAAACCACGCACAATCCGTGGGACAAAATCGAGGAACGATTCCCGACGGGCACGAAAGTTACCGGCAAAATCACCAACCTCGTTCCTTACGGTGCTTTCGTCGAAATCGAAACAGGCGTCGAAGGTCTCATCCACGTGTCGGAATTGTCGTGGACAAAGCGCATCACCCGCCCGTCCGATGTCCTCACACTCGGTCAGGATGTCGAAGCCGTGGTTCTCGGCGTCAATAAGGAAGAGCAAAAAATTTCTCTCGGCGTCCGCCAGCTCGAGCCGAATCCGTGGGATGAAATCGAACAGCGCTACATCATCGGCAAGCAGGTGAAGGGTACCGTTCGCAACATGACCGCTTACGGCGCATTTGTGGAATTGGAGGAAGGCATTGACGGCATGGTTCACGTTTCCGACTTGAGTTGGACACGCAAGATCAATCATCCAAGTGAGGTCCTCAAAAAAGGTGATGAGGTGGAAGCCGTGGTCATTGACATTGATAAAGCCAATCAGCGCATCGCTCTTGGTGTGAGACAACTTGATGAAGACCCGTGGAAGGAAATTGATCGTCTCTACAAGATCGGTGATCTCGTCAAAGGCAAAGTCACCAAACTCGCCAACTTCGGTGCGTTCGTTGCGCTCGATCATGATATTGATGGCCTTGTTCACATCTCGCAGCTCAGCGAAGAACACGTGGCGAAAGTTAAAGACGTCATTAAAGTCGGCGACGAAGTGGAAGCCCGCGTCATTAAAGTGGACAAAGTGGAGCGCCGCATCGGCCTCAGCATTAAAGCCGCGCATTACAGCGAGGAAGCACTGCGCCGCGAATCCGAAGCCATGGACACCCTGCGTCCGGGTGAAGAACTCGTGGGCCTCGCCAAAGCCTTCGAAGCTGCGGAACTCGAAGAATACCGCCCGGGTGAAGGCAAAAAGAAATAAGGA